>JAYVNB010000031.1:0-2312 GCA_043759365.1 Bacteriovoracaceae bacterium | reverse complement strand
GCCATGCAGGGCTACCTGAACGCGCCTCATCCTTTCGATTCCGGAGGCTGGTTCAATTCTCAGGACCGCGTGGAAGTGGACGGGGAGTGGCTCAAGATCCTCGGGCGGACCACGGACATCATGAACATCGGCGGGCAGAAGGTCTACCCGAGCGAGATCGAGAACGTGATCATCGGACTGCCGAACGTCCAGGACGTCTCCGTCTATTCCGAGTCCAATCCCCTGCTCGGCCAGATCATCTGCGCGAAGGTCAAGCTGGCGGAGGATGAACCCCTGGCGGCATTGAAGACCCGTGTGCGGGTGGAGTGCGCAAAGGTCCTGAGCTCCTTCAAGGTACCCTCGAAGGTCATCATTGCGAAGGATGAGCTCTATTCGTCGCGAATGAAAAAGATCCGGACGAATACCTGAACTTCGTCAGCCTGTTCGGGTCGACGATTTCCTGGCAAGCGAGATCAGGGCTTTCATCCGGGGAAGGCTGACCTTCCGGTATTCCTCGTCGAGGAGTCCGAGCAGGATCGCATCCTGGAAACGGCCTTTGATGAAGTAGTGCCGCCGCAGCAGGCCCTCCTCCTTCATGCCCAGGTACTTCTGCCACTTGGCCATCAGCGGGTAGTCCTCGACCACCGTGCCGGCCACACGCTGCAGCTTCAGGGTGTCGAAGGTGAACTCGTAGAGGAGCTTCATCGCTTCAACCGCAGCCGGGATCCCCTGGGTCGCTTCTTCCTCGCCGATCAGGAACCGGGTAGGTTCCGCGCGACGGTGGGTCAAGTCGATCGATACGAGCGAAAGCATCCCGACCGGCCGGCCGTCCTTCAGCTCGATGACGAAGTTGTATTCGTCGCGGGGCCGGGAGGCGATCCACGTCCTTTGTTGCTCGAGGTTCTGGGCACCGCGATTGAGCAGGCTGGCGCGATCGCTCAAGCGCCAGCGCAGCGTGATCTCAGCGTCGGCGACTTGGAGCGGTCTGAGATTGACGAATTCGCCTGCCAGAACCGGATGAACTTTCACGAGGTGAGGATCTTCTTCAGGGTTTGAACGACGGTGAGTTGCTCCTCGTCGGTGAGCATCGGATACATCGGAAGCGAGAAGATTTCCTTCTGGACCGCTTCGGTGTGGGGCAGATCGCCGACCTGGTAACCCAGGTGACGGTAGGCCGGCATCGTGTGGATCGGCCACGGGTAACTGATGTTGACGAGGATGTCGTGCTTCTTTAGCTCCTCAATTATCCAGTCGCGGCGAGGATGCTTGACAACGTAAAGGTAGTAGGCGTGGATGTTGCCTTCGGCGGTCTTCGGAAGCCCAAGCGGAGTGTCGGCAAGAAGCGTGTCGTACTGGGCCGCGAGCTGGCGCCGACGCGCCACGTACGAATCCAGGTGCTTCAGTTTGCGCAGTAGGATCTCGGCGTGGATCTCGTCGAGTCGCGAGTTGTAGCCGTCCTCGAGCGCGTAGTACTGCTGCTCCATCCCGTAGAAGCGGAGCCTTTTGAGCTTCGCCGCGATCTCTTCGCTCCGGGTGACGACCATGCCGCCGTCCCCGTAGGTACCCAGGATCTTGGTGGGGTAAAACGAATAGGCACCGAGCTCGGACATCGAACCCGACTTGCGTCCGTGCTGGGTCGCGCCCGTACTTTGTGCGCAATCCTCGAAAACAGGAACGCCGTGTTTCTCGGCGATGCGGCCGATCGCGGTCATGTCCGCGCATTGGCCGAAGAGGTGGACCGGAAGGATGCACTTGGTCTTCGAAGTGATCCTGGCTTCGATTTTCGTCACGTCGATGAGGTAAGTGGAAGGATCGACGTCCACGAAGACGGGCACAGCACCTGCGGCGGAGATCGCCGAGACCGTGGGCACTGCGGTGTTCGAGACCGTGATGACCTCGTCTCCGGGCATGATCTCGAGCGCCTTCAGGCCGAGGAACAAGGCGTCCGTCGCGCTGTTCAAGCCGACGCCGAAGCTCGTATCGCAGTAGGCGGAGAACTCGGCCTCGAACGTCTTGCCGCTTTCCCCAAGCACGAGCCGACCGGACTTGAACACCTTCTCGAGCGCCGCCCAGACTTCCTCTTTCTCGGCTTCGTATTCCTTCAGGTAGGACCAGACATGAATTGCCATGGAGTGTTCCTTTTCAGGGCAGGGATGCACGTTGCATCGAATCGAGGACCCGGGCATCGGATACGAGGGTCTCGGTGAAATTTATCTGACGAGGCGTGCCCACGGCATCGACTACAGCTCGAAAGAAGGAGAGGAAGCTGTCGGCGGCGGGAGCTTCGATCCGGGACTCGCGGTTTTCGCGTAAGACAGTGAGTGAATTCGCTA
>JAYVNB010000030.1:0-2313 GCA_043759365.1 Bacteriovoracaceae bacterium | reverse complement strand
GGGAGAAAGACTCTCTTATTGCCAAGAAACGTAAATTGAACCCCAAGCAAGAGAAAGCATTCGTCCAGTCGGTCGTCGACTCGATGCTGCAAGGAATCAATGGACTGAGCCTACTCGGAAAATTTCAAGGAAGATGGTGTCTGTTCAGCCTGAATCTACGATTTGAGTAGCAAAGTATTTGAGTTCTATTGCTCTGGCCTTACTCTTCGGGAGTTGAAGCGCGATAAGAAAGAAGTTCCGCTGCCCCTGCGGCGAGGATCTCACCCGAGCAGCGCCGGGAGATCAAAATCTGTCCCTGTTGCCGCACGAAGGTGACTGCCGCACTGCCACCCGGACCCAAGGGCGCGCCCGCCGAGTACTGTCTGCGCCTCAAATCCTACGCCCTTTTTCTGATGACCCAGCACCTGACGCCCGTTCGGCGCGTGTCGGAGATTTTGGAAGGATGCTTTGGAATCCAGATCTCCTCGGGCGCGATCATGCAGTGGTCAAAGGATGGCTTTCACGGACTCGAGGGCTTTGAGCGGGACCTCAAATCTGCGCTCATCTAGTCGCCCGCCGCCAACTTCGACGAGACCTGCATGCGGTGCGCAGGCAGCCTTCACTGGCTTCATAGCGCCTCAACTGATCGTCTCACCTTTTTTGGCATCCACCTCGACCGCGGCACGACCGCTATGAACGAGTTCGGGATCCTGCCCAGCTATCGCGGGGTCGCCGTCCATGACCACTGGAAATCTTACTTCAAGTTCGAGGACTGCCTGCTCGCCCTGCACCGCCAGGTGAAGCTCGCCAAACTCGGTGCAAAGACCACGCTTTCCCGCCAAGCGAAGCGGAAATTTCTGCGGAACTACGAGAAGCTTTTACGCTCAGGTCTGCGCCACCACGCCACCCATGACCCCCTCTTCGCGCCCCGTTCAGCAATAACCAGGGCGAGCAAGATATCTGCATGAATAAAGTGAAGCAAAAAATTTCCGGCTGTTTCAGAAGCTTCGAGGGGGCCCGCGTGTCTTGCCGCCTTCGCAGCTACCTCTCTACGATGCGCAAGCAAGGGGAGCGGTAGCTGCGAAGCGCTTCATGCCGCCATCATTGCGCGCCGGCTCCCGATCGCTTCGGCCTGACTTTCAACTCAAGTTGTGAATGCGGGCTGAACAGTCACGATGAAACTAACTTTGATCCGGTTCGCAAAGGTTTCCAGATCCAGGCTCAAAATGCACGGATTCTCCCGGAGGGCACACGGTGGGAACTGGAGCGGCGTCGGAATTATTTGGATCAAACTCACACACGATTCCGTTATCTGGCTCAAAATGAGGCAGCTGGCCCGGAGGGCATGAAATTGTCCTTACAGGAGGCGTACCCCGACTTGGATCAGGTTCGCACAAATAGCCAGAGTCTGGTTCGAAGTGAAGACTCTCTCCCGCTGGGCAGGTCGGGGGATGATACCGGTTCGTAGCTGAGGCCGACACATTCGTCACGCTCACCGTTAATCCAACCATTACAATGACAAACAAATTAATTTTCATAAGTACTCCTATGCCGTAGGCCATACAGGACCAATTACTTTCAGAGCAGCTTATTTATGATATAGGGGTATAGCCTATTACGATCGCCGAACTGGTGAATTTCCTGGAAAATAGTAGCACCTTTCCTGCACGGGCATTCAGGCTACTCCAGACTTCCACCAAGCCTGGTCAACTTTCCCTAGCAGTCGATCTTGAAATAACGATTGCCACCAATCAAACCCAGCGCAAAACGCTCCCACCCACAGTTCCGACTGATAGGGTTTATATGACAACAGCTTCGGAAAATTTTAAGAAAGATGTCGCATTTTATTTTTAGGCGGCCTTTTGTCTTAACTTTTCATTCTCTGGTTTTGTCTCCTTCCCGGGGTTGAGTCGGACTTCTCCAATCACTGACCAATTTCGCGTTTTTCCTGACCAACGAAGTGGATTTTCAAGCTTCGCATTTTCGTAAACGGCGTGACGATTCTGCAGGCTCGCTCCGTCCTTCCCCTGATGCACACCTCCACGTGCTCCGAGTGAAGATCTTCTTGACGAAGAAATTCGCCGCGCTTTTCCGGGGACAACGCTTCATGCTCGAAGACCACCTTGAACTTCTCAGTCGAGGTCCAATCTTGAGGGCGCCGCTCTGACTTCTACATTCCCGCAGCATTAACATACTTCTTTCGCCACTCGTAAAACGACGGGCTCGCTACCCCGCGTTCTCTGCAGACTTGACCTACGGTTTTTGAACCCCGGAGGAGTACTTTTTGAACGGCGGATCTCTTAAAATCTTCTGAATACTGACGGGTTGGTCCCA
>JAYVNB010000029.1:0-2323 GCA_043759365.1 Bacteriovoracaceae bacterium | reverse complement strand
TCGCGCGGACGGTCGCGGTGCCTGCGGTGCCTGGAGCGGTATAACGCCCCTGACTGTCAATGGTTCCTCCGCCCGATTGAACGACGTAGGAGAGGGGTCCACTTCCGCCGCTGGCGCTGAAAGTGATCGTCGCGCCGGTGGAGATGATCGGCGAATCCGGGAAGATCACGATCGCATTCACCGCTGTAGGGACAGTAACGGGGCGTCTGCCCGTAGAGGTTTTTGTGCCGCCCTTTGCGCCGTCGCTGGACGAGCCACCGGATTTCGCACAACCGGTGAAGGCTGCCGATCCGAGGCAGAGGAGCGCGACTGCAATTCGAAACTGAGGATGACTCACAAAACGTGCTGCAATTTCACGGATGGGGGATGATGACGATCCGCGTTTCCTTCCTCTTCTAGTATCGGTCCACCGCATCCAGTTCGTAATGGGTCGGGGATGACCCGGTCCGCCGAGACAGGGGGGAGTCGTCTCCAATTAAATAGGAACGCCGAATATTTGACTCTTGCGAACCGCCTGTTCTACTCTCCTCGTTAAGGGGCGAAAAGATGCGCACCTGCATGGAGGCCGATTTGCGTAAAGCATTTGTCCTGGACACGAACGTCCTGCTGTTTGATCCACAAGCGATCTTCAAGTTCGGCAACAACGACGTGGTCATCCCGATCGTCGTCGTGGAGGAAATCGATCGGTTCAAGCGGGAAATGAGCGAAAACGGCCGACACGCGCGCCTGTTCTCGCGGTTGATCGACGAAATGCGCGCCGATGGAGAACTCTCCAAAGGAGTGAAGCTGCCGCAAGGTGGACTCCTGACCGTGGAGCTCGAGGGTCATCAGCCTTTGCCTGTCGAACTCTCGATGGACAAGGCCGACAATCGCATCCTCGCGCTGGCCATTTCCTTGAAGAAGGATACTCCCAAGCGACCGGTCGTTTTCGTCACCAAGGACACGAACCTTCGCATCAAGGCGGACGCCCTCGGAATTACTGCAGTGGATTTCGAGCCGTCCTCGGTCGAGCCCGACCAGCTCTATGCCGGGACTACGACGCTCACGATCGAGGGCTCCCAAGTCGACGAGTTCTACTCGACCAAGAAACTGGCCTTCACCAGTACGCCTGCGAATCCACTTCGTCCCAATCAATATGTGATCCTCAAAGACGCCGCAAATCCCAACCACACGGCTATGGGGCGGTTTTCGCGGGAGCTCGAGTGCATCGTCCCTCTCTTCAAGCCAGTAGAAGGCCTCTGGGGGATTTTTCCCAAGAATGCAGAGCAGTCGTTCGCGATGGATGCGCTCCTCAACGACGACATCAAGCTCGTCTCGCTGGTCGGCAAGGCCGGTACCGGCAAGACTCTGATGGCGATCGCGGCCGGCCTCATGAAAACCGTGGACGAAGGCGTCTATTCGAAGCTGCTGGTCTCGCGTCCGGTGTTCCCTCTCGGGAAAGACATCGGATTCCTGCCTGGCGACATCGAGGAGAAGCTCAATCCTTGGATGCAACCGATCTATGACAACATCGATTTCCTGTTCGGGGCAACCGGCTCCAAGGGACGTCGGGGTGCCGGCAAAGGGACCCAGGAGCTGATGAACCAGGGGCTGCTGCAGATCGAGCCCTTGACCTACATCCGCGGTCGTTCGATCCCGGGTCAGTACCTGATCGTCGACGAGTCCCAGAATCTGACCCCGCACGAGATCAAGACCATCATCACTCGCGCGGGAGACAACACCAAGATCGTCCTCACCGGCGACAGCTACCAGATCGATAACCCGTATGTGGATTCGGCCAACAACGGATTGGTTTACCTCGTGGACCGGTTCAAGGATGAGTCGATTTCGGCGCACATCACTTTGACCAAAGGTGAGCGCTCGAAGTTGTCCGAACTCGCTTCCAACCTGCTTTAGTCCTCGATTGAATAAGTGGGGCCCTGGAGCGCAAGTCCCTTTCGGGAGGCGGGCCCCAGGGCCCGCTCATTTCAGCCGGTCGAGTTCAGTTGGAGACGCGGATTTTGTAATCCATCGCAGTCGCTGTCTGGGAGAGGCCGTCCGTTGTTACCGTGTAGTAGGTCGGAGAGAGCCCGTCGGATCGGACATTGGCCTTAAAGTAGAAGTTCGTGTTCGGTGTGGCGGAAGTGAAGGAGATCGAACTGGCGATCAGCTCGTTGCCTGCGGAGCAAGCCGCGTCCTGGTAAAAGACGCCCCCGGTGTTTCCGCCGGCCACATCGGGAGTGGCCGAGATCCCGCTCAAAGTGAGCGTCCCGGAAATCACCCGTGTGCTGTTGGCGTCCTGGTCGAGAAATGAAACCAGGATCGGGATGCAGTCATAGCCCTC
>JAYVNB010000028.1:0-2326 GCA_043759365.1 Bacteriovoracaceae bacterium | reverse complement strand
TGAAGCTCGCAACGACTGCGAACGTGTTTCGCGCCAAAAAGGTGGATATCGACATGGGCAGACCATTGGATCTCAGACTGCACTTGGGAGCAATGATCACTCAGAGCATGAATGGGTGTACATCGTCCTACCGCCCCACATTAGCGAAGTTAGCTGACTGGTCTCCTCAGTTGTCGGAGTCCAGCGGGTAGGCAAATAGCTCCAAAAGGCTTTCACGATAACCGCACCTTACCGCGAGTGTCAGCCCGACCAATTCACTGGGTGCAGAGGCGTTTACGTCGCGTTGGCTGCTAACATCTGTTTGAACTGGAGCGGAGTCATGGGCCCAAGCCCGGCGTGGAGTCGCTCGACCAGGTTTTTAAAATACTCGCGCGGATTGACGTGGTTGAGCTTGGAAGTCTCGACCAAAGTGAACAGGATTGACGCAGTCAAAGCCCCGCGCTCGGAATGTGTCCCGTACCAAGTCTTTCGGCCCACAACCGGGTTGCGTAGCATCCCTTCTTGGGAGTTGTTGTCGATGGGAACATCCGAGTCGCCCAGGAACAACGTCAGGCCCACGTAGTTTCCCAAAAAGTACTTCAGTGCCTTGGCGTACTTGCTCGCATCAGGATAGCTTGCAAGCTCGTCCAAGGCCTTCTTTTTTATGGCCTCAAACCGGGGACGCATCTGGGCCCGCAGTTCCAAGATACGCGGCGGGGGCTGCCCCTTGGTGTCCTTGTTCAGTTGGTAAATCTCGTGATAGTGGTCCAGGTAAAACTCCGCCTCTTTGTACTGCGGCCAGCACTTGTAAAAGTAGCGCCTCCCGTGGGCATTGCAGTAGGCTGACCGAATCATGGCCAATCCATCAAGTAATCTTTGCACATTGGCAACCCGGACAGCTTTTCCGTAGCCAGAAAAGACATCCGTGAGGAGAATCTCGCATTTCGACTTGAGAAGCACGTCGCTTGCCACGTCGCCCGAGCGGGTGTCATGGCATTCCAGGAAACATTGCTCGGGCGTTGAGAACCCCCACAAATACCAGCTCTTTTGGTCACTTCCCTCGAGCATCCGGTGCGGAGTTTCATCCGCAGCCAGGACCCGACTTGCCAAGACTTCCTTCTTGATCAGCGTATAGGCCGGCGACAGAAAGTCCGCCAATCCGTGAGTCAACTCAATGAGGCTCTGAGGAGGCAGATCCTTGAGTCCTCCACGGCCTGCCATCGCGGCATACCTTTCGATCGGGATCAGGTCGCAATACTTGGTTAAACCCACGTCCACAATCATTTCATCAGAATACGTGCCTCCAGGAATAATTCGGGCTGGAGCTGGAGCAGTCAGCACGGCGCCCTGGCAAGAACAGCGGTACTTCACCCGCCTCTGCTTGAGAATCTCGTATTTCTTGGGGATCACGGTGAGCTGCTCGGAGTCCTCCGTCATCCCGGAATCCGTCATGCCTTTATTGCAGCACGGGCACAGTGGCGCAGGTGTCTCAGTAATGAGCTGCTCGCGCACAGGGATGTTGGGGTAGCGTTCACTGGGTAATTTGACCCGGGGCTTGGCTGGCTCTTTAGGCTCGTCCTTTTTTACAGGCTTTTTGTAACGCTCAGAACTGGCCCCAAACTCGGCCGCACGCAGGGACTCGAGCTGCTCCTTCAATAACAACAGGATCTGCTCATCGGTGATCTTGAGATTCCGGAGCTTATAATTTTCACGGATGACTCGCGCGAGCTCAGCCTCGAGAATCGTGTACCTCTCTATCAACTCGGCCGGGCTTAAGCTCCCGAGCATTGATAACTCCGATTTTTTTCCGAGGTTGAGTTCTTCCATGGGCGAAACAGACCATGAATTACATCGTCGTTGTTTGCAACTCAGGATTTTGAGAAAATGATTTTTTTATTTCCGTCGGGCTATCGATCAACTCGGCAGTTCCGGGTTTGGAGATAAATCTTTTCTCCAGATCCGCGCCTTCGAAAAACAGGGCGAACTCCGCTGTTGTCAGCGTCAGCTCGCCCCGGTGCATGGGGTTGATCCGACTGAACAGTCCACGCTCCATTCTTTTGGCAAGAATCACCCAACCGGTGCCGTCGTAAAACAAGCACTTGACCGAGCTGCGTTTAGAATTCATGAACAGGAACAAATGCCCGGAAAAAGGATCCTGCGCCATGACCCCTTTTGCTTTGGCAAACAAGGTATCGTAAGAGGCCCTCATGTCAGTCGGTTCCTTGCATACGAAGACCTTGGTTCGTCGGTTAAATGAGATCATGCTATGCCGCTACTTTTTTCAGGAACTCGACCAACTGGTCTACCTGTGGAAACCGAATGATCTTGCCCTGCTCCCAACTGAGCT
>JAYVNB010000027.1:0-7416 GCA_043759365.1 Bacteriovoracaceae bacterium | reverse complement strand
ACGTGCGGCTGAACCTAAGGCCTGAACCTGCGGTGGATCGCCCTGGGCGCCAAGCGCCCGGCTTATTTCGAGTCTTGCAGGAGGTTCTGCTGGAGTGCCTGTTACGGGGCCTGCTGAGCCTCGGCCGCCGCCGATACTGCTTTCATCGTTTCAATGGTGCAGACCTGAAATGATGCCAATAGACGCTTGTCTTGGATCTTGTATTTTGGGTCGGCCTGAATCTTCGCGGTCTCCCTGCGGAGTGCCGAAATCGTGACTTCCTGAGACTTGCTTTCTTGGGCCGCGCAATCGCAAAGGTGGGCACCCATGGCCGAGTCCTCGGGTTTGAAGCCCTTGAGGCAGGCCCCGATGAATTCCTGGTACGGGTCCAGCTGAGCGGAAGGTGGGCGAGCGGCCGATGCGGAAATGCTGTACGAAATGAGCAGCAACGGAAGCAGGATCATCCGGAGAGCGTACCGTTTCCGCATGCGGATTCCAAGAGCGCCCAGAGCGCCAGAACGGCTGATCAGCGCGGTACATTCCATGGTCGCGTCCTCGCGAAAGGGAGCTCGGCAAGAAGCAGTCCGCTCGGGTGATTTCGATTGGGTGCTGGCTCCTGTCCGGTCTAAACTGTGGGGATTCGCAACGGGGAACTCATCACGATAGTCGCACTCCATTCAATCCTCGCCGCTGGGATCGCGGTGGCCTTTCCCGGCATGGCTTGGGCGAGGAACTACGACCTCTACCGCGCTGATTACCCGAAAGGCGCTTTCTGCGAAGCGATCGGGGGAGCTTGTTCAGCGGATCCAGACCTCGAAAACGCGCTCTTTCAGAATCCTTCGGCCCTCACTGCGCGCGAACAGGAATGGGTTTTCGACCTAGACTACAACGCGTCCAGTAACTTGGAGCCCGGGATGAAGGGCCTCAATGACGTCAGCGACAGCCGTTTCATGTTGGGCGCGGGTTGGGGGGGGGGGCGGTGGGGCTTGGGCTTCGGAATCTCGGGTCGGCAGAGCCGGGTCCGCTCGACTGCGACTGTGGTCGACTCGCAGTCACTCACTCACACTGTTGATTTCTTCAGCCAGTCGACTTTGATCGAGGTTCATGTCCCCCTATCTTTGAGACTATCGGAAGATCTGTCCGTGGGCTTCGCCTTCTGGGGGAAGTCTTTTGCCCATAGCAACTCGATCAATGGGGGGGGCGCGGACCCAGGCGCCGCCGATACTTTATCTTCGATCGGGATTATGCTGGGTTGCAACCAGAAGTTGAGTTCTCGACTCCGCATCGGTAGTTGGCTGCGTTCGGGTTTGACCCAGTCCCAGACGATCCGCTTGAGTGGCCGAGCCTTGGGCTCGCTGCAAGATTACGTCGAGGATCTCGAGCTCCATAGCCCCTGGATTCTCGGCAATGGGGTCGCGATAAATCCATGGGAGGATGACCGGACATTTTTTTTCGATCTCGATCTGATCGGGCCGACTCGAGATGGTTATCAGCTCACCTATGATACTTTCGTCAATGAAGCGTTGGGTAGCGCGGGTAGACTGAGGGGCAAAGGTCGGTCGTTGTCGTTTGAGCCTCGGATGGGTTACCGGACTCCGGCTCCAAGTTTACCTGGAGTATCTCTTCACGTGGGGGCCTTCTACGAAGATCCTCGCTGGGAAGGATTGTCCGGTCGATTTCATGGGACCGGGGGAGTATCCTACAAGGTCTTGAAGTGGCTCGAGATCATGGGAGGTTTCGATGTCTCCAGCAACTACTCCAACTTCTTCCTCACTTTTCGGTGATTCGCTCTTCAGAGGAGATGGCATGGGCTCGGGCGAAGCCACTGACATCAGTTTTTCTACCGGGATGCGAGACTGGTAGATCTTACGAGCATCGAGCCGATCAGCCCACTTCGCACTCTCCTTTTTGGCGCGGCCGGGTTCCCATCCCGGATTTTCAGCGCGCAGTTTGATGGCGAGATCGGCTTGGGCCAAGGCTCGAATGCTTCCCGCCCAGATCCGGCTGTCACCGAAACTCTTGATGAATCCCCAATCGGCATCCCAGAAATCAAGCTCGAAATACGCTGTGGTATTCTCGGAGACTTGCGTGAGGAGGATGAAGCCGTCGTTGAACTTCAGGTGATTGCTTTTGCGAAGTGCGTAGAGGTAGGACTTCTGTCCCGAATTCGTGGAGTCGATCTGGTAGACCATCTCGTTGGTTTCGTCGGGAACGAAGGGAACCGGAATTCCCTGCTGGGTGAAAACCACAAACTGCTTGCCCTGGCGACCACGGACTTCTACTCGGACCAAGTCGTCGAAGAGCTTCGGGTAGTTTCCGTAGTCCTCGAGGATGCCTGCAACTCGGGAAAGTGGCGCGTGAATCTCCTCGAACTCAGCCAAGCCGATATAAGTGCTGTTGTGGGGTGTCTCGAGCGCCCGGACCGCGATGGGTTCCGCGGGACCGAACCAGACTGACGGCGGGTTTTGGCTCCATTGTTTCAGGATCCGCGCCAGGGGGACAGCGTATAGGCTGGCTATACTCGCGAAGCCTGATGGACTCGCGCTGGGGCTCGGCGAACTCATAGGAAGGGGAGAGGGCTGCGCAGCTTGGACAGTGGTGGCTAAGCAAGCTGCGATGAAGAGCCATGCGAGGAGTCGATGCGTGATGTTCATGACCTGCCTCCAGTATCTGGGGGCGCGATGGGTACTTCAAGCGGCAAACGGCTGTCAGGGCTTCATGGATCAGTCCCGGCTCACCGCTCATTGACGGGTTGTCCGGTTTGAACGAGTCTGAAGTCGTGAAAGCTTCCAAGGCACTCTCTTTCATTGAGAAGCACGGTATCCTCCTGGTCTTTCCGATCGATAACCGTAAAGAACCTCGCTCCCTCTGGTCGAGCTTCCATCCACGCAGCGAGATGCGTTGGGAGTGGGACTCTGACGGCGACAACCGGGTTGCGGATCTCTGGCGTCTCCGTGAGCAATTTTCGCGTTCCGGAAAAGTCGTCTACTCGAAATGGTTTCGGAGCAGGGCGACTTTTTTTCACGCGAGATTTTCGTCGCCATGCTCTCGGCCCTCGGGTCAAGTCGGGATACGCGGACAGGTGCTCATGCGGCTTTCAGTCCCCAGGCTCGGGAAGTGTTGGGTATCCTGCAATCGGACTCGCCGCTCTCAACCAAGGAGTTGAAGCGGGCAAGCGGGCTTCAAGGGAAGCTTCATGAGCGAGCTTTGGATGAGGCTCTTGATCGTGGGATACGGAGAGCGGGACGATGGTGCGTTTCCGCCGCTGCTGGTCGGAGCGAGTCAGCTTCTTTTCGAGGATCTCTGGGCGGAGTCGATCATGGGTGTGCCGAAGGAAGGGCGAGACCGGGTAGAAGCCCGAGTCCCGAGTGCTTCTCCCTTCCTCAAGCAGTTCTACAAGCAGATTTCAGAAGTCTGAAGTCAAGGTCCTGGCCTGCCAAAAAACGCACGCTGCGGAGCGCTGGCCATCCACGGCAATCCCCATTAAACTGGATGGATGAGAAACCGTCCCTGGGCGCTGATGCTCCTGGCGCTGATCCAGATCCTGACGCCCGTATTTAATGTGTTTTTCAACGCTTGGGTGCTGCAGGTCAGTCCAGCCAAAGTGATTTCTTGGGTTTTCGAAGAAAACCTCCTCGAAATCTTCGAATTCGTGGCGCTCATGCCGATTGCAGGGTTCGCTATCTGGCGGATGCGCAATTGGAGCTACGGAGTCTTTTGTGGAGCGATGGCCTGGAGTCTCTACGCCAAGTTCCGGCACCTGGCGTACGCGCAAACTACGATGTCGCTGCCGATGCTCATCGCGATCCATGCTTCCGAGCTCGCTCTCGTCACTTACTTCCTGCTTCCCGCTGTGCGCGCGACCTACTTCGATCCGCGCGTGCGTTGGTGGGAGAGCAAGCCCCGCTACGAGCTCAAGTTACCGGCCCAGCTCGTGATCGGTCAGTCATCGCGCATCGAAGGAGCGGTGTTGAACCTTTCCGAAGGCGGTGCGTTCGTGCAGATTCCCCTCATCCTCACGATGGGGGAGGAAGTCCGCCTGGAGTTTTCGCTGTTGACTCAACTCTTCGCCGTCGCCGGTAAAGTGGTGCACGTGCGCGAAGCCGCGAGCGGAGATAACTGGCACGGCATCCAGTTTAAGCATGATGGTGACACTCGAGATCGCTTTCGCAAGCTTGCGCGAGCGCTCGGTGACCTGGGTTTCCAGGACCGAGTCCCATCGCAGTCGCTGATCGAGGGCTTCAGGAGTTGGGTGGCAAATTTGAAGCGCGGCCGCGGCTGGGTTCCCGAAGTGAAAAGCGGCGGGAAGGGCTGAGGTTCATTCTCCCGCGTCGCGCATCGGGGCGATGCCGCTGACCTCGATACCCTTCAATTCCAATGTCTCCGAGCCTGAAGGCGACATGAGGAACGCCTTCACGTAGAGCATCCCTGGGCCTACTTCCGAATGGAAGTTCGTGATATGGATATTGAGGTCTAGTGCCGAGTTGGCTTTTTCCGGATTCTGGATCGCGAGCGTCCATGCGGTCCCGTCGTGAAAGAACCACTTCGTTCCGTCATTCGAGAGCTGGTATTTCACAGTACCCTTGTGTGACGGTCCCAGGACCTCTTTGAAACCATCGATGGCTTCATAAGGTCGACCCGAGCTGGTTTCCAGGACCATCCAGTCCCGTGAAAAGGCGAGCTCCCGGCCAGGGGAGGGCGTGGGTTTCAATCGGGCCGCGCCTTGTCTGATCTCGATCTTCGTAGGGTCGTAGCGAAAGCCGCCTGGCTGGTTGAAGTTCCAGGATTTCTTGAACGCGCCCGCAGCCGCCGGTCCCCTTTGCAGGGGTTGCATCGCCAGTCGTGCCGAGTTGAGCCTCACGCTGTGAATCGGCAGGACATCCAGGGAGCATCCGGTAGAGAGCAAAGCTGGAGCCAGCATGGCGGAAATCAGCAACTGCGGGAAACGAGTCTTCATGGCAACAAACCCTCGGCTCAAGATTGTATCCGTCCTTGCGATTCAGTCCAAGAGTCATGGCGCTGACGCTAATGCCTGTCCGAAGCGTTTCATGATCACTTCTGCCGATTCGATCGAGTGGATCCCGTCGACGCTCTTGCCTGCCTGCCAATAGTCCTTGTACCCCAAGCCTTGCTTGGAGGCCTTCTTGAGGGTGCGGAAGGAGTTCAGGCTGTAATAGAGCCGCATCCAGTGCTTGAGTTTCGGGTGCTTGAGCAGGAACTTCGCCACCGGGCCCGCTTGGGTCCCGATGCGGTCGACGGTGGGCGTCCGGATGATCGCAACGGGCACGCCCGTGAGTTTCTCCGTGAGGACGATGTCCTTGGCTTCGGCGCGGAGAATCGCCTGCTTGTAATCCAAGTGGGCAGTGCACTCCTCCGTGGCAATGAACCGGGTCCCGAGTTGGATCCCGGCATAACCCATCCGCATCGCCTGGACCGCATCTTGTTCCGCTCCGACTCCGCCCGCGCAGATCAACGGAAGGCCGAGATCCTTGAGTTGATTGTAGAGCTCTTGGGGCGATTGCGTCCCGGCGTGTCCCCCAGCGCGATTATTCACGCAGATGAGGCCGTCGACACCGGCTTCCATGGCCTTTAGCGCCCACTTCCGGTCGACCACGTCGTGGTAGACGATTCCCCCCAACGGTTTGACTTTGTCGACGATCCATTTGGGGTTGCCCAGAGCGGTGACGAAGAATCGGCAGCCCTCCTCGCAGGCGATATCCACCCACTGCCGCATCCGGTCCATATAGATTTTGGAGCTTTGTTCCGTCAGGACGTTAAAGCCGAAGGGCTTGCCGCCGGCTAGCTCTTGGATCTTACGGATCCCGGCGCGCATCTCGCATCCATGGGCGTAGAGCAGGGAGAGGGGTTGCACGATCCCGATTCCTCCACCGCGCGAGGCGGCCGCCACGAGCTCCGGGTTCGAGCAGGGATACATGGCTCCGCAGAGGATGGGATACTGGATCTTCAGGGCCCGGGAAAAGGGCGTTTCGTTCAGCCGCATGCTAGGAGGATAGCATGGGAAGAACGAAGTCCAAGGATCGATGCCCTCGCTGCGTGCTGCGGCGGACCCTCTGCATCTGTGCCCTCATCCCAGCGCTCCCGACTCGGACTCGACTGATCGTCGTGATGCATTGGCTCGAGACTCGGACTACGACCAATACCGGCCGGCTGGCGACTCTTGCGATTCCCCTGAGCGAGATCCGCTTGCGAGGTCAACCCCAAGTCTTAGATGCCTGTCAGGGAGTCGTAGTGCCGGAGCGGGTGCCGCTCCTTTTGTTTCCGACTGAGGATGCGACCGAGCTGACTCCCGAGTTCGTCGCGAGTCTCGACCGGCCCGCCGATTTGATCGTCCCGGATGGGACGTGGAAGCAGGCCTCCAAAGTCCATTACCGCGAGCCTTCGCTCGCCGGAGTCCGTAAAGTCAAGCTTCCGCCCGGCCCTCCTTCGCAGTACAAGCTGCGGATCGCTCCACGTCCCGAAGCGGTTTCCACTTTCGAAGCGATCGCGCGTGCGTTCGGGATCCTCGAAGGCCCCCAAGAGGGTCCGCGGATCCAGTCCGAGCTCGAGAGGGTTTTTCGATTGATGGTGGAACGAACTCTTTGGTCACGCGGCCGCATTCAAGCAGCCGATACGGAGTTCGGGATTTCGAAGGAAGCCTTCGATGACCGGGAGGGGACGCTCGTGCGCCACGGAGCCGAAGGGGCAGGCGAAACGGCCACGAAGGAGTGGGTGCATCCTCCGGGATGGGTCAAGCGCTAGGAGATCGCGGCCGGCGCCGGGCCCTCACTCGTCAGGGATCACTCCGCAGAGAAGCAGAGCCCGCAGTCCGGGCACTCGGCAGCCCGGGTCGAGAACTCCGTGCCGCAGGCCGGGCACTTCGCCGTCTCCCGTTCCGTGTCGAACACTTCCTGAGTGAGCGCGTGATCGGCTTGCAATCCTGCGAAGTTGCGTGAACGCTCCTCTTGGAAAAACTTCGCGATCTCTTCCATCCCGGCTTGGGGCGCGAAAACCTCGACGGTCGGCTTGCATCCGCCGGTCGTGCAGGTGTCGGGATTCATCCTGAGCTCGAGCTTCACTCCGCGCTCTTCCAGGAGGGACTTCATACGCTTGGCTTCAGTGAAGTCGATCACGCCGATCAGGACAGTTTCCATGGTTCAACCCTGCCGTGTCAGTCGGTGACAGTGATGGGTCCGGCAGCCGAACTGCTGGAGCGGACATCTTTAGTGCAGGTCAGGCTCTGTTGCCAGGACTCGGCGCGTGAATCGGAGAAGTCCTGATCCATTAAGGCGACCAGTGAATGAACGGAGCCGGCATCCTCGAAAAAGAGGCCGAACTCGCGGTTGTTCGAAGCTGCGGTCGTCGAGCCGTTGACCGAACCGACCCATGCCCGGGTCGAGTCCACGACGATGGCCTTGGCATGGAGGTATCCAGGGATAC
>JAYVNB010000026.1:0-21602 GCA_043759365.1 Bacteriovoracaceae bacterium | reverse complement strand
AACAGGCTCACGAGCGACGTGAACAGGATGGACAAATGAGCGATTTCATCAGGACGCTCTTCAATGCCGATGAGCTTGTGTGCGCTGGCAATCTATATGAGACAGGCATGCGAAAGCCCCAGCATGCCGAGGGCTGCGAATTCGTCGCAATCAATCCACTGCAAGGTAAGCGCTGCGACGCGAACGTCACGGCCTTCCGAAACATCCTCATTGAAGCCGATACTCTGGCGCCCGACCTCCAACTTGCGCGCATGACCGGCCTCGCTATGCCCTACTCCACAGCAGTTCATTCGGGCGGCAAGTCGATTCACTTTGTAATAGCGCTCACGGAGGCGTTGCCTTCGCGCGCGGCCTACGACGTGCTTACCCGCTGCGTGTTCCGCGCTCTTGAGAAGCTCGGTTATCCAGTCGACGACGCGTGCAAGAATCCTTCGCGCTTCACTCGGATGCCCGGCACGATTCGCCCCGATAAGGGCACGGCTCAGGCTCTGCTGGAAGTGAAAGGCCGGGTCACGCTCGCGCAGCTCGAGGCGTGGCTCGATAAGCACGGCTTCTCCATCGAGACCCAGTCGGAGCGAGTTTACGACCAGCCTCGCTCGCAGTGGCAACGCATGCTCAGCGGCTTGACCATGAATTTCCTAATGTGCGGAGCTGAGCAAGGCCAAAAGCATCGCGCTTGTACTCGAGCTGCAGCAGACATGGCCGATTGTAACGTGCAGAAAGAGGAAGCATTCCGTCGCATCAGCAGTGCGCCCGGAATCAGCCAAGAGCAGCATACTCGGGACGAAATCCGCGACCTCGTCAATTGGGCGTACAGAAAAAAACAGAACGCCAGTTGAATTACAACGCTCCAAGGAAGGGGCAATGCTCAATGATTCAGATTCACGACGACTGGCATCCTCTGGCGCCCGAAATCCGCGCCTATGCCCGCAGCGGCCAATTCATCGACTTGCAGCAGGGCGGCGCCGTGTTCCCCGGCTTCCAACCAACCAATGGCGACGGCTTTAACTTGATTGCGCCGCTTGCGACAACGCTCGGGCGCGAGCTCGTTGGCGTCAAGCAAGCCTTCCGTCTCTACGATTCCGAGATGCAACAGCCCACGTACATCCACAATGACTCCGCAATGGGCACGCACTCAGCCATCCTTTACCTCGACCCCAATCCGGCAGTCGGCGGCACGGACTTCTGGGAACCACGCATCGCCAACCCCGACCCCTTCGAGCCGAGTCATTGGGCCGGCATTCGGTATGTGCCTGGCGCCTTCAATCGCTTGCTCTGCTTTAGCTCCGAGCAATGGCACTCGCGATTCCCGCGTCACCTTGAGCCGGGCCAGTCCCGGTTGCTGTGGGTCGCGTTCTTCAATCTCAAATAAACGTTGTGTAACTCCGCGTTCCGTCATAACAAAGTATTGCTGGACGGCAGTGCGGTACTGCCCCGAGCCACCATAAGTATTTAAAATCATTGCTCGATCATTTTCGGCGACGGACTCAACCCAGGTCCTCACCACTTTCTATCCCCGTGAGAATCATGAAACTTCTCCGAGCGAATAGCTGGCTCATAGCCGCTTTCAGCATCAAGCTGCTCTCCCAGGCTTGGATCTACCGCCTCGGGTTCGTTGCACTCACTGCCGACGAGTTCAGCCGAGCCATCATGGCTTCGCATTGGCTGAAGTGGCCGACCTGGCTCGCCCTGATGCCCAGGCTCTGGTTACCCATCGAACTTTACCTCAATGCGGGGGCGATCTGGCTGACAGGCGACGTGATTGTGGGTCCGAGAATTACCGTGACGCTCGCCTCACTCGGAGCCCTGACCTTTCTCCATCGCCTTCTCAAGCAGTGCGGGGCCAGGACTCGCGTGGCTGGAATCACGGTAGTCCTGCTGGCTCTGCAGCCCTGGTTTGCCTGGGCAGGGGCGACGCCGGTTCCGGAAGCCTATTTCCTCTGTCTTTTTTTTGCAGCCCTGACGCTTTACGTCGACTGGCGGCGCTTTGGTTCGCCCGCGAAACTCCTAGGAGCCATCGGCTTACTCTTTCTTTCAGGAGGCTTTCACCTTCACACCTGGACTGTCCTCGCCTCATTCAGCGCATGGGTCGCGATAGACGAGACCTGGAGGCTCGTACGCCGCACGAAGGTTCCTCAAGGCGAGCACCGACTCGGAGGCAACGCGATTCTCATTCCTCTCGCCTTGCTCTATCCTTTTCTCGCTCTGGCACAAAAACTCTGGACTCAGGGCTTGCCTAGCGTCGGCAATTTCGCCACCAACAACGCCCTCGTGCGAGACTTTCGTATGGGAGTGGGAGTCGTCGAAACCATCGGCCTTTTTCACTATGTCCGGATCACCTTAGAAGGCTGGCACTGGAGCTTTTGGGGACTGGCCGCAGTCGGTGCCCTCTGGCTAGGGCTCACTCATCAGCGACACGAGAGGGCCACACCCTCATTGATCGGGTTTCCTGCGCTCGGTGCGATGATCCTCTGCGCGTATACTGCCAGCGAATGGGTTGCCAGTCCGACGACATCGGCTCCCGGACGCTACTGCCTGATGATCACTCCTTGGCTGATCCCATGCGCCGCGGTGGCAATCGACATGGCCCTCAAGCGATGGCCCCGCTCAGCATCCGCGGCTTTAATAGCGTGGGGCACGTTCCTCTTCAGTTTTTCGCTGTCTCCTCCGCCGGGACCCGACGCTCCTCTGGACGGCGTCAGCGCCGGAAAAGCCATCGCCGCACTAGAAAAGCAACAAGGCTGGGCGGACCAGGAGTCCACCTATCTGGTCGAAGCCTTTCGATGGTGCCAGATACCAGTGATTGCCGGTTATGGAAGCTGGGATCATCAGATTTTTGATCGAAAGGTCCGAAGCGGTTACGAGTCCGACTCCCTCCTTGATGAAAGTGACACGCAAGTCCGGACCTTTTTAGAGGCGCATCAGGTGCGTTTCGCTGCGCTCCGGACTCCTAGAATTCGAGCTCGGGCGGAAAAAACCGGCCTATTTTTTCCGGCGGGAGATTTTGGAGAATGGCGAATTTACAGGGTTGGCGCCTCTCAACCTCCCTACAACCGTGGCAACTGATCCTGAGTCATCAAATTTCAAGATCAAGCCTAGTTCGATCTCATGCCTTGCCTGCGATGCCTCCCCGGACCAAATTGCGCATTGCGCCTAAACACTCCCCTGCAAGGATCCTGAGATATGAAACCACTGAAGCTTCTCTACCCAATTTTTTGACCCTTTCCCTTTCAGTCGGCCTTTCCCAGGCGGGGGAGCCCCGTTCTCCCCACCACCTCAATGGGGATCAGCTTACGGACTTGTTTTATCAGACCCATCCCCAGGTTTCGATGGCACGCGAGGGGATTGAAAATGCATTCGCTTTTTATGCTGAACACCGCGGTGACTTCTCCAACCCCAGGCTCATCACCATTGTCGACTACTCTCAGGCCGACGACGTCAAGAGGCTGCACGTCATCAAAATGGAATCGGGTTTTCCTCTTAAAAACTACTTTGCAGCTCATGGTCAGGGCTTCCGACACTCCTTACCGTCAGGGGTCGAAACCCTTGTAGGGCCCTATCGCACGGGCCCGTCGTTCTTTTGGGGATGCCGAAAACTTCGATACTCCTTGAAACTCGACTTCTTTCAGAAGGGCTCGTACCACAGGACTGGACTCGAATTCCACGCGGCTACCTATGCCCTCACAAGCCACACTCACGGTTGCGTAGGCGTTCTTCCTCGAGATTTTCATCCGGTGGGCGATGTGATCGAGGACGAAAGCTTTCTCTACATCCATCGCTGAACGCTTTCGCCATCAAAAAACACGTTCCGAAAAACTGGCCTGAAAAACAGCCTTCCAAACGGGATGTTCAGCAATTCTTTTCAGCGCTTCAGTCAAGAGGGACTTGCCGGGTTCGATCTTAGGCCAAGACGACAGTCCACTCGGATGAGGCAGGCAGATGACTTCGGTCCGATGTCCCCGATAATCTATGCCGAAACTGCGCCCGACCACCTCCGTGAGGAGTAGACTTTTTCCGCCACGTTCAGGACCGAGCGCTTCGGAAATCGCGAGTTTGCCAACCGCAAGCAGAAGCGTGGGTCTCAAAATAGCTAGCTCGCGCTCCAAGTGGGTCGAACACCGTTGAATCTCCAGGGGAGCCGGTACGCGATCGCCCCCTCCCGAACCTTTGCCCGGAAAACACCTCGCCACTGCGGCCATATACACGTTCGCACGGAACCGCTTCTCATCCACTCCTGTCGACTCCTCGAACCACCGAAACAGGGTGCGACCCGCCGTATAGGCAAAAGGTCTCCCGATTTTACCTTCGTGCGGCCCAGGGGCCTGACCGAGCAGGAATATGGGTGTCAGAACCGCGGGCCCGTGAACCGGGGGTCCAACCATATTCGGACATGCGCGACACTCTTGGATGCTTTGCTGGATGAGTTGGAGGCGGGAAACGGAATCCGAAGAGACCATGGTCCTGCCATTCTAACACCTCCGTCAAGGCAGCAACCCGCGCTGACTGCATGCGACAGGAGGTTAAGTGCGACTCATCCATTTTCAAAACGACCGCCGGAGTGTAGGACCACTTTTCACTCCACGAAAGGAAGTCCCTCGAATGAACTCTCTGAAAAATCTTGTCCTCGCGGCATTGGCCCTCGGAATCTCCCTCACCGCAGCCGGCTGCGGCGGCCAAGTCTCCGTCAGCGGCAGCTCCGATCCCTATTACCACGCCTGGTACGACGTCTACGGTAACTACTGCTACACCGGCCATCCTTACGCCGGCTGCAATTACTACACGAATGGCACTTACTACTATTATTCCAACAACGCCTATTACTCGAGTGGCTATACGCTATCCTATGGCACCTATAGCTATTACGACACTTACGGGTACTCGCAATCCTACACCGGCTACGGCTGGTACTCACCCAGCGGCACTTTCTATGACGAATACGGTTACCCGCTCAATGAGCAAGGCGTGACCGAAGGGCGTGACCTGATCGCCGACGTCGCCGCGAAAGAAAAAGCGAAAGTGACTGAAGCCGGTAAAGGCCTGGCTGCGACCCATGCCCTCACTGCAGTCAGTGGGATCCAAATTGCCGAAACGCTGAACCAGTGGGCAACCCTCGGCAAAAAACATGGCCGAACCGAAGCGGACATCGCCGACTTCTCGAAGCGCCTATTCGGCCTCTCTGTGGAGCAAGTTCAACCGGCCCTGGTCGCCGCTCAACAGGGGGATCTCAGCGGCCTCGACACTTTGAACAATGACGTGGCCACACACTGGAACACCGATCCGGAGACTTCAAAAGAGATCCTGATGGGCTGGTACCGCCAGGAAATCGCTCAAGCTCAGTCCAGTCACCGGTAAACCTCCGAGTCACTTTCCAGGATTTCAGCAATCTGCAAGGGCCCGAACCAAGTAAACCACTTGGCAAGGGCCCTTCTTTTTTTTTCATCAAAATTTAAATTAAAACGGTGAAAAGAAAACTTCGCCTCTTTTGGAAGTCCGCCTAAAATCAAGCAGTGAGCTCCCTCAATCCCACCTTCGCCTGGATGGTCGGCCTCTCCTTGGCGGTTTCGCTCTTTCCCTGGGGCAAATACGTCGTCTACCCATTTCGACTATTCACCACTTGGGTCCATGAATGTTGCCATGCGATCGCCGCTCTTGGACTGGGGGGGCAGGTGACCCGGATCACCCTTTCATCTGACACCAGCGGACTGACCACCTACCGCATTCCAAAAGGACGACTTCGTCAAGCGGTGGTCGCTAGCTCGGGATACCTCGGCTCCGCGCTCGCGGGCTGCCTGATCTATGCAGGGACCCTGCACTGGCCGGCTGCGGGTCGAGTAGGGATGATCGCGTCCAGTCTCGGTGCACTCATGTGGTTGAGCGCGCTCCTTTGGATTCGAGGTCTTTTCGGCCTCCTGACCGTCGGGGTGTGGGGCGGGGCCTTGATCGCACTGGGGCAATCTCCTTCGATCGGCTCGGGTGCCCGCTACTTGATTCCATTTCTCGGTGTCCAGACCGCGCTCCAGGGTCTTTTCGACCTTCGGACGCTCTTTGAGTGGGACTCCCATACGCACTCGGATGCCCGGACTATGCAAACGCTGTTCTGGCTGCCCTCTGGATTTTGGGCCATGCTCTGGATTGGAATGAGCCTCTTCATGATGGGATGGACGATTCGATGGATTTGAGCTTTTCGACACTCTTCGCGGGATTCGCGTTCGGGATTCTTGGCGCCTTCCTGATGAAGCAAGGTAAGAAAAACGCCCATTTCCCCCATTTGCTCATCGGTCTGTCCCTGATCCTGTTCCCCTACTTCATCTCCTCCCCCTGGCTGACTTGGGTCATAGGTGGCGCTCTGCTGGCCATCGCCTATGGGCTCCGCTGAATTTGGGATCAACGCCCCCTTTTGATGTCGTGAACCCGAATCAAGCAGGCGCGAGACTTTCCACTCGCGCAGGCAATCGCCACGCCCTCCGCATCGAATCTTCTCCGCTCCGACCCCGCCCCGAGATCAAACGACTCCCAGACGTCGTCCCTCCCGCTCATCACGCTTTGGCGCAAGGATTCGATGACGGTAGAAAGTCCTTCAGGCAATCCCACTTCGGGCAAGGTACGGGTGACCATCTCATTGCATCCTTTGCCTGCAAGCAGGGCACCAGCGGGATTGGAAAAGATGAATCGCTGCTTCTCATCGAGCACATAGATCCACTCGCTGGGCATCTTCAGGATTGCCTCGCAAACCTCAGCTTTGGCGATCGGCGATTCGTCGGCGTCCCGGGCAGCGCCTTGCTCCTGATCCACCCTCGCGTGCGGCAAGTTCAATAGCGAACGGTGAGTGCGGTCCACCGCCACAGACGACATGAAAAGCTGGCGGCTCTCCTCCGTCAACGCCAGCCGATCGCTGATGCGCAGGCTGCGGATGAGGCTCAACTCCTTCTTTTCCGTGAGGATCCGACTCAGACTGCCCGGATCCAGTTTGAGAAAAAGAGCGAAAGCCCTCAATGAATACTGGGGGTTCTTCTTTTTCCTGCGTTCAAGCTCCTCGTGCAGATAGCGGATGTGAAACGGACGTTCGCTGGCGGCCATATTGAACCTTGAGTTCCATCAAGCATTCTCCGCGCCATCTCGACTCCGGGCCTTGGCCCTGTTCAACCGCTCAGCGACAAAGCTGAAACGCCAATTCGAGCGATTGGCTGGCATTCAGGCGAGGATCACAAAGCGTCTCATACATGCCCTCGGCCAGCAGCTCCTCCGTGATTGCCTGGTCCCCACCCAAGCACTCCACCACATCCCGACCCGTCAGCTCGACGTGCACGCCGCCTGCCCACGTTCCTTCGCTCGAGTGCACTTCGCGAAACCTTCGGACCTCCGAAAGCACGCTCTTGAATGGTCTCGTCTTGTAGCCATTCCGGGTAGTGATCGTATTTCCATGCATGGGGTCGCAGCACCACACCACATGACGGCCCTCCATCTTCACCCTTTGGATCAGGCGTGGCAGATTGGCCTCCACTTGGTCGTGGCCCATCCGGGTGATCAAAGTGAGTCGTCCAGCTTCGTTTTTGGGATTCAAACGATCCATCAGTCGAACCAAGTCATCCCCGTCCATCTTGGGACCGCACTTGAGACCGATCGGGTTCCCCACCCCGCTCAAGAACTCGACGTGGGCTCCGTCCGCCTGGCGGGTGCGCTCTCCGATCCAGAGCATATGGGCCGAACAATCGTACCAGTCGCCTTCGTAGCCTTCGCTCACGCGCGCGGTCGTGCTATCCCGGCGCGTGAGTGCCTGTTCGTAATTCAGGAGGAGCGCTTCGTGGGAAGTGTAAAACTCGACTTCCCGAATTTGCGGAGTGGTTTCGCTGCTGATCCCCATGGCCGCCATGAACGCCAAAGTCTCATCCAGGCGTTTGGCAATGCTCTCGTAAAGTGAGTTCTGGGCGCTCTTTTGAACAAAGCCAAGATTCCACGCATGGACTTGATGAAGATCGGCGTATCCACCTTGAGCGAACGCACGAAGCAGATTCAGGGTCGCCGCGGATTGGACGTACGCGCGCTCCATCCGCTCCGGATTCGGAATCCTGGACTCCGAAGTGAAGTCGAATCCATTGATGATGTCGCCCCGGTATGCCGGAAGAGTCTGCTCGCCTCGCGTCTCGTTATCATTCGATCGGGGCTTGGCGAACTGTCCTGCTACCCGTCCCACCTTGATGACGGGTAGCTTCTCACTGAAGGTGAGGATCACCGCCATCTGAAGGAGGATCCTGAAATTGTCGCGAATGGTATTGGCGCGGAAATCACCGAAACTCTCGGCGCAGTCTCCCCCTTGAAGCAGAACAGCGCGTCCTTCGGACACCCGCGCGAGCTTGGCCTTCAGTTGACGCGCCTCGCCCGCAAAAACAAGAGGGGGATACCCGGCGAGCCTCGCCTCCACTTCGCGCACTTTGGCGGCATCGGGATAAGTAGGCATCTGGCTCGCGATCTTCAGTCTCCAGCTCTCGGGGGTCCACTCGATCGGTGCAGGGGTTCGACTCATTTTTTTCTCCGGAGAATTTCTTGGGTCTTCAAGGCTTCAACGTGGATGAGCTCGTAAAGTGCCGTTACGAATGGCGGAGCAAGTCCCAGGCGCGCGCCACGTTTCACGCACTCCTTCATCACTTCTTCCCAGCGGTTCGTCTGCAAAAGCGGCATTCCGTGCGCAATCTTCAGTTTCCCGATCCGGGCAACCGCTTTGAAGCGGACACCCAACGCCGCTAGGAGAGCGCGATCGGCTGCATCGACGCGGGCTCGATGGGCCCTCAGTCGGGAAGCGATCTTATCCACGGCCGAAACTTTCGAAGAAACAGCCCTCTTCTTCTTCACTTCTGACTCCTTGCACGGGTGCTGATACTGGCCAAGACAGGTCGGATCCGGGTGGCGTCTTCCATCAACTTTCGCGTCACTTCAATCTTTTCCTCGATTAACGTCCGGCGAAACTCCTGGAGTTGACCGATGTAGGCCTCCAAGGCCGCGATGACGTTGGGTCTATTTTGCTCGAAGATCGGCGTCCACATTTCTGGCGAACTTTTCGCAAGTCGCACAGTGGACTCGAAGCCTCCCCCCGCGAGATCGAAGATCGTCCGGGTGTTCTTTTCCTGCGCGAGCACCGTATTGGCCAGGACGAAAGAACTGATGTGAGAGAGGTGCGAGATGTAGGCGGCGTGCAGATCGTGCTCTTCGGCCGACATGGAGACCAGGCGCATCCCGAGTACTCCGTAAAAGGCCTCCACCCGCCCCAGATGTTTTGAACCGCTCCTCTCGCGCTCGCAAAGGACAGCCGTCTTGTTGTCAAAAAGTCCGGCAAGTGCGGCCAAGGGTCCAGAGTTCTCGGTCCCCGCCATCGGATGGGATGCGACGAATTGCTCACGCTTGGGATGGGAAACCACCGCCCGACAAATGCTCTCTTTGGTCGAACCCATGTCGGTGACCGTCGTACCGGACTCAACCAGGGTCATCACTTCGGGCAGGAGCTTCAGGATCGCATCGACCGGAACGGCGAGAATGACCAGATCTGCGCCTTTCAGTGACTGCTCGAGAGTCTCGACCGAGTCGACTACGCCCAGCTCAAGCGCCTGTTCGACATGCCGGGGGTCGAACTCGACTCCGACTCTCTGCCGAGCCCAACCCCGACTTCGTAGGTCCAAGCCCAGGGAGCCTCCGATCAAGCCCAAGCCCACGATCGTCACCTTCACGGAGTTCCCCTCTCGAGGCGACTGTAGGCCTCCCTCAGGATCCCTACCGGTGCACAAAGCGAAGCCCGTGCGTAACTCGATCCGTTGGATCCGAAAATGAAACCGGGAGTGAGGAAAATATGGAGCCGCACGAGGAGATCATCGACGAAAGCTTCTACGTCCCCTACTTCACTGGGAGCTTTGGCCCATACGAATAGACCCACTTGAGATCGATCATAGACGAATCCCAAGCGATCGAAAATCTTCCAAACGATCTCACGCCGCTCCAGATAGACCTGATTCTGTCCTTCGTGCCACGCGGGCGATGCTCCTAGGGCCGAAATCGCACCAGCCTGCACGGGAAGGAACATCCCCGAGTCCACGTTGCTTTTGACTTGAATCACAGCATCGATTGCGGCGGCATTGCCGAGAATCATGCCCACGCGCCAACCCGCCATATTGAAGGACTTGCTCAATGAGTTCAGTTCCAGACAAGTCTCCAGCGCCGGATCCTGGCTCAGCAAGCTCAGGGGGGGGTCCCGATTGAGGACAAGTCCATAGGGATTGTCATTGCAGATGAGAATGCCCCGGCTTTTCCCGAATTCCATCAAGCGCTCGAAGAGTTCACGGGTCGCGGCTTTCCCGGTCGGCATATGGGGGTAATTCACCCACATGAGCTTGCATCCCGAAAGATCCGACTTCTCGAGCTCATCGAGATCCGGATACCAACTGCCTTCTTCCTTCAAATCGTAATAAATGACTTTCGCTCCGACGAGTGACGCGCCTGATGAGTAAGCGGGATAGCCGGGATTGGGAACTAGGACACAATCACCCGGGTTCAAGTAAGCGAGAGAAAGGTAGAGGATGCCCTCCTTCGACCCCAGTAGCGGAAGCACTTCGGTTGCGGGATTGAGCTTCACTTCGTAGGTCCGCTGGTACCAATCAGCCATCGCTTGTCGAAGTTCGGGAGTGCCGCGGTACGAGGCGTATCCATGACTCTTTTCAGATCGGAGCGACTGGAGTGCCCCTTCGATGGCTGACGAAGGGGGAGCTAGATCCGGACTCCCGATCCCGAGATTGATCACATCGATGCCTGAAGCCCGCATCTTTCGGACCTGTTCAAGCTTTCTGGAAAAATAGTATTCGCCCAGCTGTTTCAAGCGCTCGGCGGGGTGAACTCTCATGAAGACTCCTTCATGCGGACGGCCTCTCGCTTCGGGGATATTCCCCGAAGTGGATCAAGTTGATCACTTTCTCGCCCATGAGCCTCATCCCTTCGCGATATTGATCGGGGTCCTCCCACTCGAGATCCACATGGAACGAGTACTCGTAAGGGCGGCCCAGTATCGGAACCGACTGGATCTTGGTCATGTTGATCGCGAGCCGGCTGAAATCCCGAAGTACTTCGGCGAGGCAACCAGGACGATCAGCGACTTCAAACCTCACCGAGGTCTTGTCGACCTTCCGTCCGCGGGGATGGTTCTCTTTTCGGCAGATCACCAGGAACCGAGTGTAGTTGTGGGAGTTCGTTTCGATTCCCGACTCGAGAATTTCCAGACCGTAAGTCTCGGCTGCGAGGCGGCTGGCAATCGCGCCCTGCCCCAAGAGATTTCTTTCCCGGATCTCCTTGGCGCTCTCAGCAGTGTCGGAACCCTCGAGGACTTTCATCGAGGGATGTCGGGCGAGGAACTCCTCGCACTGAAGCAATGCCATCGGGTGAGATTGCACTACCCGGATATCGCCGATCGACTGCCCCGGAAGGGCCATGAATTCCATTTCGATCCGGAGGTAGATTTCACCTTGGATCTTGAACCCGTGGGTCTCGAGGAGCGAGTAGTTCGGCAGAATACTGCCCGCAATCGAATTTTCAATGGCCATGAGGCAGACATCGGCTTCACCCCGAGCCAACCTCTGCCCCAGAAGTTTGAAGGATGCGCACTCGATCGTTTCTATCCCGAGCGATCCGAAATAGCGGCGTGCCGCCACATCGTGGAAGGCGGCCCTGACTCCCTGGATGCCCACACGGATCAAGTCGTTCACAACCTGGACATCCGGTTTCGGAGCCAATGATCGGCCAACGTGAGCGCCGCCATCGCCTCGACGATCGGAACTGCTCGCGGAACCACGCAGGGGTCATGCCGCCCCTTACCTTCGACCACAACGGAATTGCCATCCCGATCGATGGAAGCTTGTGACTTCATCAGAGTTGCGACTGGCTTGAAGGCCACCCGGAAATAAATCTCCATACCATTGCTGATGCCACCCTGAATGCCGCCCGAGTGGTTAGTCAACGTTCTCACCTGCCCATCTTGCCCCTGGACGAACTCGTCGTTGTGCTCGGACCCCCGAAGCGCCACTCCGGAAAACCCGGATCCGTATTCGAAACCTTTGACGGCGTTGATGCTCAGCATCGCCTTCCCCAGGTCTGCATGGAGGCGGTCGAAAACGGGTTCCCCAAGGCCAAGTGGGACGCCTTTGGCGACACAGCTGATGACACCGCCCACAGTGTCGCCCTCTTTCTTGACGGATTCGATCAGGGCGATCATGCGCGCTGCAGTCTCCGGGTCAGGGCACCGTACCAGATTGGATTCTGCTACCGCGATCGTCAGCTGCCCGTATGGCTTGGACAAAAGGATCGATCCAACTTGGGATACATAGGCCTGAATCTCGACTCCCTGCGTGCGAAGCAGACACTTGGCCAAAGCACCCGCGACCACTCGGGCAGCCGTCTCGCGGGCGGATGAGCGGCCTCCACCGCGGTGGTCCCGGGTTCCGTACTTCTTTTCGTAAGTGAAGTCGGCATGGGAAGGTCGAAATGATTGGGCCAAGTGCGCATAGTCCTTCGAGCGTTGATCTTCGTTCGCGATGACAGCTGCGATCGGGGCCCCAGTCGTCTTGCCTTCGAAGATTCCTGATACGAATCGGGCACGATCACTTTCCTTTCGCTGAGTGGTGATTCTCGACTGCCCAGGTTTTCGACGATCCAGGTCATGCTGGATCAGATCGAGATCCACCTCAAGACCGGCCGGACACCCGTCGATCACCACACCGATCATTTCGCCGTGGGACTCGCCGAAAGTCGTGACCCGGAAGGCCTGTCCGAAAGTATTCCCCGCCATTTCAGCGCCTCTTCCCCGCGCCAGTCCGAGAAGGGCCGGCGGACTGAACCAGTTTTTCCATCGCCCGGGTGTAGGACTCCCAACCATAACCCGAAATCTGCTCGATGCAGACCGGTGCGATGACCGAAACCCTCCTGAAGGATTCCCGCTTCTTGATGTCGCTCAAATGAACCTCGATCGTGGGTACCCGGATGGCTGCGACCGCGTCCCGGAGTGCATAGGAGTAGTGGGAGTACGCCCCGGGATTGAAAACGACACCCTGGGCCCACTTCCGGTGGGTGTGGAGGAGGTCGATCAACTTCCCCTCATGGTTGGATTGATGGATACGCAGCGTGCATCCATTCAAGCTCGCATGCCTGCGCAGGAGCGAATCGCACTCGCGCAGGGTCAGTGTCCCATAGACCTCGGGCTCCCGCTCACCCAGCAAGTTCAGGTTCGGACCGTGGAGCACCAGGATCTTCAGTTTGGCCTTCATGCCTTTGAACCCTCCCTCATTCGGTGAAATGCGGCTACGATTTCTGATTCCTTCACGTGCCCGTCAGAGACGGTTTTTCCAGGCTCGCGGAGCAGGACGAAATGAATTCTTCCGTCTCGGACCTTTTTATCCTGCACCATGCGAGCAATGAACTCGACCGGGCCAAAATCCGTGGGAAGCGCGGGTACGTCCAAGGTCTTCAAGAATCCATCCAGGGAATCCCATTCGGCAGACTTGAGTCGACGTCGCTCGCAAGAAAGGGCAAGCGCAAACCTCATACCCCAAATCACAGCCTCTCCGTGCTGAAATCGGCCGAAACCCGTGACCGCTTCGAGCGCGTGTCCGAAGGTATGTCCGAAATTGAGAACCTCACGAACGCCCTGACGGTCGAGCTCGTCTTGAGCCACCACTTTGCATTTCCACTGGATCGATTTTTGAATGGCCTGGGTCAAGATTTTGCAGTCGAGGGCCAGAATTTTTTCCGTATTTCTTCGCAGAAAGCTCAGAAATGTGGGGTCGAAAACAATTCCGTATTTGACGATTTCACCCAGTCCAGAAACCACTTCCCTTCTAGAGAGCGTCAAAAGGAAATCCGTGTCGCAAACCACGAGGGAGGGTTGGTGAAAAGTCCCGATCAGGTTTTTTCCAGAGGAGTGGTTGATGCCGGTCTTCCCCCCTACCGAGCTGTCCACCTGGGAGAGCAGAGTCGTTGGAAGGCCTACCCAGGCAATGCCACGGAGGTAGGTCGAGGCGATGAATCCGGCAGCGTCCCCGATGGACCCCCCGCCCAAGGCAAAAATCACTGAATCGCGGTTGGCCCTTCCATCGAGGAGTTTACCGTAGATCGGATACACCGCCTCGATGTCCTTCAGCGACTCACCCGCCTGAACTGGGATTTCTAGAACCTCCCACCCATCGCGAGACAACGCACCCACGGTCAACTCGCGCGCATGGGTCAGTTTCTCGTCAGAAATCACGAAGGCGCGTTTTGAAGGAGCTCTCTTGAGCCAATTTGGGGTCTGTTCGATCGCACCCGATCCGATCTGGACGTTGTAGGAGCGAGCCCCCAGAGACAGACGCACTCGCGTGGTTATGATGGCGCGGGTCAAGGCAACCTCCGCAAAACTTCATCGGCCACATCTTGAGGCGACCTGCCGTCGGTGGATACGCGAAGTTTCGCGCGTTCGTAGAGTGGCATTCGATCCGCCAGCAACGAATGAATCTTCTCAAGCCGCATTTCAGGGGATAACCCGGCCAGAAGTGGACGGGTGTGAGCGGTTCGCTTCAATCGTTCCTCGAGCGCTCCCGTCTCGGCTGATAAAAAAACCAGATGGCCAGAGCGCAGGATAAGCTCCAGGGACTTCGGATCGGTGATCCCACCTCCCCCCAAGGCGACCACCGTGCGCAGCAAGCCCGCACACTGGGCGACCGCGACGACCTCTCGCGCTCGAAAACCACTTTCGCCCTCCAGTTCGAAGATCCGCGGAATCGACATGCTCGCCCCTTGGGCGACCAGATGATCGGTATCCACGCAGTCCCAGCCGAGTTGCTGACCCAAAGATTGGGCGACCGTCGACTTCCCCACGCCCATGAAACCTGTTAAAAAAATTGGCCTGGAGTCCTCGGCCCGGGAACGCAGAGTTTCACGCAGATGAACCATCAGCGCTTCACGAGACTCAATGGGTTGCTGCAGGGATCCGAACCAGAGTTCCCAGGTGGCGATCGCCTGATCAACGAGCATTCCGAGGCCCCCTATGGGGAAAATTCCGAGTTCTTCGGCGCGGCTCAAGAATGGCGTCTTCTCCGGTACGTACACCAGATCAAATGCTGACGCATAACGAGTCATGGGCAGAGCACCCATGAATGGAAACGCAGGCGACAGGTCGGTAACTAGAACATCTTTCATTCCGATCGGAGTCGCGTTGACCAGAAGCGAGAGTGGGCGCGACCCGGTGTCATCCGGCGAGCGCGATGCCCGGAAACAAGTATCCGGGAATCGGGGCTCGAGCTGGGCAACTAGTCTCTGGGCGCGGGAATGATCGCGATTGAAGACATGGACACATCGGGCACGACGCTCACCCAATGAAAACGCTACGGCTCGAGCGGCTCCCCCGGCACCCCAGATCCAGGCGTCCTCTCCTTCGATGCGACAACGGTGGGCGTCCAGGGTCCGAAGAATGCCGATCACATCCGTATTGTGACCCTCGACTTTTTCCTGATTTTTCCGAACAACATTCACCGCTCCCAGGCACCTGGCTTCGCTTGAAAGCGAATCCAAATACGGGAGAATCTCCTCTTTGTGGGGAAGTGTGACGTTCAGCCCGATGAATTCGCGATCCGATTTGATCGTGGAAATGAAGGTGGGCAAGTGCTCGGGCTTCACTTCGGTGGCCGCATAGCTGAAATCCTTCACGCCCTCTCGCTCCGCGAGGAAGCGGAAAATCGCCGGGGAGCGAGAATGGGAGACAGGAAAGCCGATCACCGCGGCACGCCTCATCCTCGGGTCAGTTCCGCGAGCGTGGCATAGAAACCTGGATATGAGATGCCCACGCATTCGGCACCCTGGATCTGGGTATCACCTTCTGCGACGAGTGCCGCGATGCTGAACGCCATCGCGATCCGGTGGTCATGGAAGCTCTGAATAGTGGCCCCGTGAAGCTTTTGCGGGCCGCGGATCCTAAATCCGTCGGCAAGAACCTCGATTTCCGCGCCCATCGCGCGAAGACCGATTGCAACGGCTTCGATTCGATCGCTCTCCTTGACTCGCAACTCCTCTGCTCCTTCTACCAGGGTTTCACCCTTAGCCTGGGTGGCCAGGACTGCGAGCAGCGGCAACTCGTCGATCAAAGTGGGTACTTGGGCCGCCGTAATGTGGATTCCCCGGAGCTTGCCTGGCGTCACGCGGATCTTACCGACGGGTTCGGGCATTTCCGAGGTCGTTTCGATCGACACTTCGGCACCCATCCGCTCAATGGCCCGCAGAAAACCGATCCGAGTCGGGTTAAGGGCGATGTTCTCCATGTCGATGCGGGCGCCCGGGATCAAGCAGGCTGCCCCCATCCAAAATGCCGCCGTGGAAGGGTCGCCTGGAACATGGACCGGACGCGCTTGGAGCCGTTGGCCGCCTCGCACGCTGACCGAGGAGGGAGTCTGATCGACCGCAACTCCGAAATAGTCGAGGAGTCGCTCAGTGTGGTCGCGCGAATAGATTTCGCCGCGGAGGGTGGTGATCCCTTCTGCGCTGAGTGCGGCCAAAAGAATTGCACTCTTGATCTGCGCGCTCGCGATCTTGAGGGTGTAGTCGATGCCTTTGAGGCGGGACCCCGCCACGGTAAGCGGGGCGTAGTCCGTGTTCGACAAGGAAAACTGAGCGCCCATCTGGCGCAAGGGCTCTGCCACGCGTTTCATGGGACGTTTCACGAGCGAGGAGTCGCCGGTCATCGTGGCAGTCACATTGCGTCCGGAGAGCACTCCCATCATCAGTCGGATCGTAGTTCCGGAGTTACCGCAGTTGAGGACACCCGCAGGGGTCTTGAATCCGCGCTCGCCGAGCCCTTCCACCCAAGTCTTGCTCCCCTCACGGGTGATCTGGGCACCTAGGTCGGTAAGGATTCGAGCAGTGGATTGGACATCTTCGCTTTCGAGTATATCGATGACTTCGGTACGTCCTTCAGCCAAGGCACCGAAAATCAAGCCTCGGTGGGAGATCGATTTGTCCCCCGGGATCTTCGGTTTTCCCTGAAAACGCGATGCTCGCGAAAGTGTTTGGATCATAGTGCCTCATTGTAGCAAGCAGGGTTGTCTCTGTTGAGGGATTTTAAAGTCGCGCGCTTCGAACTGCCGCGGATAACTCTCGGGCCAAGGCTCGGATTTCGGCTTCCATCCGATCCGAGTCCTCCGGGGCTGGGTAGCGAGCCATGATTCTCACGAAAGCGCTTCCCACCACCACCGCATCTCCCAATATCGCTACCTCGGCGGCCTGCTGTGCGTTAGATATCCCGAAACCTACAGCCACGGGTTTGCGCGTCAATTTCCGCAACGCTTGAAGCTCGCTTGCCAAGGACTCCGAAAGCGCCTGCTGGACTCCGGTCACCCCAGTTCGCGAGACATAATAAATAAACCCAGTAGAAGCCTCCGCGATCGCAGGCATTCGCTCGGAGGACGTTGTCGGTGAAGCTAGGAAAACTGTTTTGACACCGTGTTCAGCCAAGACCTTTCGATAGTCGGCTGAAGCCTCTGGCGGGAGATCCACGACCAGGGTGGCGCTGACGCCCGCCTCCTTGGCCGAACGGGCGAAACGATCGACTCCATAGCGGAGCACGGGATTGTAGTAGGTGAAAAGGATGAGCGGAAGTCGCGGGTGCCGGGCGTGAATCCTCGTCGCTAGCTCTAGAACCAGGCTCATCGAGCCACAAACGCGGGAAGCCCTCTCGGAAGCGGCTTGAATGACCGGACCATCCGCGAGCGCATCCGAAAACGGTACCCCAAGCTCCAGAAGATCCGCACCTTCCTCGACCAAAATATCCACCACCCGCTCGGTTGCACCCACTGAAGGATCGCCTGCCACAAGGAACGGAATGAAAGCGGCGCGTCCCTCGGATTGGAATGAGCTCAGCATACCGCACCCATGACCGTCGCCAGATCCTTGTCGCCCCGTCCAGAAAGACAGATACCGAGGATTTGGTCCGAGCTGAGTTCCCGCGCTCGCTTAAGCGCGTAGGCGACCGCATGGGAGCTTTCGAGGGCAGGGATGATCCCTTCCACCCGCGCCAACCGATGAAAAGCCGCGAGCGCCTCCTCATCCGTGATCGATGTGTATTGAACGCGGCTCTTCTCCCTGAGCCAAGCATGTTCCGGACCGACGGCGGCGTAATCAAGTCCCGCCGAGACGCTGTGAGTGTTTTCGATCTGCCCGCCCTCGTCTTGAAGGATATAGCTCTGGGTTCCTTGCAGGACGCCGATCGAACCTCCCGCAAATCGCGCAGCATGCTCGCCCGGCTGAGTTCCCCGTCCCCCTGCCTCGACTCCCGTCATTCGGACGGAGAGATCATCTAAAAAAGCGTGAAAGAACCCGATCGCATTACTTCCTCCCCCAACGCATGCAATCAACTCGTCTGGGAGTCGGCCCGCGAATTCCAAAAACTGAAGTCGCGCTTCCCGCCCAATCACCGACTGGAACTCGCGCACCATCAAAGGATAGGGATGCGGCCCCAAGGCCGAACCCAGAAGGTAGTAGCTGTCTTGGACGTGGGTGACCCAGTCCCGCATCGCTTCGCTCACGGCATCCTTCAAAGTGCGTGTGCCTGCGTCCACCGGAACGACTCGGGCTCCAAGAATCTGCATCCGGTGAACATTGGGTGCTTGGCGCTCCATATCCACTCGACCCATGTAAACCACACATTCAAGACCGAAATGGGCAGCGACAGTGGCAGTAGCCACTCCATGTTGACCGGCTCCTGTCTCGGCGATAATCCGCTTTTTCCCCATGCGTCGTGCGAGAAGGATCTGGCCAACCGCATTGTTGATCTTGTGGGCTCCGGTATGAGTTAAATCCTCCCTCTTGAGGTAGATCCGAGCTCCACCGACAAGCCCGCTCAGGCGGGCTGCAAACGTCAACGGAGTTTCTCGACCTACAAAATTATTAAGGAGGTCATCCTTCTCGGCCACGAACTCTGGCTCACGTCGATAGCGGAAAAACGCGCGTTCCAGCTCGCGGAGCGGCTCCATCAGTGTTTCAGGAGCAAATCTTCCGCCAAAAGGGCCAAACCAGCCATTCTCATCCGGATCATGGGCACTCTTGCTTTCCATACTCATTTCTTCAGCTCTTCCCTGGGCTCGAGCCCGTTCAAAAAATTTCCTCAGTTTCGCGGAGGATTTGATCCCGGGCGAATCTTCGAGGAGGCTTGAGGCATCGAGTGCATAGGGTTCGACCTCACTCAGAGCGCGCGTCAGGTTATCGGGGCCCAATCCACCCGCAAGCACCACTCGTATACCGGACCGCGCTGCAACCTGAGCCAAGGTCCAGTCTCCTAGGGTGCCCGTCCCTCCGGGATGCCCAGGAACGTAGGCATCCAGTAAAATGGCATCGCTGATTTTTTCGAACTCTGGAATCTGGTCCAAGTCAGCTCGTGTCTTGGGGCGAAACGCCTTGATGACTCCCAACTTCGGCATTCGAGCGCGGAGTTCACGGCAGTACGCCGGAGTCTCCGCACCGTGAAGCTGAGCGTGGGTGAGTTCAAGGGCTTGCGCCACGCGCGCAACTTCATCGACTGTTTCGTCCACGAAAACACCCACTCGAAGGACTGCTGGATACCGTTGGCGCAACACGGATAGGATTGGCATGGCTCTTCGCGGAGTCATTGCGCGAGGGCTCTTTGAGTAGAAAATGAAACCCAACGCCCAGGCACCGAGCGAAGCGGCCAACTCCGCATCCTCCATTCGGGTCAGACCGCAGATCTTGATCCGAGGCAGCTCGCGACTCATTGCGCCTCCAAGAGTAGTTGAGCGAGCGCAGAGCCCGGATCGGAAGCGCGCATGAACGATGTCCCGATCAGAAATCCCCGGTAACCCAGTTCCGTCAACTCACGGAGTTCACTGCCGCTCCGAAGGCCGCTTTCGCTGATCAGAATCGACCCTTTAGGTGCCAAAGGTGCGAGCCGACGAGATACCTCGAGCGAGACCTTCATGTCCTTGAGATTCCGATTGTTGACACCGATGAGCCGGGCGCCCATCCGACCGGCAGACTCGAGCTCGGCCTCATCGTGCACTTCAACAAGTGCCTCCAGACCCATCGCCTGCGCGGCTGTCAACAACTCCCGGGTGCGACTCTCACCGAGCAGGGCGACGATCAAGAGAGCTGCATCCGCCCCAGCTAACCGCGCCTCGAGAAGTTGATATTCCTCGATCACGAAATCCTTGAGGAGGAGCCGTGCATCCGGAAGCGCCTTTCGAATTTCGACCAGTCTCGACAGCGACCCACCGAAGTGGTCCTGCTCCGTCAGCACGGAAAGCGCTACCGCACCTCCTCGAAGGTAGGATTGAGCCACCCCGAGAGGGGCGATCTCTCGGGGATCCCGGATCCGACCTTCCGAAGGGCTCGCGTATTTGATCTCCGCTAGAATCTGGATCCCCGCCCCGGTAAAGGCCTTTGCAAACGATTGCGGCGCGGGGAGGTTCGCGAGCTCGGCCCGCAGTTTCGACTCCGGCACTCGATCCATTCTTTCGCGAAGCCTGGTATTCACGGACTCCGCAATCCGCATGAGGACGCTCGGAACCCTCATAGACCCACTCCTCGTTCCTGCATCTCGGTGATCAAGCGCAGCGCTCGACCAGAATCGATAGCGTCGGCAGCTAAGCGTACGCCGTCCCGGAAATCACCGACTTTGCCCCCCACCCGAAGGGCGGCACTGGCGTTCATCAGCACCAAATCCCGCTTGGGTCCTCTTTCACCCCCGAGGATCGCGCGGATGATCCGCGCATTGTCTTTCGCATCACCTCCCTGGAGATTCACCGCGTCGGATTTCTTGAAGCCAAAATCTTCCGGATTCAAGACGTAACGGTCGATTCGCCCCTCGCGCAAATGCGCGATTTGCGAAGGTGCGCAAATCGAAATCTCATCCAAGCCGTCCTCGCCATGGACCACCATGGCCTCGATCGAGCCCTGCAGTCGAAGCACTTGGGCGTGCATCTCCAGAAGGAACGGACTGTAGACGCCGACGAGCTGACGCTTGACTTGGGCGGGATTCAGCAAGGGTCCCAAAGCGTTAAAAACGGTGTAAACGCCTAGATTTCGTCGAATCTGGGTCACGGCCTTCAGACTGGGGTGAAAGGCGGGAGCAAAGAGAAGTCCAAGATTGAACCGCTTCAGGCAACGGGCAGCTTCGACTGGATCCGTCTCGAATCGAAGACCCAACGCTTCAACGACATCGAAGCTCCCCGATCGGCTCGAGACCGAGCGATTTCCATGTTTGGCCACGGGTTGTCCAGCGGCTGCGAGCACGAATGCCACGGTTGAGGAGACATTGAAGGTTCCGGCACCGTCTCCTCCCGTCCCGCAAACATCCATGCAATCGTCCGACGGGGACTCCACCCGAATCGAAAGCTTGCGGAGACAGTCGACGAAGCCGGAAATTTCTTCGGTGGTCTCTTGTTTCAAGCGGAGAGCGATCAGGAAACCCGCCACCTGCTCCGGAGGCAGGTGCCCTTCCAACAGTTGCCCCATCGCGGCTTCTGCCTGCTCGCGGGTGAGAGACTGACCGCGCAGAAGGTGATTCAATGTATCACGCATCGAGGGATCTCCCTGGCCCCAAAAAA
>JAYVNB010000025.1:0-2355 GCA_043759365.1 Bacteriovoracaceae bacterium | reverse complement strand
AGATAAACTCCTTCCAGTTCGCCAGCGGGATCTGCGCGATGAACATTGTGGACTTCGACTGATAGCGCTCCTCCATGATGTCGTGCAGGTCCTGGACGGCGTCCCGAGGAAGTTCCTTGAGCCCCACGTCATCGAGAATCAAGAGGTCACAGTCAGTAAGTTTCTGTCGAAACTTCAATAAAATCCCGTCTGCCCGGTGGAGTGTCATTTTTTCAAGAAAGTAATTTATTCCAAAGAAAAGGCACGTGTACCCTTGCCGGCAAGCATGGTTTCCGAGGGCCGAGGCCAAATAGGTTTTACCCACGCCCGTGGGTCCCAGTATCAAAACGTTTCTTGGGTCAGTGACAAACTTGAGCTCCCTCAGGTCCTGCATTTGCGTGCGACTCAGATTGCACTTGGCCGTGATGTCCACAGCCGCTCCAAGGATGCATCCGTTCGGAAGTGGGCGGCTTTGAGCCTGCTGACGATCTTCTGATTCTCCCGGTGCGTTTTCTCGTCGGTCACCAGAGCCGATAGAAGCTTGGTGTGTCCCCACCCTTGCGAGGTTGCCTCGGCGAGCCTGAGGTCCAGCGCACTCAAGATGCCGTGGCATTTGAGAGTGTTAAGAATTTTCTTGGTCTGTTCGATCATAATCGCCTTCTTTTTCTTTGTTCGGGGTTGCAGTTCAATGAAGCAGTCCGTCTCCACGTAGCAGTGGATTAGGACTTCGGTAAATGGGGCGGGACTCCTTGGGAGTTTTCTCAAGCCGCCCGTTCTTGAGAATTCTTTCGATAAAATGGTAACTGGTATTCCCAAACCGGTTGGCCTTCAGGCACGCGCTCTCGAGCTGGTGGGGTGTGACCTTGACCCGGACTTCTTTGCCGCGGTGGACGAAAGGCACTGAATAGTACGCTCCTTCGAGCAAGACCGTGCAGTCGGGATGGACCTTGGCTTTTTTCCACTCGAACTGCTCAAACGGGATCTCGGGGAGAGGCCGAAGAGCCGCGCGCTCACCCGCCTCAAACCGCGCCCGGCGCGAGGTTCTGAAGCGTGAGTGGGGTCGGTCGTTGATCCGGGCCGTGATCAGGGCTAGCGCCTCGTTGATCTCGAAGATCGATCGAAAGCGGTAATGACGGTAGACCCACCGAAAAAGTCGCATCACGAGCCCGACGCCGTTCTCGACCAAAGCCTTGTCACGCGGGCGCCGGACGCGTGCAGGGACAATGGCGGTGCCGTAATCAGAGGCAAGCTCCGTGTAGGCGGGATTGAGATCGGGGTCATACAGTTGGGTCTTCTTGACGCCGGTCTTGAGATTATCCGGCACGACGACCTGCGGGGCGCCGCCGAAGAACGCGAACATCTTTTGGTGGGCCAGGAGCCAGTTGATCTTTTTTTCGTTCTCAGCCGACCACGCAAACAGGAGTTGGCTATGGGCTAGGATACCGATAAACACGTGCGCCTCGTGCCGATGACTCTACTGGTTCCACCATGGGATTTTATCGCCCGCCCAGTCGGCCTCGCACGTGCTGCCTGGGGCGAACTCCCGGAGCGTTACCGTTTGGGTCAGTAAACTCGGGTGGCGACGGTGGAGGTACTTCTAGAAATTGGAGTAAGTCGTGGCTTGGGCTGCGCGCTCTTCCCAGACGCGCTTGATCTCGAAACCTCGGCCGATCTCATCGAGGACGGCGACCCACTCGACCCCCGCCGTCTAACCCGGCTCGATCGCTACCGCCGGCGCCGCGATCACTGCGCAGGCCACCGTACCGAGCTCCCGCACCTCGCGGATTCGCGACCTCTGACACTGGAGCGTACGCGCGATCTGCCGGTCGGACAAACCCTCGCCAACTAGCCGCTGAATCTCTTCTACTCGAGCCACTGTCCACACTCTCCTAGCCATAATCGGGGTCCTCCTCAGGTTGAGGCCGGACCTTCTCATGGCTGAATAAAATGCTCCAAAGTGGCTCCCGAAGTGGAAATCGGGTGGCTCCCAACTAGGAAATCGACTGGCTCCGGTTCAGTAAATCAGGTGGATCCCATCAAGGAAATTGGGTGGCTCCGGTCAGTGGAAATTTTGAACGCGGTCATCGCAAGCATTGCTAAGCTCCTCGCCCAGCCAGGGATCGCCGTCGATATCATCCAGGCCGCAAAAATTCAGTACGAGGGTGAGGGCCATAAACAAGAACTCAAGCGCGCGAAGGTGCGAGTCGGTGAACTCGAGAGTCAAATGGAGGTCCTAGCGGAGCGGTTGGCGAATCTTCCCCAGGCGCTCGCGCCAACGCCGATTTACCAACAAATGGAAAAGCTGCAATCCCTGAGGGCGGAGGCCGACGAGCGCCTCACTCAGCTCAGATAGCGGGCCATTGATGGCCAAGCGCC
>JAYVNB010000024.1:0-21650 GCA_043759365.1 Bacteriovoracaceae bacterium | reverse complement strand
GCTGGGACGATTTCCATTGGATGAGGCCGAAGGAACGCCCAGCGAGCCTACCGGCGGAAGTCCTTCCGCGACTTGGATTTCGATGGGCTGGGTGGAGCGGGTGACGAAGGTCTTTTTTTCGGGATCGAAGAAACTCATCTCGATCGCGGGCAAAGTGATCCTCCCCGAGGCGCGGGGGACGAGCAGAAACTCGAAATCCTTTTGCCCGATCCCGGCTTTTCCGCCCTTCACCTTGCCCTTGGACTCGTAGAGCTCGATGCCAGTGGGCCACGGAACCTTCGGCGCCTCGATCGCGCTGATGTTGCCTTTGCCTTGCACACTCAGGGTCAGGGTCACGGCTTCATTGGCCTTGACCTCTCCTTTGTCGGCCGAGGAACTCAATTGAAAATCGCCGATGCCGCCTGCGAAAGAAGCTGGCCGCCCATCAGTCGGCAAGGGGAGTACTTCGACAGACACCGGATCGCTGGTGCTAGTGCCGGAGCGGGGGGCGAGCTGATTGAAGAAGCCCATGAACGGGTCATCTTCGTCGCTCATCCCGAACTGGGAGGGATTAAAATAGTTTGCTTTGATCGTCATCGAGTCAATCGGAAGCTTGCCCTCCTTGAGGGGGTAAGCAGCATACCTCGAGAGGAGCGAACGCTCGTAAGGAACGCCGTCCAGGACCACGTTCTCGTTGTCGAGCCGTTGACCGAGAACCGGCATCTCCAAGTCTTCGCGGAGAAACCCGCCCAGGATGGGGTACTTGTCGACCTGGATGTTGAACACTCGGGCGCGCCGGTAGAGAAAATAACTCACCACGAGCTGTTCGCCTTTGTAGATTCTGGCCTTGTCGATCTCGGCCCGGACGAAAAAACCAGTGGTCGAGCCTTGGCTGGGCTTCTTAACGGCTCCCCGCAAGCCCATCCCGCCTCCGCCGTAATTCTGAGGAGGCGGCGTTCCGGCGCCCCCAGCCGCGACGCGGACAGTGAGAGGAGGTGCGGTGACCGTGTTTCCGTTGACCTGGATCTCGAAGCGCTCGATCTTGAAAGTCCCGGTCCGTTTCGGACGAAGCACTTTCGTGAATTGCTGGTTGTTGCGGATACCGAACTTACCATTTTCGTAAAACGACTCGACGAAATTGGAAGTGAACTCATTGACCAGATCGAAGTCTGGAGCCGAGAATCGGGGCGGACCCTGAAGCTGCAGTTGGCCGTCGGCCCGGACGCTCATCTTGAGGGCCACCGACTCGTCTTGGCTGATTTCGTTGCGATCCAGTTCGGCAGTGAATGCCACGTCGGCAGCATGCGCCGTAGAAACAGGTTGAATCCAGGCGATCGCGGCGACGATCGCAACCGAACCCGGATACCCCACCGAAATTGACCTCAGCTTCGTCATCACCAATCCTTCTCCTGCGCCTGGGGATTGCCCTTTTGCCGCCTCAGCTTCCCTTGAAGCTCCTTCTCCTTGCCGGAGAGCTCATTCATCACTCGATCCGCGTCTTCCTTGGAGAGCTTTTGTGACTTGAAGGAGCCCTTGCCCTTCGAGTTGTCTTCGTACTCCTTCGGAGGGCCTTGCTTATCCTTGCCGGAGTCCTGCTTGTCCTGGTCTTTGCCCGATTTCGGGTCCTTGGGGTCGCCACTACCGCCTTGCGAAGGCTGATCCTTCTTGTCCTTGCCCTCACCTTTTTTTTGGTCCTGCTTCTCTTGTTGCTTCTTTTTTTCGCGCTCCCGGATCAACAGCTGGAGATTTTTGCGAGCATCGGCTTCAAGTCGGGGATTTTTACCGAGTCTTGCCTGCTCGATAGCCTGCAAATAGTTGTCGACTGCGCCTCCGAGATCGCCTTTTTTAGCCTTCGCCGCCCCTAGATTGTAGTTCAAGACGCTTTCAAAGGAAGGATCCTTACGCTGGGTGGCACCTGGGACGGCTCCCTCGAAGCTCTGAATCGCGCCATCCACATCGCCATCCTTGAGCTGAATCACGCCTTGGTTGTACTTCAGCTCGTGAGAGTCGGGATCAACCGCTTGTGCATTTCCGAGATCCTTCTTGGCTTCATCGAGCTTGCCGGACTCGAATGCGCGCAAAGCCTTCTCGTTCTCGAGATAAGACTTGAGCGGGGTTGCCGCCTGTACCTCGAGGGACCCTCCGACCAATCCCCATAGACCCGTCAGGCCCAGCAACAGCGCCTTCCGGATTACCGATCCCTTCAGTAGGCGATGGGCGGGTATCGAGAGCTCGAGCAGGAGTAAGAGGACCGCGATCAGCAGCGGCCATTGAAACCGGTCTTCGTACACCAGGTATTTGCGCTCAGCGTAGTCTTTGCGATCCAAAGCACCCATGTCGCCCAGAAGCTCTTCGACTTCGCTTTCGGTTTCCGTCACGCTCCAGTAGCGCCCGCCCGCGGATCGCGCGATGCCCATCAACGCATCCGGATGAAAAGCGCTGACGATCGTCTCTCCCTGTCGGCTCCGTTTGAAGCCCCGCAATTGACCGTTTTCGTCGCGGGTCGGGATCGGACCGCCCTTCGAGGTTCCCACACCCAGGACATAGACCCGGATGCCGGCATCCTTGAGTTTCTTCGCCACAGTCTCAGCTTGGTCCTCATGATCCTCGCCGTCGGAGATCAACACGATGACCCGCGAGCTCGTCGAAGCTTTGGTGCTGGTCGTTGAATCCTTGCTGGATTGCTGCTCCTCCGCACCTCGATCCAAAGCACGGGCAGCGGTATCCAGTGCGCTTCCGATATCAGTCCCCTGGTTCAGGATCGTCTTGAAGTCGAGCGATTCGACGGTCTCCTTGATGTAGTCGACATCGCTCGTGAGCGGCGCCGCCATGTAAGAGCTCGCCGCGAAAGCGACCAGACCCACCCGATCCCCGCTTAGTCGGTCCACCAAGGTGCGGATCCAGTGCTGGGCCTTCTTCAAGCGACTCGGAACGATATCCTCGACCGCCATGCTGTTGGAAACATCGAGCACGAGGACGATATCCAGTCCGGAGACATGGATCGACTCCTCGTGACTTCCCCACTGCGGACGAGCGAGTGCGAGGATCACGAAACCCAGAGCGAGGATCCAGACTCGGCCTTTCCTCATTCGGGCGCCAAAATCGATTTCAGGGGCGATCTTGGGCCAGACCTCCTCCCGTGCGAACTTCGCGAAACGCTCGCGGCGCCCCTTTTGGGTCTGCAGGAGCGCTACGTACAGCAATGGCAGAGCAAGCAGTGTCCAAAGCCAGTGAGGGGCGGCCCAATTCATGGCAGGATCCTCCACCAGCCGTGAGCGAGGAGCTGGACCACGACCAGCAGCAGCGCACCTAGTTGCAGGGGCCTCTGATAGGCTTCATCGTAATTTACTTTTTCGGTCGACTTCACTTCACTCTTTTCGAGATGGTCGATCTCCTTGAACACGTGGTCCAGGGTCGACTCATCGGTCACTCGGTAGAACTTCCCGTTGGTCTGCTCCGCGATTTTCTGAAGCAGCTCGGGGTTCAAGGCGTTGTCCATCCATTGATACTGAGTGACCGTGTTGCCAAAGACGCCCTTGCGCCGAATCGGCAGCTTGACCCGCCCTTCTCGTCCGATGGCGATCGTGTAAACTCGGATCCCGTAACCGGCGGCCAAGTCCCCGGCAGTGGCAGGATCGACCTGCCCCAAGTTATTGTCCCCATCGGTGAGGAGGACGATCACGCGCGAGCGTGCCTGCGAGCTCCGTAGCCGATTGACCGCGACCGAGAGCCCGTCGCCGATCGCGGTACCGTCCTTGAGGATGCCGACGTCCGCGTCCCGGATACTTCTCATGACCAAGCCATAATCGAGTGTCGGAGGCGCGAGGGTCATCGGCTCGCCCGAGAACATCAAGAAGCCGATCCGGTCGTTGACTCGTCCCCGCACGAAGCCTTCCATCATGTCCTTGGCGATGTCCAGACGTGACCGTTCAGCGAGATCCTCGATGTACATGCTCGCCGAGACGTCGAGCACCAACATGATGTCGATGCCGCTGACCGTTCGCTCGGTCTTTCTGTAACTGGTCTGAGGTCTCGCGAGCGCGGCAACGATGAGGGCGAGCGCGATGTACTGGACAAAAAGCAAGGTGCGCAGCGGATTTCGGCCTGTCGCCTGGGTGGGAATGGGTAATGGGAAAGCGACTCGTGCCGGACGATTGCGTTTCATCCACCAAAAATGGAACGTCGGAATCAGAGCCAGCAGGAATAGGAAACCCCAGGACTCAAATCGCACCGGGTTTCCCCTCGCGACGCGGTGCTTGACGCAGTGATTGAATCAAGGCCCGAGCGCCGACCAAGTATCCCACGCTCTCATCCGGTCCTGGCACCCAATCCGTGAATTTAACCTGATCGAGTTGTTCGAAGAGATCGCTCACTTCAAGCACTTTCTCGCGAGGGAGGAGGTCGACGCCTCGCAGGTTGCCCATCAAGTAATCCACGAGCTCGCGCCTCGTGCATTCCATCGCATCGAAGCGGTATCGCCGGCCGAGGAAGCGCTTGAGGATCTCCGAGACCCGAAACCCATGTTTCTTGTGCCCGCCCCGAATCCAGAGGCCTTGAGTTTCCAGTTCGGCGAGAGCGCGCAGCGCTTCGTCGTCCTCGGGAAGTTCAGCGGGTCGGACCTTCGAAAGTGAAAGTGGCTTCATGCGGGCGCGAAGCCGGATGACTCCGTAGACCAGCAAGGCGAGGACGCCGAGCACGACTCCCCCTGCCGCCAGCCAGACCCATTTCGGGAACTTGAGTCCGAGCATCGGCGAAGCCTCAGCTGCTTCCTCAGGCTTCGGATCCTCTTGGGCGATCCCGGATTCAACACGAAGGTTCAAGGGGTTAGTGCGAGCCACCGCGAGTCCATCGCGGTTCTTGATCGCCAGCGTTGGCAGCGTCAACTGCCCCGGCTTGAGCGGGAACGCCCGGAACTCAAGCGCTCCCTCTCGACCTTTCGTCGGACGGATTCCCCACCCCTGATCGACCAGACTCTCATGGCCCTGTGGAGTCGTGAGAGTAAGATCGCCTTGATCCTTGGGCGCCCCTTCGACTTTCATCGCGACCCCATCTCCGACTCGGACTCCCGATTTCGCGGCAGCCTGCGACTCCTCGGCGACTTCCACATCCAAGGCGGGCAAGAGCAGGAACGCGGGATCCAGTTCAGCCTTGGGCGAGGCCGAAGGACTGACGCGTGGGTCATCCTGCACCAGCGGGGAACCGATCGCGGATTCATCGGCTGCGAAGGTGCGAGTCCCCCCCGAAAGCAGCACGAGACCGCAGATCGCCAGGAGCCAGCGCGACTCCCGGGCGTTCTTCTCGAAACCTTGCCGGGCGTCCCACCCGGACGAATCAGCGCCGCCTGCGGGCGCGGGCCCGGAAGAACCGGACGACCGCTTGTGCATAATCTTCCTTGGTGCGGATCTTGAGCCGCTCAACCCGACCGCCCTTGAGCGCGGTTTCGAGGTCCGTTTCATCTTCGAGAGAGAACTCCTTGAACCATTTCTTGAAAGCGTACGAGTCGGTATCCACGAAACGTTCCTGGCCGCTCTCGGGATCGACCAAGATCATCTGTCCGATCTGCGGGATATCCCCTTCGCGCTCATCGCGGATCTGCATCGCGACCACGTCGTGCTTGCGTGCCAGGCGCTTGAGCGAGATTTCAAAACCTTCGGCAAAAAAGTCGCTCAAAATGAAAACCACACCGCTGTGCTTGAGCATGCGGCTCGCACTCTCGAGCGCGCCCTTCAAATCGGTGCCCGGGTTCCGGGACTCGAAAGTCAACAGATCGCGGATGATGCGGAGGATGTGGCTGCGGCCCTTCTTCGGCGGGATGATCTTTCCGACCTTGCCATCGAAGATCAAGACTCCCACTTTGTCCCCGGCATGGCTGGCCGCATAGGCCAGCATCCCCGCGATTTCGGCCGCCACTTCGCTCTTGAGCTTGGCGTGGGTCCCGAACGATTTTGAAGCTGAGCCATCGACGACCAAAAGCACCGTCAGCTCACGCTCCTCTTCGAACTTCTTGATCACCGGATCGCGGGTCCGAGCGCTCACTTTCCAGTCGATGTGACGGACATCGTCGCCCGCAACGTATGGGCGGTGCTCGGAGAACACCACGCCGGTTCCCTTGAAGTTGCTGCGGTACTGGCCCCCCATGAGGTCGTCCACCCGTTTGCGGGTGAGGATCTCAATCTGGCGAACCCGTTTAAGGAGCTCCTCGGGTAACAGGCTCAAGGAACTTCAACCTGCTCCAGGATCTTGCGCACGATCTGCTCGCTGTCGATCCCATCCGCTTCGGCTTCGAACGAAACCAAGATCCGGTGACGAAGCACGTCATAGGCGATCGACTTCACGTCCTCGGGAGTGACGAAGCCTCGATGATGGATGAATGCATTCGCACGCGAGGCCTTGGCCAAGGCGATCGTGGCGCGCGGACTCGCGCCGACCTGAATCATGCCTTTCAGGCCAGGTAAACCCATTTTCTCAGGAAACCGGGAAGCGAAAATGATCGCCAAGATGTAGTCCTTGAGCTTCTCGTCCATGTAGATCTTCGCCGAAAGCGCGCGGGCGTCCTTGATCTGTTGCGGATGGCAGACCTTGTTGGCTTTGGGCATTTCCACCGCAGACATCCGGTTCAGGACTGTCTTCTCTTCAGCCATCGTGGGATAACCCACCTTCACCTTGAACAGAAAACGGTCGAGCTGGGCTTCGGGAAGTGGGTACGTCCCTTCCTGCTCGATGGGATTCTGCGTGGCGAGCACGATGAACGGATCCTGCATCTTGTAGGTCGTCTCGCCAATGGTCACTTGATGCTCGCCCATGGCTTCGAGTAGTGCGCTCTGGACTTTCGCGGGCGCACGATTAATCTCGTCGGCGAGGACCAGACTCGTAAAAATCGGCCCTTTTTTCGGTGTGAACTCACCGGTCTTCTGATTGAAGATCATCGTGCCGACCAAGTCGGCGGGCAGGAGGTCTGGCGTGAACTGCACCCGCTGGAAATCCGCATGGATGATGTCGGCTAACGTCTTGATGGTTAAGGTCTTGGCCAGTCCGGGCAAACCCTCGAGGAGGACGTGACCGTCGCAAAGGAGCGCCAACAGCAAACGCTCAAGTAGCACTCGCTGACCGACCACTACTTTGGCGGCCTCATTCAGGATCTCGTCGATGAACTGACTCTTGCCTTTGATCTCTTCCGTGAGGGACTGCACGTCCACGTTCTGCATATCGTTGCAGAATAACGTAGATCAGCGGCGGGCGGAAAGCGGAATCAAAGCACGGCGGGCTTCATCCAAGAACGATTGGATCTCACCGTTGCCGGAGGAACCGGCGAGCGCATTCAAAACCTGATTGAAGCGCTGCGGATCATGAGCGATCAGATCGAGTTCCTGCTCCAGGTCGCTCGGCTGACCGGCCCTGGGTGACTTGACTAGGGTGGAAAGGTATTCACGAACCGCTTGAGCCGTTCCGGGACTTCCGTCTTCGGTCAGGAAGTCGAAGCCGCGACGGCCGACCTCGTCGAAATCCTGACGTTGCCAATCCGACGTCGCCCGGATCGCCGACCACCGGGCACGGAAGTCGGTCCACCCCGCATGCCCCACTTGATCCTGCTCTACGGCACGGACCACTGAAAACAAATCCAGGGCCCGGGTCGGATCGGAAACGGCATCACGCAGGATCGCTGCGACCGCCTCCCTGCCCTGAACCCGGGAGGATTCTCGCTCTCGCGAAAATCCGTGGATCCACGAGACCATTTCCTGGTTCTCGAAGAGTTCGCCGATCAGGCTCTCGTGTGCGAGAACGTAATCGTAGTTTTGGCGGATCACCGGTCCGATCGCTGCCAGTACCGGTTCCGCGAGGGCAAACTGCTGCGTGCCCAACAAGCCGACGACGTAAAAGCCCAACTGACGAAGCCGTGCCTGGGATTCAAGATCCCCGCCCAAGTGCGCGAACACCTGATCGATCCCTTTCCAAAGAAGTTTCTGATCCGGATGCTCGACGAACAAGGTGTCGAGAATCGGCCGAACAGAGGATGCAGTCGCCCCGGCCAAGAAACCCCGGAAGAACTCCTGCCGCGCCTGGCTGTCGGGCTCAATGCGCAGAGTCTTGCTGATCTCGCGGATAAATCCCATTCGGATCAGCTGCGTGATGATCCAGAGATTGTTTCGATCCCCGGCGCTCGGGTTGTGGGCATCTTGGGGACTGCTTGCATAGAGTTCCCAGAAAAGGTTGCGCAACACCCGCATCCCGCCGGCATTGGGATGGTTCGCACCGGGTAGGTTCTCCTCCACCGCGGGAAGCACTTGAGTCAGGTTGAACAGGCGGCGCTTCACGTCTTCCAGGCCGGGCGGAGCCAAGAATCCAGGAACATGAATCAGGCCCGGATCGGGCATGTGGATGCCATCCTCCGGCAAATCGTCGGGGCGGCACTCATGGCGGCGCGGATACCCCGCGAGTCCGCCGAAGCGCTCAAGCTCCTTCTTCATGTCCCTGTATACCGCACTCAAAGTGGGCGGCGGATGGCGCGGATCCGGATATTTATTTTGGATTTCAACGGGCCAAGCTTCACGGTCCTCGTCACCCCAAGCCTCGCCAATCCGCGCCAGGTACCGGAAACCGTGATTGCCGGGAATGAGGAAATCCGCGTAGTGGAAGTCTGCGTTGTAGAGCACCAGCTCCAAGCGATCGAGCGAGCTCACCATCCTGACACGAGCTTTGTCCTGATCCGGGTAATAGTAAAGAATCGGTTTTTCGTCCCGCGAGCGATCGCTCAACCATTTTCCGAAATAATCGCGTGTGAAATGCTTGCCCTGCACCGGAGCTTGTCCGGGTTCAAGCGTGAAAGAGCGGACCACGGCAAGCAGCCCCGGTAGGGCCGGGCCTTGGCCAACCGGATCCGCGAATTTTTTCAGGATCGGACGAAGTCCGGCATGGAACTCGGGAAGGGTCCAAGACCGCCGGGTCCTGCCGTTCACGAGCTCCCAGTTATTGGACGCGTTCAAGTAATCATCGATGACCTCGCCAGCGCGCCGTTCGATGGCGACCGGATCCTCGATGCACTCGCGGTAGCGCACGAGGTCGCGGACCTGCGCCCGGAATTCCTCATCGCCCGCCAAGGCAGGCTCTGGGATCGGATCGAGGGCGCCTGCGCTCCGCAGGGTATCCAGGTACTTCAATGCCTGGGTCAGGGACGCATGCTTCAGCAGAGTCGAGGAATAATCCAGGAGCCGCCTGACCTCCAAGCGTGTTTGGACGAGGGTCGGCTTGACCGCATCGAAAAGTGGACGCAGCACGGGACCCACGTCACCCTGGCCAACCACGAGGAACGGGACCAAGCGCAGAGCTTGGGCGGCCTGTCCGTTATCGACCGCACGGAACAATCGATGGAACAAGTCGCGCGTCTGTTCGCGCGCAAAATGAAATTTCGAGAGAAGATCGAGATGGAAGGAAAAGGCGGTTCGACCATCCGTCATGCGTTGAACGCGCAAGTATTCGAGAGCTTCCCTCTGTGCCGCATCTCCCGGGGCGCGGCCCACGCACGCGACCAGGTTCGCGATTTGCGCGTCGTATCCGGCAGTGCCGGAATTGAGGAGCGGAACTCCGGGATCGAGGGCACGGCAGGGATCACGCAAATCAACCGGATGAACCAAAGGCGCCAACGGAAGTAGATCCCGGGAAACGAGCTCATGCGCCCTTCGCGAAACAAATACTGGGACTTGGGTAGGCACGATATCGCGGACATGGCCTTGGCTCGAATAACGCCGGAAAAGCGCGTTCACCACATCCAGAATGTCTTCGAGTCGATGGTCTTTGGACATCGCGGCCAGCAGTTCGACTGACTTCCGAAACTCGGGCATCGCCGAAAGCTTGAATAGCACTTCGAGAAACGCCTGATGACTAGGCGCTTGAGCGAGTGTTTCGCGCAGAAAATCGATGCCGGGATGGGCATCATTCGAGCGGACAATCTTTCGGAGCGACATCAACGCCGGATGGATCACGGGTTCATCCTGGTCGATCAAGGGCAATAGACTCCGCATGAGCTTTGCCAGCTCGAGCGGGTTCGCGCGCGCCAACGAGATCTGCATCACGTCGTAGAGGCTCCGGCCGCTCATCCGAGCATCGGGTTCGAGGGCGAACTTCAAGGATTCGGTCAGCTCTCCGCGGTCCTGGGGTCGCACCGAAGTAACGAGCAGGAACAAATCAGAAACCGCCCCACGGTCCGAGAGCTCGCTCAGCAAGGGAAGGAATCGGCGGATGCCCCCTTGCCCGTCCGTGCCCCGCGCGCCGAATAGATTGAGGAGGTACTCCTCGAGTCCGTGATCCCGAACGGAAAGGACTAGTTTATGACCGGGGACGATCGCCGGAGAATCGGCGAGCTCCAGCAGGTGGTGATAGTGAGAAGTGAACGCGGCGGGAAGCGGGCAGACCGCGTTGTAGGCAGAGAACTGGAGCGGCTTCGTCCGCTGAAGGTGCTCGACGATGGTCTCGGACTTGGCTCGGTAGAGTTCGTCCAAAGCGAAACGGGTCAAGTCGGGGATTTGCATCGCTCCGCCGGCGCAAAACAGCGAAGTATGTGTGGAGTCGACGAAATCGATGATCCCGTTCCAAGTGTGGGCGTCGTCCTGAAGAAGTCGGTCGAAAATGGGGCTAACTTGACCGAGGCTGGCCCGGATTTGCGTCGGCGTGTTCCCGAATGCATCGTCATGCACCTCGTGCAGCTTGCCATCGACGAAATGCCCGAGAGTCTCTCGGATGAGATCCGGCTCGACGCCGTTCCTGACTGCGGCCGCTGTAGCGACGGCTCGGGCGCTCAAGTCCTCGAGCCGTCGGCCCGAGTTGCCTTCGCCCCGGAAATGCTCCTGCAGCGCTCCGAAAACAGGAGCGCCGGTCAAACTCAAAGCATCGTCGATCCCTGCTTCGAAACGGTCCGTTCCAAGACGATCAGATATCTTTTGAAGAGCTCCGAGCGCCAGTCGCGGATCGATGCGATAGGCCTTCTCAAGCATCGTGATCGACTGCGTGATCAACTCGCTGTTTTCCAAGAGTCTACCCGCCGACTGAAACGCTGGCGCGAGCTGCCCCTGCTCGCTCAGCTGCCGATAAGTCACATCGACTTCGTACATGCGCGTTCGATTGGAGAGGATGTGTGTGTTGAGCAAGTCCAGGAGAGTCTTGAGCTCGGGATCCTCGAGCTTCAGGATCATCGAAGCCGCAGGCTCGAGTGCGCCGGTTCCGTTGAGGCATTTCAGAAGAGTCCTGAACTCGGCGGGCTTGAGCTCGCTCTGTGCGAGACTCATGCCTGAACAGGCTTTGTCGATTTGGCGATACCCGGGTCTCTTGGCTAGCTCCTCATCCTTGTCGTTGCCGCTGAAGGCCCCCGGCGAGCAAGCACTCAGCGCAGAAACTAGGGCGAAACCAGCACCCACTAGGGATGCGCGAAGTGCGTTGAGAATGAGCATAAGCTCGCGCACTTAACCACGGAAGACCCGGTGAGTCAATTACCGAAAGCCATCCATCAAACAATGCAAGACCCTGAAACAATACATCTATTCAAGAACTCGCGAGCTGAAGTTAAAGCCGGCGTCGCTGGAGTAGGCAACGACGCCGGCTCGCTTTCACCTCGACTCTTCAGGGAGCGCCAGTCCAGATCGAACACTTGCCGGAGCTGTAGGCGTGACCGTCCACGGAGTCGATTTCCAGCCGGGATGGGGACACGTGGTAGCCGGCGGAGCCGTTGGGTCCAGTATGGAGTGCTCCGCGTGGCAGGCTGATCGCCGGATGTGGGCCGGTCTCGCCTTGAATGCGCGTTCCGAGAAGATCCGTGTAGCGATGAGCGCTGTTGTTGAAAAGAGGCACTCCATTGCAGGTCACTTCAAACGTGGGGTTGTTGGATGCGGTCGAATCATCCGCGACTTCCCCACCCGTTGTGGTCACATTCTTGTTGAACACCGCCGCCGCCCGGCAGTTTTGCATTCCCTCAGGAGCATGTTCGTTGCTGAATTCGCAGACGACGTTGAAGCAGGTCTCCTTGACCGGCACTTCGCAGGGTCCACCGGGTGGGCAGGGATGCTCATCCGCGAAAGCGTTCATCGAGCTCATGGCCAGGGACATCATTCCGATCAGTGCTAACTTGTGCATAGCAGTTCTTTCTCCGTGGATTTCAGTTTTGGTTCGACTGACAATTTTAAATTAATTCAGATTGGAATGCAAAGCCCGCTCCCGAATCAAGGCTCACCCGTATAAAGAAAGCAGGTCCCACGGAGCGTCTGCTCCCCGAATTCGAGCGCTGCTTCGACGTGATGAGGCCTCTCGCTCAATGAGCCCGGTGGCAAAATCACCGCAGGATAGGGACCAGGGCGACCTTGGATACGAGTTCCCGAGACATCGGTGAACCGTCGCGAACCCGAGTTGTAAACCGTGTCATGATCACATTGGACTTCGAGCACTGACGTATCGCCATGACTCGAGTCATCTCGAGTCTCCTCACCTTCTTCGGTCACCTGCTTGGTGAACCGTGATGCGGCAGTGCACCCCTGATAGTGGTCATGCGGACTCTCTCCTTCGAAATTACAGACCAGATTGAAGCAGACCTCCCGAGGAGGCTTGGGCTCGCCGGCATGCGCAGAAATTGAAAAAACAGACAAAATCAGGGTTAGGAACATATCGATCTCCTCAGTGGGCTTGGCAGAAATGATGGATGCAGCCGGGAACCGAGGACGCCACACGGATGGGCGAGCCCGAGGTTGCACAGTAGGGCGCAGGCAGGGAGGAGCAGGCAACGCGAGCAACTTCCCTTTTTCGAAGGAGACTCGATTGTTCAACGACGACTTGAAACGTGTTCGCGAATTCAAGATCTCCGACAAATCCGCATGAATCCGCGCTGGACCGCCGCGTCTGTCCCAAATCGATGGGAACGTAGGCTCCGTCAAGCCATGAGCAATCCTCGTCGCGATCGCACTTCGAAACCTTCGTATGAAGGGACTGAAGCGCCAGCAGGGAGGCGGAACAATCGTTCGGAAATCGAGCCGGATAATATTTCTCGACTAATCGATGGGTCTCGGATGCGAGCGACGCGCGCAGGTCGCCGGCGAGAGGGACGTCACCTTCAGGATCGGAAGCGCCCAGATCACCGCAACTCAGCGCCCCCTCCCCTTTCAGCTCAGTTCGTCCCAGGCAAAGCCTTTTGGATGAAGCCTTCGATGCGAGTGCACCGAGCCTCACGAGATCCTCGGGATCCACTTTCCCGGAGAGACGCTGTCCGTCGGGCGCAGGGCCCACTTCATAATCCCCGGTCGACTCGATGCTCAATCCAAACCTGGCGATGCAATCCCGTGCAGCCGGGTCATTGCATTCCGATCGGAACTTAAAACTCCACGATGCTTCAGGCGCCCGAGGCAGGTTGGCCTCCTCGACCCTTCCATCGACCTGGGAACGGCCGCACCCAGCGGCCACCCCGAGCGTCATCCAAGCCGTGAGCAAACCCCACGCGATTCGATTGGTCATTCAGCGCACTCCTCCCTTGAAGGTCGCCTCACAGCGAAATGCGTGAGGCGGGCGGGCGCAAGTGCAATCATTATTCCATTACGAATTGAGTCATGGAGTTAAAAAACCTAAACCGGGAGCCGCTTCGGTCAGCGCGCGAACTCCCGGTGAAGTTGAAAGAAGATCTCATTCAACTTCTGGATGCTCGAGAACTCGACACCTCGACGGGAGCGGTTCTGACCCGCAGGAAGGATTGCCCCATAAGCCTCGTTGCTGGCGTTGTCCGAAAGCTCTTGTGGGGTCAAGGCATGACCCGCGTCTCCCGGATCCGTAAACTTCGGTACTGGGATCCCCGAGAGAACGGCCTCCACGACCGCGTCGTCCTTACCGATGTTGCGGAGCTGGGTGGCCATGAGATCCTCCTGGTTGGCCACGCCGATGAGGAAGCTCTTGATCTGAGCACCTTCCGTGTTGATCCCTTGAAGTGCCGCGATCAGGGCCTGCTGCTCTTCTTGCGATCGAGCTTCATGGCTGATCGCCTGGATACGCGCCTGGACGTTGCGTGCGTTGGCCGTACCCAATCGCATCCGCTTCGCAGCGATCGCGTGACCCTGGTCGTATACGTTCTGCATGAGGTCTCCGAGACCGCCGACGATCTCTCCCTGCACATTGCGTTCGGCCACGATCCGAGGAGTGTCTGAACCCGGGACTTGAGCGAATACAGCGTTCACTTCAGCCTCGATCCCCAGCAACTCCCGCTTCAGGACGGTGACTGGATCTTCGATTACGACCACCACTGGCTCCGCACTCGCTCGGGAAGAAGGAACGGGGACCGGTTCCGCCGATGGCTCGCTCGAAGGACGAATGGAAGGTGCCGCCGATGGCTCAGGTGAGGGCACGACTCCCGTATCCATCGGGGCGAGACCGGCCCGCTGCGCGCCCTCGCGGAAGAAAGCGGCCACCTGAGCGAACCCTCGAGGCTGTTGTCCCGGAGCGGATGGAGGCGCTGCCTCAATGGCCGCATCCAATTCAACTTTCTTGGCAAGCCACTTGCCCATCCCCACCTTGATGCTCGCGCTCCGTGAAACCGCGCGCTCTGTGCTACTAGCGACTGCCGAAACCGGAGCTTGTAGTTCGTCGAGCGCATGGACGTCGTTGATCATGGACTTGGCCGTTTCACCCTGATCATAAGCCCAGTACTTCAGGGTGCCGCCGCTCGAAGCGTCCGCCCCCGACTCGGCCAATGAGGTTTTTCCGGCAGGGACAGTGAATCCATTGAGCACTCGAAACAAGTTCGAGAAGTTGTTCCTCTGTTCGAGTCCGTCGAGATCAAGATTCACGATACCGCCCAGTACCGCATAAAAGCGCAGCATTTGGGTGGTCGGGGCCTCGAAATTCGATCCCAGATATACCAGGGGCCTTGCCCCGTTCTCGAGTTGGGCTACTGCAGCCGGAGTGATGTGATCCGACATCATTTCTCTCAGGAGTTGGATGGTATCAAGCTCCTCGGGCTTGGTGTTCCGACTCAAGAGGGAGTTGAAGAACGGGAAGGCCACTGCGATCGAGTCCTTCTCGTACCGAGGGAAACCGAAGTGGCGCTCGGTGAGCATGATGGTCGCGATGACCTTGTCGAACTCAATGCCACGGGCCGACAGGCGATCCGAGGTATCATCCATCTTCACGTCCTGCAGAAACTTTCGTTCCACGTTCATGCTGAGCTTCATCCGGCTCGGCCGACCATCGGCACCCTGAACTTTCACGGTCTTTTCAAATGCCTTCCAACGGTCGATACCCGACTTGAGGTCAGGCGCCTGAGGAGTACGTATCACCTCTTCGAAAAAGTTCATCGCTGCATAGGCCGCTTCCACGTACGAATCGACCACATCCTTGCGGGCGGTCTGCCAGGCCTGCTGCGCATCCAGTCCCAAATTTTCGGGCATTGAAGGGGGATTGACGAGCTGATAGAATGTCTCATCCAAGAATTGGCGAACAGGCAGCATGAGGCCGAAGATGCGGGAAGTGTATTGTCCTGAAACCCGGGAAGTGAAACTCAAGCGGTCATTTGGAAAGTTGGACTGAGCGTAGAGGGAGCGGTAGTCGTTCAAGTGGGCCTGCACGATTTCCAAAGGAGTGGTTCCCTTGTCGAAACGATTGCAGGTCGGAGATTGACCTGCGTCCTCATCCGTACAAAACAGGTACTTCTTGATGGGAAGCCGATTCATCGCTCTCGAGGTGAGATTCAACCACGAGTCGACTCGGACTGCCTTGAAGTAGTCATTAATCGAAACCAGGTTCTTGCCACCGCTCGAGGTGACTGCGGCAACCGGACGACCGTCCACATCGAGTGCTAATTGACCACCTCCCTGGCTGATCACTTTGACCGAAGGGTCGAGCTCGAGAGACAATCCGTACGCAGCGCGGATCGACGCCTCGTCTTGCGATCCAAGGCCGTCGTAGGTGTTCACTGCTCCATGCATATAGTCCATGACGGAGGAGTAAGTGCGCTTCACATCAGCTGCATTCTCACCGTCTTTGGCGAAATTGGCCCGATCGAAAGACCCGGTGAAATTGTGACGAAGACCGAAATTATGACCGAGTTCGTGAGCCAGGGTTTCTTCCCAAATTTTGGTCACGACGGAGATATCGTCCAAAGCAACGAGATCGTTGGCCGACATCTCGCCGGCTTCGCTCGTGTCATAGACGCAGATTCCGGCGGCTTCCATTCGGTCGTAAAGGTCGGCGACCGCTCTTTGGCGCAATGCCATGTTGCGAAGGCTCGCCAATTGGGACTGCGGCAGCGACCCTCCCAGGTTTCTGACTTGAGAGTCGAGATAGATCGATTCAAATTTACGCGCGTTCGAAAGCACGCCTTGCTTCATCGCTTCCCTCACCGCCTCATGAAAGGCGCGATCAGAAGGACGCAGCTGCGCTGCCGCCTGGTCGACGGCTGAGTTGGCGAGCTCGGGACTGTCGCGAAGGTTTCCGAGGCTCATCCCGAAGTCTCGCAGGGCGCGGCGGTCGGCGGGGCCCACGCTCAAGGATGCGGTTCGATCGGCGCGATCGAAACCCTGGATCTTGAAAGCCGAGATCCGATCTGCGGATCTCACATCGGTCGCGAAAGCAACGGCTTGAGCTGCCGATGGATGTGGCTGAGGCTCAGGGGCCGGAACCTCCACCGGAGTGAGCGTTGCCTTGGCGTTCTTGGCGTACTCGACCTGGACGCGAGCCCGCTTCTTGGCGGTATCCACGTAACTGATGATGTTTCCGCCATACATGAAAACCGATGCAGCCTGCACGATGCCGGTGCGGGGGTTCGGGTGAGACCCGCCTAAGCCGATCACCTGAGAGCTCGTCGCTTTCTGGATGTTGTAGATGTAGTTGCGTTCGAGATCACCCAACTGCATCGCCGGGACTGCCGGCAAGCCTTCTTCATCATGGTCGCCTTCAATCGAAAGCTCCACTACGTCGTCGTTACGCTCAAGCTTCGTACCCTTCAAGGCCCGACGGAAAGTTTCATTCCAATCTGCGATGACTTTCCTGGTTCCCAAGAGGAGGCTCTTGCGAAGCGCAGGCTTGTCGGTCGGAAGACCCGCCAAGACGTACTTGATCTTTTTTCCGCTGCGAATGTCGTAGATTGCGCCGAGCGGCAGTTCGGTTTCCGAGGTTCCCGCGTTGTTGTACTGGTTGGGGACGTTCTTTTTGTAGGTGAACAATCCCATGCCGATTTTTTTCTGAGCCGCGAATGGAACCGTGAAAAGAGGATTCTCGTCCGCAGCGTCATACTTCTTGAAGGAGAACCTCTCGCGGAAGCTGAACGTACTTTGAACCGCATCCCAGTAGTCGGCCCTGTAGACGCCGGCGCAATCGTCGGTTCGGCTGGCCTGATAGACGCGGTCGATCGTGAAATTGAGGACTCCATCCGAGTCAAGACGCTGGTCGATCGAGCTCACGTCATTGACGCGGGAGCCGTCAAAGCAATGTTCCAAACTGTAGTAACCCAAGGCCGAATCGACGTTAGCGATCGCATTTTGCGCCCATTTAACCTGAGCGAAAGCACCCGGCTCATCGGAGCTGGCTGGTACGTACTGAGGATTGGCGAGCGGGTTTCCGCTCGGATCACGGGTCAGTAATTTGTAATAGGTGGCTGGCACCGACATTAGGGTGTCCAGGTCGGTTCCGTTCGTCCCACTCACGTCAAGCAGTGGCTTGGAGCGGACGACGCGGACGCGATCGCGTTCGAACTGGAACTTCACGATGTCGAGATTGCCCGACTCCCCTGCGAAAGTGTAGTCGAACGAGTTCGGGGAGTCCTGGAGGGTGCGACGAAGGAAGTACTCCTTCCCTTTCACGGCGTCGATGCTGATCGAGTCGTCGCTCGCGGGGCGCAGCCCATCGCCAGCCAAGGTGACGCGATTCGGGTTGGAGTCACGGATGATCTTAGCCAAGCGCGCGGAACGGGAATCGGTTTCGTCGTATTTGACTTCCGACGAGGCGATTCCGTCCGTATCGATCGGGCGGCGGGCTTCGACTGCCTGAGCCTTGAAAGTGTAGCGAAGGACTAGGACGCAATCGTCACCCGAAGGGAGCGCTGCGCGCGCTCCCTGATCCTGTACGTTCAAAGTGACTGCCGAGCAACGCACCACTTCGGAGCGGTTCGCATCGGGACCCGAGCGAATGAGCCGACGCTGTTCGGCGGGCAAGCCCGCAAAACTCGCCACTTCGTAGATCATCAGGTTATTGCCGTCCAATCGGGTGTAGGCGAGGGATTCCGCCGCGGGAAGATCGACTTTAACTCCGAGCTGGGCTTTGATGTCCTGGCGGCTCATCAGGCGGTTGTCGAGACGTTCCCGAACGAAAATTTGCTCATTTTCTTCGGCCTTGGCGGTGACCGTGATTCGATCCGAGACCAGGGTCGAAATCTGGATGTGAGTTGCTTGCGACCAATCGGTCTGTTTCAACTTGAGATCTTTCGTCTCTTCTCCCAAGGCATTTCGGGTGCGGACTACGACACCATAGCCCTTGAGCTTGTACTGGAAAATCGGAACCAGCTTCTTGCCGGCAACGTCGGATTCCTCCGCCAGATCCTCTTCGAGTGCCGGGAGCGCGACGAAGGCGTCGACGGACTTGTAGGCCGTGAGGTAGAGCTTATCGAGCTTGAACACCATCGGCACCTGCTGGTCAGCTCCGGCGAAAAGCTGTAGATCCTTGAACATGGGCTGGAACTGCTCCGGGGTATCGGCCGACGCGACCTTGACTCGAGCGACCTCCCCGTTTCCGCGAAAGCGATCGGCATTCGAGCGCAGCGCCGAGGAAGAAGCGGTTTTCACGTTGAAGGTGTGCCCGTCGAGGTCGCTTTTCTGAAAGATGTCGTCACCCGTGCCATCTGGGAACGCGGCCTCGCGCTGCTTGGTGCAAGCGGGAAGCGCCAACAACAGCAACAACAGCGTGGCTTTGACTCGACTCAACTTCGGAATGCTGTTCAAGGTCATGGGGTACTTCCTCAAGGCTAAGGCACTTAAAATACGAAGGTTGCTCCGAGGGTGACCTCAGAAACGTTTTTGTCAAAAAGCGCGATGTTGGAATCGACCGCATTGTCTTTTAGGGTGTCGCCCGAGTTTCCGATACCGAGATCGAAGGATAGCGCCGGAGTGGCCTGAAGGGAGACGGTCTCATCGAAAGAGAATTTGTTGTACGGCGCGCCCCGATAGGTCCAAAACGCGGAATAGGAGGAAACACTTGAAAACGAGAGCTTTTCGCTCAGCGCCAGTTCGATCCCCAAGGACTGAACGAATCGGTACTGCTCATTCGAAGCTCCACTCGCGGATACGTCGTACCTGTGGAACGAACGGCGGATCACGGGTTCGTAGTACGCACCCAGCACCGCGAGCCGTGTCCTGCTGAGATCCAAGGTCGCTCGCGGTGCGAACGACAGGGTCGTGATGAGGGACTGATCGACCCTCCAAGTCTTCGAGAGAGGGATTTTCGAACCGGACGCCGCGGATAGCTTGAGGAGCGGGTTCGCTTGAAAGCCGGAGTAAGCGACCGAAAGTCCGCTATCGTGGATGGTGAGGTCGTGCTCCGATCCCAGATCTTGGTTATGAATCACGTAAAGGGAAACCTTGAAGGACTCGTTGACCTGGTAGGTCGGCTTGGCGGTGATCTGAAGGTATTGAGAGTGGTCGACATCGCTCGTTTCGCGCAGGTTGCTGTTGTCACTCACGGTGAACGTGAACCCCCAGTTCCTCTTCGCGGTCCGAGCGTCGAGCTGCGATGCGAGACTGGCTTGGCTCTGCTCGGATGCGGCTGCCGTCATCGGCGCTACCGCCGACAGACTCCAAATGATTAGGACAGCCAGGAACCGCATTCGCACCTCAAGCGTGGATCCGCTCGGGGGCCAACTCTGCAGGGCTTGTGCCATGCGTTAAATAGCTAGGGTGTAGCGGATACTAGACACGAATTCAGATCCCTCCCTGGATCCTGGGCGTGTCCAAGGTGACAGGTGCCTTCTCTTTGGACACTGACTTAACCTGCGCTTGGGGCCCAAACGCACCTCGGGGCGGAAACCCGATTTCTCGGATCGCCGCCCCAAGGGCAGACTTCTCGCGAAAGAAGCCTCTCCAGTGAGACTCAAATCAGGACATGGACGTCACTTTTTGACCGACTGACCGGCTTTTTGGCCAGGCTTTGAAGTCGTAGCCTGTCCTGCTTTCTGGCCGGGCTTCTGAGTCGAAGCCTGTCCTGCTTTCTGGCCGGGCTTCTGAGTCGAAGCCTGTCCCGCTTTCTGGCCGGGCTTTTGAGTCGAAGCCTGTCCCGCTTTCTGGCCGGGCTTTTGAGTCGAAGCCTGGGTGCTACCCGCCATCACGGGGCTAGCAGAATAAGCAATCATCGAAGCAACAGCTAAAGCGGTAGTCATCAAGCGTTTCACAGTTATATCTCCTTGTTATCCAGCATAGGGTTGCGTTTGGATACAGAGGACCTGTGCAACCGAAGTGCCATGAGCTTCGCACGCGAATTCCCGCTCATTGTGCGCACGAAGTCGATCACCGAAAGAAGACCCTGCGCCGGGCGATCGAGGAATTAATCCGCGCAAAATTATAGTCCCACTATTGATTTCCACGCTCCAGTGGGCTCTGGCGCGTGATCCAAGCAGTGGAGTTCAGATCTGGCCGTGCGCGACGAACGCCCCACACCGATAGCCGCTCGCAGTCGTCGGTCGCGAGGCACGACCTTGCAAAGTTCCTCTGCGCGATCCGCCGTCATCGCCGCGATGGGGCGCTTCTCCGACCCAGAACGGGGACATTTTCAAGCCCTAGGTGGATTTACTTCCCCTGGAATACGATCTGCAGACTCCAGGGAAAGTCACACGCACCTTAAACAGGATCGCTAGAGACGATCCGGAGAAATGAAAATGAGAATTCAACACTACTTCACGTCCGGAATCAGCGCGGCGCTGATCAGCGTCGCACTCGCCGCCTGCGGGAACGACAACAAAACCACTGCTGCCACGCCTCCTCCCGAGCAGCCCGGCAGCGCGCACGAAGTCACGATCAACATCGCCTCAGACGCAATGGATCTCGGAAGCGCAGCCTTCGGTCAAAACCCGTTGACGATCGACGTGGGAACGAAAGTGAACTGGATCAATGGGGACAGCGTGCCTCACACGGTAACCTCATTCACAAGTGCTTTTGATTCAGGGACGCTTGCCGCAGGAAAAACGTTCTCATTCACATTCAATGATCCGGGCACTTTCAACTATTACTGCCAAATTCACCCCACCATGACCGGCAAAATTGTCGTTAGTCCCGCGGGAGGGCCTTCACCGATTCCCACCGGGACCATGGCTCCCACCCCAACGCCCACTCCCAGTTCTTCCCCTTCTCCCAATCCCTCTCCTTCTCCGAGCCAGTCTGCGACTCCTTGATTCTCGACTCGCTCTCGGAGCGCCTGTCTTAGTAGGCTGTTGATAAAATCCGACTGACGATGAATCTTTCAACTCCGAGTTCCCGGAAGTGCGAAAGTTGGATTTTTTCTGACAGATTTCGGGCCCGGACGGTGGGCGCGAAGTCCGTCATCGAGCCACCGCCGCTCACGGTGTCGCTGGAAGGGACTGAGTCAGTTTCACGATGCGGATGAGATTGTAGGCGGCCATCGCGATGAGGCCGTGGGCCTCGGTCTTTTTTCTTCCGAAGAATCGCGATTTCCTCATCCCG
>JAYVNB010000023.1:0-21662 GCA_043759365.1 Bacteriovoracaceae bacterium | reverse complement strand
GCCGCCCGCTTCCCGAAGTCTCCATCAAGATCGCCGCCGATGGCGAGATCCTCATCAAGTCCCGCAAAGTCTTCGCCGGCTACTACAAGTCGCCCGAGGAGACTCAAGAGGCCATCCGCGACGGTTGGCTTCATTCAGGCGACATCGGACACCTGGATTCAGACGGATTCCTCAAGATCACCGATCGTAAAAAGGATTTGATCGCCACCAGTGGTGGCAAGAAGATCGCACCCCAAAAAATCGAAGGGCTTTTGAAAGCGCAACCCTACGTCTCTCAAGCCGTTGCTCATGGCGATACCCGAAATTACCTGACTGCTTTGGTCACGCTGGATCACCCACAGCTGATCGCTTACGCCCAAGCCCACGACCTCCTCTTCAGTGATTTCGCCGGTCTGATCAGTCACCCGAAGGTGCAAGTCCTGGTTCAAAAAATTATCGACGAAGTGAACCAAAAGCTCGCGCCCTATGAGATGATTCGAAAGTTCATCATCCTTCCCGATCAGTTCACCATCGAATCCGGAGAGCTGACACCGTCCTTGAAAATTCGGCGCAACTTCGTGAATCAAAAGTACAAAGCTGAACTCGACAGCATGTATAGCCCTTGACTGACAGTTTGGATTTGGATAGTCGTCCTGGGTTAACACACTCTTTATAAGGGGTTTCAATGGCACGCGTTACGATCGAAGATTGCTTGGGTCAGGTCGAGAACATGTATGAGTTGGTCCATTTGGCCACCAAGCGCGCCCGCCAACTCTTCAAAGGTTCTAACCCTTTGGTCAGAAGTAAGAACCGAATCGTCGTCACTGCTCTGCGCGAAATCGCTGCGGGCAAGGTCCGCCCACTTCATCCTCGGATCCCCGAAGGTGGCGACGGCTTTCCGGATATGCCTCACTGAGCTTTCCAGGGATTTTCTGGAGGCTTTCTCGAAGCGTGCTCGTTGTGGGTGTTTAATTCTCTATCGAGATTTGAATGACTGAAACCTGCCTGCCTGGGGGAATGAATGAACGCGACTGTCCTATTGGACCTCGATCATCACCGGAAGCGTCTGGAGTACTATCTTCAACTCAAAGCGCAGCAGGAGGCCCATACCCTCCGGGCTTCACCACCGACTTCTGCCCGAAAAATCCGCAATCCCTTGAGAAACGCGAGTAAGAAAGCCGGCTCTATTCCCGTTGAACCTCAGCTCGACTCCCTCGACAAGTGGATTGAAGTCTACAGCCAGCGCGTCCGGAAGCTTGAGATTCAAGCGGTCCGGATGGGTCTGCTCACTCAGCACCAGCTGCAGTCGGCTCGCGAGCTCCAAATTCACTGATTCCGGCGGCGATCGCAGGGGTGCAAGTGGCAGAAGTCCGGCTGATAGGCATCGCGATCTCAGCGTCGGCTCTCATTCCGAGCTTCGTCACCCGAGCCTGAATTGAGATGAGGTTGCAGTGCCGGTTCGTCGCCAAAAGGGAGCTTCCAGATCGCCCCAAGCGTGAAGTTGCACCGAGCACTGTCGCGGTGCGAGTGGTCTAGAGGGTAACGTCTCCCCGATCGGACCGGGGGCCTCCCACCGGCGTTCCCGGAGCATCGTTGGCCAGGTTGGCGAACTGGGTGTATTGACCGAGCCATGCTAAACGAACTGTTGCCGTTTCACCGGCACGGTGCTTGGCGACGATGAGCTCAGCGATGCCTTTCTCTTCGGTATCCTTGTTGTAGACTTCATCCCGGTAGATGAAACAGACCATGTCGGCATCCTGCTCGATGGCACCGGATTCACGAAGGTCGGAAAGCATCGGACGCTTGTCCTGGCGATTTTCCAATCCCCGGTTGAGCTGCGAAAGCGCGATGATCGGGACCTTCAGTTCCTTGGCAAGCGCTTTGAGGTTTCGACTGATCTCCGAGATTTCGCGCTCACGGGAGCCATCCCCTTTGGAGGCGGCTTTCGAACCTTTCATGAGCTGAAGGTAATCGACGATGATCAGATCGATCCGCTTCTCAACCGACATCAAGCGCCGGCATCGGGAGCGAATATCCATGACCGTCAGTTCACCCGAGTCATCGAGAAACACCTTTGACTTCTGCAACTGATCCACCGACTGCGCCAATCGCGGCCACTCGCGATCCATGAGCTTGCCGATCTTCAGACGCTTAGAATCGATGCGCGAAATTCCGGACAAGAATCGAAAGGCGAGTTCCTCTTTGGACATCTCGAGTGAAAAAACCGCCACCACTGCCCGCTTCGGCCCTAAAGCCGCATTTTGCGCGAGCGACAAAACCAGCGAGGTTTTCCCCATCGCCGGACGTGCCGCAATGATGATCAACTGCCCGCCATGCAAGCCCGCGGTGAGCTTGTCGAAGTCATGAAAACCCGTCGGAAGACCGGTGATGTCTTCGCTCTTGAGTGCAAGCTCCTCGATCATGTGCATGTTGGTGACCAACACGTCCTTCAGTGCAGCGAAGGATTTGGTGAGCTTGACGTCGGAAACCGAGAAAACCTTTCGTTCGGCTTCGTCCAAATAAACTTCGATATCCTCAACCCCTTCAAAAGCCTGGGAGGAGATTTCGGCGGTCAATTCGACCATGCGACGAAGGATCGCTTTGTCCCGGATGATCTTGGCGTAGTAAGTGACATTACCCACAGCAAACTGATCTTCGAAAAGACTCGTCAGCGTGGCCGTTCCACCGATGGCCTCGTACCACTGCCGGTCACGAAGCGCGGAAGTCAATGTGACTAAATCGACCGGCTCGCCTCGCTCAGTGAGCGAGACGAGCACGTCGAATATTTTCTGATGGGACTCTCGATAGAAATCCCGTGCCTCAACACCGAGTTCAAGAACTCGATGGATCGCCTCGTTTTGGACCAGGACAGCGCCTAAAACTGCGCGTTCCGCATCCAGATTCTGAGGCGGTAGCCTGCCGCCCGGGACACCCGCAGTCCTGGAACGTTCGCGCGAGGCGAAACCGTTTCCATTCTCCGGATCTCCAGGACCTCCCCCAAACATCTGGGATCAGGCTTCTTTGACAACCCAGACTTTGACCGAGGTGGCAACTTCCGGGCTGAGTTTCACAGTCACCGGATGAACGCCCAGGGCTTTGATCGGGGTATCGATCTGCACTTGGCGTTTCTCAACTTCAAAACCCGCGGCTTTCAGCACATCTGCGATGTCGCCCGTGCTGACCGAACCGAAAATCTTGTCGTTCTCGCCGACTTTGCGGGAGATGTTGACCGAAAAGTCAGCGAGTTTTTTCGCCAAAGCTTCGTGGACCGAATGCTGAGCCGCGCGCTTTTTCTCAAGCGCTTTGCGATGATGCTCAATCGCCGCCGTGTTCGCTTCATCCGCAGCAACAACCAGCTTGCGGGGCAACAGAAAGTTGCGAGCGTAGCCATCCGACACCTTGACGAGGTCACCGGTCTGGCCCAAATTCTCTACGTTTTCGCGCAAAATTACTAACATGGGAAACTCCTCGTTAGACTCGAAAGGAACGCCTAGGATTGCCTTAACTTAGAACGAAAGTCAAACCACAGGTCAAAAAAGCCCAAAGAAAGAACTAAGGGCAACATCAACGAAATTGCGACTAAATACGCCAAAGTGCGAACGGGTCCGCGCACATTCCACGCATCGAAGAAAAAACTCAGGATACTCAAACCCTGAATGGCATAGACCGCCATCAAGAACTTGAAGACGTTCAAAGCAACGTCAGAACCCCAGCCCAAATTAAGAAGCAGGCAGAACCCTGAAACGATCGTGGGCCAGAGCAGAAGCTCAGGGGCTTTCCACTTTCTGAAATACGCAGGATCGATTCCCAGAGTCTCCCTTAACTTCTGCGGATTGATCCGCAGCAGGAGTGCCAGGTTAAGGCCAACCGTCACGAGTGAGAACACGCCAAGAATCCAAGGAATTTCGATGAAAACGTTCTGCTTCCACTCCGCGGGATCTAGATCGCCCAACCAAGCGGTCCGATTCTCCGGGGGCATGCTCTGCAGCGTTTGATCCATGGCCTCATAAACCACTGCTTTGAACTCCCGGAACGGATTGACGTGATGAATCTGGGAGTGGATCGCGAGAATTGCTCCGGCAATGACGAGCATACAGATCAAAGTGCGAGTCGTGGCCCGACCTACCGACCGTGTGCTCGTCAGGAAAAACGGAAGGGCAACAGCAACTGTCGCAACCCAAACGAAAAAAAGCCAGAGATCCGAGGGTCCGGAAAGATAAAAGACCAGGATGGAATTCGTGAGAATACCCAGCCACAATGCGCGAGAACGCGGGGACCGGAATGCCAGGAGAATTAACGGCAAGGGAGCCAGGACCGCAAAAAGGCGGCTGACGAAAAGGAGTGCGCTCACGAAAAAGGGAATGAGCTTGAGCCACCCGGAAGTGAATGAGGACGGCCCACCCTTCCGAGGTTGAACAGGGGCTTCAGGCTCAGAGGAACTCAGGAGCGTCCCGCTCTCCTGAGATACTCCGGATGAACCGGATGACTCAGGAGAACGGGGAGCACCAAAATAAGCGTCCCGCTCGAGGGCGCCATCGGCATCAGTCTGGGCTGAATCAGGTGCCCATGCTGACATAGCCGACCAGGGCCAAGTTGCGGGCGCGTTTAACTGCGGTCGTCAGCTTGCGCTGATGGAACGAACAGCTTCCGGAAATACGGCGAGGAACGATCTTGCCATGCTCGGTAACGAAAGACTGCATCATGCGCACGTCTTTGTAATCGAGGACATATTCATTATCTGCACAGAAACGGCAGACTTTTTTACGATGGAAACCACCGCTGCTACCGCCGCCGCTCCCACCGCGGCGTCCGCCACGGTCGTCGTCGCGATCCATTTTATCATCGTTACGGGGTCCGCGGTCGCCGCCGCTGGGAGCCCGGCCTTCAGTCTTGTTCGCAATGAACGCCATTGTCGTATTCCTTCTTACTCTTCGGAAGAGGTTTCAGTGGTTTCCTCGGCGGCATCCTGGCTCATTTCAGCCCGGGGAGCGCGCTCCTCATACTGTCCGCGGCGCTCGGCTGCGCGCTCTTCGCGACGTGCCTCACGCTCTTCTTCGCGACGTTTTGCGGCGGCTTGCATGTCCGTGCGCTTCTTTTTGAAGCCTTCGCCTTCGAATTCTTTTTCGAGGTTCACGGTGAGGAAGCGGAGGACGTGGTCATGGAGACGGAGATTACGCTCCATCTCATGAACGATCTCGCCTTTGCCGGTGTACACCAAGTAGGTGTACTGAGCGCGGGTCTCTTTCTGAATCGGATAGGACAGCTTGCGCTTGCCCCAATCTTCGGTAAGGACGAGTTCGCCGCCGAAAGAGCCGATGACGCCGTTCAGCTTTTCCTGAAGGGCTTTTAGATTTTCGTCCGACATTTCGGCGCGAGTGATGACAGTGGTTTCATAGCCGGGAAGCTTCCCAGCGGGTGCGGTAGTACTCATTTTGACTCCCTGTGGTTAATGAGCTTTGGCCCAAAAGCCCAAAGCCGCTTCTCAAAAACCTAGGATTGAACCCCCGGTTTCGCTGAAGATCGACGCTCTGAGCAAGGTTGGATGAGGGTCTAGCACGGCTTGAGTTGGGAACTCAAGGCTTGGATTTGCCACGCAATGGATCTTCGTCCTTCGGCACGAGATCCGTCGGGGCACGGGAACGACGGACGCCCAACCACTGAACTATCCAAATCGACCCTTCGTACATCAGGATCAATGGGATGCCGAGCAGGAGCATGGACATAGCATCGGGCGGTGCGAATAAGGCCGCGATAATACTAATGATAATGACCGCAACTCGGCGCTGCGCGCGCAGTAGGGGTGCGTCGACTACCCCCAAGTATCCCATGAGAACAATGAAAACCGGCAGCTCGAACGCAATGCCGAACAACAGGAGAAGCTTCAGGACCGTGTCGTAATAGTTGGCTATGGTGAGGAGGGGCACATCCGAGGGCCCTCCATAGCTGATGAAATATTTGAATCCGACCGGGAAAAGCACGAAGTAAGCAAACGCGGCGCCCCCGACGAAAAACAGCGTGGCGAAGAAAATGAAAGGCACGACCATTTTCCGCTCACGGGGATAGAGGCCGGGTGCAATGAAGGCCCAGACTTCATAGAAAAAGTAGGGCGCCAGGACAAAGACCGAGGCGTAGCCCGCGATCTTCAAATGGGTCATGAAGTTCTCGAAGAGGCTCGTGAAATAGAGCTTTCTCTGCTCTTCGGCCATCGCAGCGAAGAGGGGCTGCCGTAGGACGCTCATAATCGGCTCGGCGACGAAATAGCAGCCGATGAAGCCGACCATGAACACCGCAAGGCATCTCATCAGCCTCCCCCGGAGCTCATCAATGTGTTCGTAGAAGCTCATGCGACGAGCGAAATCTTCTTGAGACATGCAGTGTTGAGAGTATTATTCGGCCTACTCAAGGAGTCTGTCAACCATGCGTGGTCGTAACCTCATCATCGCCCTTCTCGTGATCATCGTCGCCGGCATAGCCGCAGGCGTGTTTTACCTTCGCGGCCCGCGCGGAACAGAGAATAGAGGGGTCCCGGCAACCTTAGTGACCAGCGCACCCCAAGCTCAATCCTCGCCCGTTGCCAACTCGACGCCTCAACCCAGTGAGTCGCCTTTGTCCTCCGTAGCGACCCCCAATGGTACGAAAGCAACCAACCTGACTCCTGATCTCACCACTGACGCAGCAGGTCTTTCAAAAGCCACGGTCGTGATCACCACCAAAATTGGAGTGATCCGTTTCAAATTTTATCCCACGGACGCACCCAACACCGTGAAGCGGATCATTGAATTGATCAACGCCAGCTTCTACAACGGCCTCACCTTCCACCGTGTCGTCCCAGGATTCGTCGTCCAGGGAGGAGATCCTCAGGGCAATGGAACTGGAGGAAGTGGTCAGCACCTGAAGGCCGAGTTCAATGCCCGCAGGCATGTCGATGGCGCAGTGGCGATGGCTAGGGCGGGCGATCCTGATTCAGCCGACTCGCAGTTCTACATCACTTTGGGAGTACAACCGCACCTCGATCGCCAATACACGGTTTTCGGCCAAGTGATCGAAGGCATGGACTTGGCTCGCAAGCTCCAGCCTGGGGACCAGATGCTTTCCGTGATCATCGAATAACTACTGAAGGCTTTTCTTGACCGTCGAGTTGGGGAGGATGCCCGCTTCCTGCAAAACCTTGGCAGCGCGCTCACTCCGGGTCCTGACCCAGAGTTCGTAAGCGCGAAGAAGGTCTTTTTCACCCTTCGGACAAGTCTTATCGCTGATCTCGGCCAAGACCTCGACAAAGGCTCCGAACTTTTCCGAAAGCTCCGAATAAATCGATTTCAGGAGGTTCTCCTCGGCGCGGGCCGCGACCTGCTGGTACGCATTTCCTCCCACGCCGATGTAGTAGTCCACGTCGACCAGCTTGCGGTTCAAACTGTCCTGGAAATATCCGGCCGTGTAGAGCGAAACATCCCCGACGTGACGGAACAAGCTCCGCTGCGCTTCGACCACTGGCTGTTCAATCGCCTCCTGGATCATCAGGGCGAGAGGCTCATCCCGCAGGTTCCCTTCCGCATCCCTGGAAAACAGGCTTTCGGAGGAAATGAACCGACTCAAGAGTTTGACCAGATAAAACTCGGTTTCAGGGCGAGCCTCGATCTTCTGGTGTCCCAGGGCCTCGGTCACCAATTCATGAAAATACCCATCCGGATGAGCTACCAAAGTCAGCTTCGACTGCTCCGACATCTTGGAGAATCCCCCTTCAAAAAACTTCAGATTCCCGCCCCGTCAATGTTAGAGTAAACTAGACAACTAAAGGGCGGTCCCTGCCTCTCTATTTTAAACGGGATTCAGGATCTGTCAAAACGGGGTGTGTCCCGGGAGACGCGAATCGCAAGAAAGCATGAAAACTTTTTGGACGACCCTCATCCTGCTTTGGTCCGCTTCAGCACTCGCTGAGCCGAATGCCTCGAAAAACACCGAGATTCGAGTGACGCTTTTTCAACAGCCCTGTCTGTTGGGAGGCCCATTTTCGGAAGAAACCCTCGGCACCATCCATTCCATCAGTCCCGAGAAGATCCCTCCCCTCCTCACCCTGGAACACGCGCGTCAATCGCTTGGCAAGCTCAAGGCCGCCAGTGCGGTTCCCAGCGCCCTCGAGGTGTATCGAGACAAGCTTCAAAGGAGACTCGAGACTCAAATCGCTTTCGAGGAGTCGTTGGAGGAGGCGCGCAAAACGGTTTCCACCGATCCGCTGTTTTCAGCCATGAAGCGCAAACTGAGCGAACGGCAATCCACCGAACTGAAGAGCCGGATGAAAAAAATCGATTCGAAGGAAGCAGTTTTCAAATGGACTCCCGCTCAGCTGGATTCGCTCCGCGAAGCTTTCGAAGAGGTCCTCGGACCTCACCCAGAAGAGGACTTCCATCGCGCGATTCAGCGAATCAAGGTGCAGTACACCTGCAACTACGGAGAGTCCGTCGGCGAATGAGGTCTCGCGCCGCTATCCTCCGCCGGCGCGGAAAGCCAGGATCGCTTCGAAGATCCCGCTCCGAATCATAGCCACTGCGATCGCCGCCAGGAGCAGCGCCGCGATTTTAGAAATCACGACGGTTCCATCCTTGCCTAAAAGACTGGTGATCGCCTCCGAGCGTCTGAGCAACATCCACGCGAGCAGGTAATTGGCTCCCAACGCGAGAAGGGTGACGAGAAACCCAGCGGATCCCACCTGCAGGATCAATGTCGTCAAGACCCCCGGACCCGTGATGAGCGGAACGGCCAACGGAACGATGCCCGTGGAGTTCGGACCTTTGCCGTGGACGGCCTCCGGCCCCCCCACCAGGTCCGTCAAGGAAACGAGGAGCAAGACCAGTCCACCGGCGACCTTGAAGTCAAAAATGCTGATGCCGAGAAAGTGGAAAATCTCCCGGCCCAACACCACGAACACCAGGGCGACGGCCAAGGCGACCCCCATCGAAGTGTCGACGATCCGTCGACGTTCTCGGAGGTCCATGCCTCGAGTCATCGAGAAATAGAGGGGGAGCGTCCCGATGACGTCGAGCGCGACGAAGATCGCCGTGAAAGCCAGCCCGAAGCTTTTCAAAAGATCCATGACAACCGATCCAAGATCCCCTCAGCCTACGACAGCCGTCACTGCATGAGGAACGATGTAATAGCGATGACAGAGCTCCTGGATATCCCGGGCCCGAATCGCCTGCACCCGTCGCGCGATTTCGACATCGGTGAAGTAAGGAATCCCGTATACCGCTTCGAGGCCGAAATGCGAAGCCACTGCGGAATCGCTTTGGAGATCCATGGCGCGCCGGCCGAGGAAGAACTGCTGGGCGCGCTGGACTTCCGAAGCTGTCGGGCCTTTCTCAGCCAACTTCTCCAACACCGTCTTGATCCCGTCCACCGCTTCTTTGCGCTTGGAGGGCGAACAGGCGATATAGGTCCCCACATAGCCGGCTTCGATCCCATCGAAATGGAGGGGCGCGACCGTGTAGGCCAGGCTTTTCTTCTCCCGAAGTTCAATGAACAATCGGCCGCTCTGCCCTCCGAGGAGGGTCTGCAAGAGCTGAAGGGTCAAGCGATCCTCTGCGCGGATCCGGGTACCCAGTCCGCCCACGATGATATGGGTTTGCTCGCGTCCCATCTGCTTTTCGGCCCAACGGGGAGCCTTCAGGGCCGCCTCCTCCTGGAGAGCTTCGGAAATCCTCTTGCCCGGCTCCTTCGCTAGCTTGGCGAACGAGCGGTCCATCTCTCCCATCCAACGGTCGAGCTCGGCCCTGCGCACATTGCCCGAGATCGCCAATGTCAGGCGTTCCGGGCGAATCCAGGCACGATGAAAGTCCTTGAGCTTCGAACTCCCGATCCCAGGCAGGCTCTCCAGAGATCCCGTAGTGAAGGAACCGTAGGGATGGGACTCGAACAAGGTTTCCAGGAAGAGCTTCGAACAGAGTTGGGAAGAATGGTCCTCCACTCCGCGCACGGAGTCTTCCGCGATTCGGCGCGAATGAGTGACCTCCGACTCGGGAAAAGTCGGCTCAACGAGGAGTTCGGTGAACAGCCCCGACAACTTGCCGAAATCCCGGGCAAGACCCGTCATCGAGAGTCCAACCGTGTTGCGTCCGGAGAATCCATCCACCCCTGCCGCACAGCCCTCTACGATCTCGGAAACTCTCCGGGCATCGTGATTACGACTTCCCTTGGCCCAGGTCAATGCCATCAGGTAGCTCGAGCCCCAATCCTTTTCGCGGCTGTCGATCGGACTTCCCAGTTCAAGGCGCAGGCCTCCCAAGGCCGAAGCATGCAGACTCATCACGTGGGACTGCGGATTTTCGCGGTAAATCACGCGGATCCCCGAGGGAGTGGTCATGAACTCGGGATGCAGCCCGGCCGCGGGCCCGGAGGTAACCGCCTTTCCGGCGCGCGCGGACTTGAGGACCACAGCTGTGGAGACCGGGGAGGCCAAGAGCCTCTCGGCCAACGCCGTGATCGGTGCCATGTCATAGTCCTTGTGCTCTTTAGGAAGCAGGAGCACCAGGCTCATCCGACGCGGATCAAGGTATTTCGCCGTGACCTTCTCGACCGATGCGCGATCGACTGCACGCAACTCTTCGAGATACTGTTGGTCGTAACCAAGATCTCCCATGATGTACTGGAGAAACCCGAGTCGCCCCGCCAGTCCATCCGCACTTTGGGTGGCATAGAGCTTCTCGCTCTCCGCATTCACCAGGACTCTTGCCAGCTCCTCATCCGTCGGACCTTCGCACCTGATCCGAGCCAACTCTTGGAACATCTGCTCGGCCGCTGCCGGTAATTTTTCAATCGAATCGGTCTCCGCCTGGAAGTAGAGCATTCCGTCGTCGAAAGGAACATAGAGTCCGCCGGAGACATCGGTCGCGATCGAAGTGCCGTAAAACAGACTCTGATAGAGCCTGGAAAGCTCCCCCGTCGAAAGCACGCTAGCCGCGAGATCGAGCGCAGGAAGATCCTCGTGACCGAGCCGGGGACCTCTGAAAGCCACTGCGAGCGTAGGGGTCTTCACATCGAACGTGCGCTTGACGGTGGTGGGAATTTTACGAAGTGCGGGTTCCACCGGACGCTGGGTGGGAGGAGTCGACTTGCGCGGGATCGCTCCCTTGCCAAAATTCTTTTCGAGGATCTTCAACATCGCATCCTGACGCTTGGGATCGAGTGGACCCACGAGGACGATCCCCATTTTTCCGGACACGTAGTTGCGGCGGTAAAAGGCTTCGAGTTTTCCGACGGTCGCGGCTTTCAGTGTCTTGACGAATCCGATGACGGGACGGCCGTATGGATGCTTCGAATAAGTCGCGGTAAACAGACTCTGGAAAAGCTGACGGGAGGGGGAGTCCTGGTTCTTCCGAAGCTCTTCCAGAATGACTTCCCGCTCACGTTCAAAATCGGATTTCAGGAACTTTTGCGGCTTGGCCATCGTACCGAAAACCTGAGCGACCTTCTCCCAGTGCTGGGAAGCGCAGGTCACGTGGTAGACGGTTTGATCGAACGAAGTATAGGCGTTGATGTCGCCGCCGAGCGACTCGATCGCACGGGCCATCTGTCCGGTCGAGGCTTTACCAGTTTCCTTCGCTGCCGCGTCCTTGAAGAGCATGTGCTCCAGAAAATGGGCAAAACCTTCTTCACCCTTTCCTTCGTCCGCGCTCCCGGTCTTCACCCACCAATAGGTCGCCGCGACCGCTCCATCGTAGTGCTGGAGGACGACTGGAATTCCGTTACTAAGCGTGTGGTGAACCGGGCGGTGAAACTTGGCCATAGTGCGAGATTACATGAGTTTTGGGTGTCAAGATTGGGAAAATATAAAATTCGGCAAGCCTTTCAGCGGTTTGCAACGCTGTGCGTTTTGGACTTCGGGAGTCCGCTCGTGAGATAATCAACGGACTAGCTATGACGACTCGAAAGGAACTGTTCTCGTTATGAATAAGAAGCTCTATGTCGGAAACCTGCCTTTTACAGCTGAAGATGCCCAGCTTACCGCCTTGTTTGGAGCGGACGGCCGCCAAGTGACCTCAGTCAAGGTCATGATCGACCGCGAGACCGGTCGTTCGCGCGGATTCGGCTTCATCGAAATGGCGTCGCCGGATGACGCTCAGCGAGCCATTGAAGTCCTGAATGGAAAAGAGTTCATGGGACGAGCCCTGACCGTGACGGAAGCCCGTGAGCAAGCGCCCCGTGCCGGTGGCGGACGCGGAGATCGACGGTAGACTCATCGGCCTCGAGGTCTGAAGTGAAAGCCTGGGAACACGGGTTCCCAGGCTGTTGTTCAAGCCTGCTTTCATGGTAGACCGGCTCCTCATGCAGTTCCCCTCCCTTTACGTCCACTTTCCGTTCTGCGAAACGAAGTGCCACTACTGCGACTTCTACTCGCTGGGGCGGGAGCGGACGCGCGAAGGCGACGCGGACCGATTCGAAGAAGCGATGCGTGCAGAATGCGAACGGATGGCCCCCCGGCTATCCTCCAAAATCGAAACGATTTTTTTCGGGGGCGGCACCCCGAGCATGACTCCGCCTGAAGCGATGGCGCGAGCGCTCGAACCCCTGCACCTCGCTGGTCGGGTGGATCGCGATACCGAATGGACGATGGAGGCCAATCCCTCTTCAGTCTCGGTCGAGACCCTGACTGCCTACCGAAAATACGGAGTGAACCGGATCAGCATGGGTGTCCAAGCCATGCGTGATGATCTCCTGAAGGCCCTCGGACGAGTGCATTCCCGCGAGAAAGCGCTCGAAGCGCTCGATGCAATCTTCACTTCGGGATTCGAAAATGTCTCAGTCGACCTCCTTTGTGGGGTTCCGAACCAGACCTTGGAGGACCTGGAGAACGCGCTCGATACACTGACGAGTTACCCGGTCACCCACTTGAGCTGCTACTTGCTGACTCTTGCGCCCCATCATCGGATGCATCCCCGGCTTCCCGACGAAGATACCCAGCTCTCCCATCTGCTGCTCATCCACAACTGGATGACCTCACGAGGTTTCAAACACTATGAAATCTCGAACTACGCGCTCCCCGGCAAACGCGCCCGGCACAACTTGAATTATTGGACCGGACGATCCTACCTGGGCTTGGGTCCGTCGGCCCACTCTTACGACGCTGACCTGAACCAGCGCTGGAAAAACGTTTCTTCGCTGCACAAGTACGGCGCTCTCCTCGCGTCCGGGGATTCACCGATCGAATGGACCGAGACGCTGACGCCGGAGCAGAGGGGACTCGAGAAGTGGATGCTGGCGCTGCGCCTCGACGAAGGGTTTCCGGAAAGCTGGTTGGACACGGCTAGTCGGCGCGCCAAAGCCGCACAGCTTCTCGCGCAGGCGCTTCTCGAAAAGCATCCTGAACGCCCTGATCAACTTCGACTCACACCCCGGGGCTTTGCGTTGTCCGATCAAGTCATCTCCTCTCTTGCCTAAAACAGTCCGACATGAGTCGAGTTCGAAATTCCTTGATCAAACACGTCACTTGTTTCTAGCGGGCTTTTTTTAAAGCATTTTTTGTGGTAGCCGACTGTTCAAGACTCCATGAACATCAAAGAGAAACTTGCTATCCTCGCTGATGCGGCGAAATACGATGCCTCCTGTTCGAGCTCCGGCTCGAATCGCAAACGGAGCGGTCGCGATGCCCTGGGAAATACCGAAGGGATGGGGATTTGCCATAGCTACACACCGGACGGCCGCTGTGTTTCGCTCCTGAAGGTCCTCCTGACCAACCATTGCCTGTACGATTGCAGCTACTGTATCAACCGGGTGTCCAGCCCTGTGCGCCGAGCGAAATTCTCGGTCGAAGAAGTCGTCTGGTTGACGCTCGAGTTTTACCGCCGCAACTACATCGAGGGACTTTTCCTGAGCTCGGGAGTCCTGCGAAGTCCTGATGAAACGATGGAAGAAATGGTGGAAGTCGCGCGGAGGCTTCGCATCGAGAACCGGTTCGGAGGATATATCCATTTGAAGGCGGTCGCAGGGACCTCCGCCGCTCTCACCCACAAGGCGGGACTTTACGCCGATCGCATTTCCGCAAACATCGAACTTCCGACTTCGCAGGACTTGGCGCGGCTGGCGCCTGCCAAATCCCATGAAACCATCGAAGCTTCCATGGGGGAGATCAAGAATAAGATCGCGGAATCCAGGGAGGAACGGCAGAAGACCACTCGCGCACCGCTTTTCGCACCGGCAGGGCAAAGCACTCAGATGATCGTCGGTGCAACCGCTAGCACCGATACCGAAATCCTCGGAAAGGCCTCTCAACTCTACTCGCGGCACGGACTCCGACGTGTCTATTACTCGGCATTCAGCCCCATTCCCTCCTCGGACCCCCGACTTCCGCTCGAGTCCCCTCCCCTCATCCGCGAGCATCGGCTCTACCAAGCAGACTGGTTGATCCGCTTTTATGGTTTCCAATCGAATGAGATCACCGAGGGATCGCCTGAGGGCAACTTAGACCTCAACCGAGACCCGAAATTCGCGTGGGCCTTAAAACACCGAGGCTTTTTTCCGGTCCATGTGAACCGAGCGCCTCGCGAGGCCCTGCTCCGGGTTCCCGGCCTCGGGATTCGAAACGTCGATCGAATCCTCCGCATGCGCCGATTTCACGCAGTGAGGATGCGCGACCTCGTGCAGATGAAGGTACCAATGGAACGGGCCAGACATTTCATCTCCACGGACGAGCCGGAAGGCCTTCTTGCTCGAACCGCGATCGACCGATTGGACCTGGAAAAGAGAATCGAAAAGCGGAAGCCCTTCGAGCAACTGAACCTTTTCGCGTCGCTGGACGCCGCTCGAACGGGTACCGGGGAGTCGAGCGAAGGATGAAACAAGTCCATTTCGAGCCCGATTTCGAATCTTGGCGTGAAGAGGCCCGTTCAGCGCTGCAGGCCGGAACGATGCCCGGGGAGCTGATCTGGATGTCGACCGAGGACTCCCAAGAGCGCCTTCCCGGACTTGAGAACTCCCGAGGAGCAGCTTCCGGAAAACCGGCGGCGCAAGCTTCCGGATTCAATATACCGAGGCGATTTTTCGACCTAGCCTACAATACCTCCGCTCATTCGGATCCAACGCGCTGGAACCTGCTCTACCGGGTCCTTTGGAGACTGACCCACGAAGCTCCCCATTTGCTCGATATCAGCATCGATCCGGACATTGCACTTCTCCAACGACTGGACTCCCAAGTGCGAAAAGACATCCACAAAATGGAAGCCTTCGTCAGGTTCCGTAAAGTCGAGCAAGACGGGGAGGACCACTACATCGCCTGGCACCGCCCGGACCACGCGATCCTGAAGCTCGCAGCCCCGTTTTTCGCGCGTCGGTTCGCTTCGATGAAATGGACGATCCTCACGCCTGACGCCTCCGCCCACTGGGACGGAACCCGCCTGGAGTTCGGTCTTGGAGTACCGGCCCGCCTCGCTCCCCAGAGCGACGAACTCGAGGCGCTTTGGTTGCAGTACTACGAATCCGTCTACAATCCGGCTCGGCTCAAGATTCGCGCGATGAAGAAAGAGATGCCTGTCCGTCACTGGAAAACCCTGCCCGAATCGCGCTTGATCGCTGAAATGATCCGCGGAACCCCAGCACGGCTCCAAGCCATGTTCGATGCCCAACCCGAAACCCTCCGCGACGCGATCAACGTCAAGGCCGACCTGAGCGAACTCCGGACTCAGGCGTCGAAGTGCACAGCCTGCCCCCTGCACCGATCCGCATCTCGAACCGTGTTCGGCGAGGGTCCAGCCGACTCCTCGATCATTTTCGTCGGTGAACAACCGGGCGATCAAGAGGACCTCCAGGGCAGACCGTTCGTCGGCCCCGCTGGGGAGCTCCTCGACCAGGCTCTTCAAGAAGCAGGCATCGACCGCAAGCGGTTCTATTTCACGAATTCGGTCAAGCACTTCAAGTTCCGAAGCGAAGGAGCTCGAAGGATCCACATGAAACCGCTCTCTTCAGAAATCGCCGCCTGTCATGGCTGGCTGGAGGCGGAACTCCGGGCGATTCAACCGAGGATCGTGGTTTGCCTGGGCGCGACTGCAGCTCAAGCCATCTTGGGCCGGCAAGTGAAACTCGCGGAAACCCGCGGACAATGGATCTCCCCTGGCCTAGTCCCGCTCACCTACGTCACTACTCACCCGGCAGCGATCCTGCGAATGCCCGACCCGACGACGAAAGAAATCGAATATCAAAGATTCGTGCAGGATCTCTTGGAAGTGCGCAGACAGTGGAAGTCCCCCTCCACCGAACTTCCTTCCTTACCCTAAACACCTTCTCCCCTAAACACCTTCACTTGAGTCCTGCCTGCCCGGAGAAGCCTGCCGCGGGTCGTTGATGCACGAGATAAATTCAGGATTTCCATTTGACGAGCCCCGGTTCGCCACCATATTTCGGGTTGTACAGACTCACTCGCAAGGAGGAATTCTGAAGTGATTGACCCGACCGCTGACACCGACTCCAACGATAGCGTCTCTACGGACGCACCGAATACCGACAGGAGCGCCGAGAGCTCTCCGGGTCAAAATGGCACTGAAACAAGGCTAGTGGAGTTGGAAGGTAAGCTGAAGGAGCAGGAAAACAAATACCTGTATCTTTACGCGGAATTCGAGAATTTCAAGAAGCGGACGATCAAGGAACGCTCCGAACTCCTCAAGTTCGGTTGGGAAAACGTAGCTCGCGACCTTCTTCAAGTGCTCGATAACCTCGAAAGAGCCATGGCGCATACTCCTGCAGGGACTGACAAAACCCTAGTCGACGGTCTGAACATGACCATTGATCAGTTTCGCGGCGCGCTCTCCAAACAGGGAGTCACGCCAGTGACTTCTCAAGGAAACTTCGACCCTATGCTTCATGAAGCGGTTGGATCGGAAGACTCCAGTCATCCGGCGGGCTCGATCGTGAAGGAGCATACCCGGGGTTATACCCTCCATGGACGCCTTTTGAGACCCGCTCGCGTCTCCGTGAGCACTGGAAAGCCAACCGTTAACAACTAGGAACCCGTCCCTTGCCGGAGGCGATCTGCGGCTTAGATCGAGGGACAGGAAGCCACCGCCGGCCTTAGGCTCGAGCGGCAATAAAAGATCGTCAGGCCGGTTGACGAAACGTTTTTAAGAACCAATTTTTACTCAATCAGTAAGCGAGGAATAAAATTTATGGCAAAAATCATCGGAATTGACTTGGGCACCACCAACTCCTGCGTCGCGGTCTTGGACGGCGGCGAACCGAAAGTGATCCAAAACGCAGAAGGCGCGAACACTACACCGTCCGTTGTCGCCTTCACCCCTTCGGGTGAGAAGCTCACCGGCCAGGCAGCGAAACGCCAGGCGATCACGAATCCTGAAAAAACCATCTTCGAAGCCAAGCGCCTCATCGGCCGCAAGTTCAGCTCGAAAGAAGTCCAGGAGTTCATGAAAGTCGCCCCCTTCAAGATCATTGAAGCCAAGAACGGCGATGCTTGGGCGAAGATCGGCGACCGCGAATACTCTCCTCAGGAGATTTCGGCTCTCGTTCTTCAAAAAATGAAGCAGACCGCTGAAGACTATCTCGGTGAACCCGTCACCGAAGCGGTCGTCACTGTACCAGCTTACTTTAACGATGCTCAGCGTCAAGCAACGAAAGATGCCGGCCGCATCGCGGGTCTTGAAGTCAAGCGCATCATCAACGAGCCGACGGCGGCCGCTTTGGCTTACGGTCTCGACAAGCAGGGCAAGGACCACACTGTGGCCGTGTTCGACTTGGGTGGCGGAACTTTCGATATCTCGATTCTCGAGCTGGGCGACGGTGTGTTTGAAGTCAAAGCGACCAACGGCGACACTTTCCTTGGCGGAGGCAACTTCGATCAACGGATCATCGACTGGCTCGCCGACGAATTCAAGAAAGAGAACGGCATCGACCTCCGCAAGGACAAGATGGCGCTTCAGCGCTTGAAGGAAGCCGCCGAAAAAGCCAAGCATGAACTCTCTTCGGCTACCCAGACGGACATCAATCTCCCGTTCGTGACCGCGGATGCTTCGGGTCCGAAACACTTGAACCTCCAGCTTTCCCGCGCGAAGCTCGAATCCCTAGTCGCCGACCTCATCGACCAATTGGCTGGCCCTTGCGAAACCTGCATCAAGGACTCGGGTTTGGCCAAGACCAAGATCGACGAAGTCATCTTGGTCGGTGGCATGACCCGCATGCCGCGCGTCCAAGCCAAAGTGAAGGAGATTTTCGGCAAGGAGCCTCATCGGGGCGTCAATCCGGACGAAGTCGTCGCTCTCGGCGCCGCGATCCAGGGCGGCGTGCTCAAAGGCGACGTCAAGGACGTCTTGCTTCTCGACGTGACCCCACTTTCCTTGGGCATCGAGACCTTGGGAGGCGTATTCACCAAACTCATTGAAAAGAACACGACTATTCCTACCAAGAAGTCGCAGGTATTTTCGACTGCGGCCGACAGCCAGAGCGCAGTGACGATCCACTGCCTTCAGGGTGAACGCGAGTTCGCTGAGCACAACAAGTCTCTGGGGCGTTTCGATTTGGTCGGCCTGCCTCCCGCTCCTCGTGGAGTGCCCCAGATCGAAGTCACTTTCGACATCGATGCCAATGGCATCGTCCACGTTGGCGCAAAGGACCTGGGTACGGGCAAAGAGCAGTCGATCCGGATCACCGCTTCGGGCGGTCTTTCGGAAGACGAGATCAAGCGCATGCAGAAGGAAGCCGAAGAACATCGCGGCGAGGACGAAAAGCGCAAGGAACTCGTCAACGGCCGTAACACCCTGGATGGCCTGATCTACACGATCGAGAAAACCCTCAAGGATAACGGCGACAAGATCGAAGCTTCCGAAAAGACCAACGTCGAGGCCGCTTTGGTTGAAGCTCGCAAGCATCTGGACAGCAAGGACGCCGACGAACTTAAAAAGGCGACCGAGCAGTTGACCGCGGCATCCAACAAGATGGCCGAGCAGATGTACAAAAATGTAGGTGCAAATGCCGCCGGAGCGGGTGCAGAAGCCGGAACGCACGGTCACGGCTCCAACGGTCATGGCGCAGGTGGAGCGGACGGATCACAACAGCAGTCCGATAGCAAAAAACCTGACGATGTGATCGACGCCGACTTCAAAGAAGTCTAATCTCCGAAGTTCATGTCGACCAAACGCGATTATTACGAAATCCTCGGGATGGGCAAAAGCGCCCAGCCCGAGGAAATCAAGAAGTCCTACCGGAAGCTCGCCGTTCAATTTCACCCGGACAAAAATCCGGGGGACAAGAAAGCGGAAGAGAAGTTCAAAGAGCTATCGGAAGCCTATGAAGTGCTGTCCGACCCTCAAAAGCGTCAGATGTACGATCAGTTCGGACATGCTGCCGGTGCTGGAAACGCGGGCGGGGCGGGCGGTTTCGACTTCAATGGGTTCGGGGGTGGAGCCAATATCAACGACATCTTCGGGGATATTTTCGGGGATATCTTCGGTCAGGGCGGAGGCGGGCGAGCAGGAGCAGGACGTGGAGGGCGTCGCTCGACGGGACGTCCGGGTGCAGACCTTCGGACCTCGATCGATATCAGCTTCGAGGAAGCGGCATTCGGCTCCGAAAAAGTCCTGACGATTCCAAAGTCGGTCGCCTGCGAGACGTGTACAGGTTCCGGAGCAAAACCGGGAACTCAACCTCAAACCTGCCGAGAATGCGCAGGGCGGGGAGAAGTCAGCTTCCAACAGGGGTTTTTCGCCATCACTCGTCCTTGCCCACGGTGTAATGGCGCAGGGCAAACGATCCCTAGCCCCTGCGGAACCTGCAGTGGCACAGGGTCCACGAAAAAACGCTCCCAGATCGCCGTTAAGATTCCAGCCGGAGTGGATACCGGGCAGCGTTTGAAGCTCACGGGCGAAGGTGAAGCGGGCGAGCGCGGTGGCCCATCCGGTGACCTCTATGTTGTGATCAACATTCTTCCGCACGACTTTTTCACCCGTGATGAGTTTGATGTGATCTGCGACGTGCCGATCACCTTTTCGCAAGCGGCACTAGGCACCGAGATCGAAGTTCCGACGCTCGAAGGCAAAGTGAAGATGAAAATCCCTACCGGGACCCAGTCGCATAAGATCCTCCGCCTCAAGGGTAAAGGCATGCCGCGTCTCGGCTCTTACGGCAGTGGAGACCAACTGGTTCGCGTCGTGATCGAGACCCCCTCGAAGTTGACTCCGGAGCAAAAAGATCTGCTCAAGCGCTTTGAGGAAATCGATGGCAGTGGGACGCACCCGATGCATCATCGCTTCTTCGAGAAGGTCAAAAACTTCTTTGGCTAAACCGTCCCTGTTTCGTTAAACTTCGGGGGAGTTCATGCCCATGAATCACCCTAAAGTTCTGCGAAATCTTGTCGTCGTCTTGGTCTCGGCAATCGGCCTTCCGGGCTTGGACGGACAGGTCCTCGGCTGGACCGGGTTGATGCCGTTGTTTCCGAGAGCCGCATCGGCGGAAGAATCTCCCACTCCTGAGCAATTGGAGTTTCAGGAAATCCAAAAACTCTACGGCGGGGGTGGTTACGACAACGCTTTGAAGAAGCTAGCCCTTTTCTACAATGCTCACCCCGACAGCAAGCTCACCGCGCAGGCCCGTAATCTTCATGGGTTGATCTTCATCCTGACGAAAAAACCGCAACAAGCGCTCTTTCACTTTCAAAAGTCGCTGGAGAGCAGCGACAACGATGGCTTCAAGCAATATGTCCGCTACAACCTGGCTGCTGCGCAGTTCGATGCCGGAATGTTCGAAGAAGCCCGTCAAACCTTGAGTCAGACCCAGTCCAAGGACCTCGACAAAGACAATCGCGTGAAGTTCCATTCGTTGCGCGCACGGGTGGCGCAAAAACTCGATCAACCTGCGGATGCGGTGCGCGACTACATTACAGCGGTCAACCTCCTCGAGACACCGGAAACCCGAACGGCGTTCGAGCAGCCTGTTGAACTAGCGCTCCAGCAAGTGAAGGATCCACACGATCTTGAAGCGCTCGCTGCGAGCAGCGACGAATCCCCTTTGGCAGATCTGATCCTTTTCCGCATGGCGCAAATCTCATTCCGTACGGGCCAAACCAAGTCGGCCGAGTCGAGTCTCAAGCGCCTCGTTTCGCGCTACCCTCAAAGCCGTCACTTGAGTGATGCAAACGAAATGCTTCGGGCGATCGAGAACCAGGCAGTTGTCGACCCGAAAGCGATCGGCGTCCTTTTGCCGATGAAAGGCAAATTCGCCAAATTCGGCATGAAGAACCTGCAGGCCATTTCGATGGCGTTCAAGATCTTCAACGCCGCCGAAAAAAGCACTCCCGTCACCCTGGTGGTCGAGGACAGTGGCGAGGACACCGAGACTGCCATCAAAGCGCTCGATCGCCTTTTTTTCCAACATCACGTTGCTGCAGTCATCGGACCCCTTTTAAGCAAGGGTATCGATCAGGTTACCCAAAAAGCGCAGGAGCTCGGGCTGCCTCTGGTGACCCTCTCCCAGCAGCCGGGAATCCTGGGTGAATCGGTATTCCAGGCCGGCCTGACACCCCAGATCCAAGCCCAAGAAATCGCACGCTACGCGATCGAGAAACTCAATCTCAGGAAATTCGCTATTCTGTACCCCCGGGACAAGTTCGGGGAGCAGTTCGACAATCAGTTCTGGGACGCGGTCGAGGCGCAGGGCGGAGAAGTCGTCGGAGTGGAGTCCTACGCGCCAGGCGAAACGGATTT
>JAYVNB010000022.1:0-2366 GCA_043759365.1 Bacteriovoracaceae bacterium | reverse complement strand
GGACGACAGTCCCGCCTTGCAGTTGGCAAGCGATCTCATCCTTCTCCTGGACGAAATCGAGCAGCTCAAACGCGAGATCAGGGGCCGAACCCGGCAGTCGATCCGCATTTCCAAAGCATCCTGATGTTCGCGATGGTGATCGCCTTAGGATTGGCGCTGCAACCGGTCGAGGCAGTTGCCGTAGCAACTGCCGCGGAGCCCCGTGTGATCCTTCCGCTCAAGACGGGTTCTGCCAACGTCGTTGCTTTAAACGAGTGGCTCGACCTAGGAATCCGCGCGATCACCGCTTACTACGGAAAGTTTCCGACCGCGGGAACCCTCATCACCGTGGAAATCGTTCCCGATAGCCGCGAAATCCACGGGACAACCTATGGTGCCCGCAGGATCCAGCTTCGCGTGGGGTCCGAGGTAGACTCAGCGCGATTGCGAGTGGACTGGACCTTAACGCACGAACTTTTCCACTTGGCTTTCCCGACCTTGGAGGATCGCTACAACTGGGCGCAAGAGGGCTTGTCCACTTACCTTGAGCCTTTGGCGCGAGCCCGCCTCGGGCAGCTGAAACCCGAAAAAGTCTGGTCCGATCTGGTCTCAGGCTTGCCCCAAGGACTTCCCCTGTCGAGCGATTCAGGCTTGAACTCGACTCCGACCTGGGGACGAACCTATTGGGGCGGATGCTTGTTCTGGCTCATGGCCGATCTAGAGATCCGGGAGCGGACTCATGGAAAAAAATCCCTGGATGACGCGATTCGAAAAATTCTTGCGGAAGGCGGCAACGGATCCAATCTCTGGACCTTCGATCGCGTGATCGAAGTCGGAGACCGGGAGACTGGAGTGCCGGTCCTCAGGGAGCTCCACGAAAAATTGGCGTCCCACCCGGGCACGATCGATCTCGAAGCCCTTTGGAAACGATTAGGAGTCAAAAGATCCGGGGACACTGTGACTCTCGAGAAGCTCGCGCCTCTCGCCCAGATTCGTAGCGCTATGACAGCAGCTCGTTAGAGCCGGCAGGATGCGGTGAAGCAGCCCAGGTGTGGGCTCCATTCAGGCAGAAAGTGGCCAGGAAAAAAATCCACCTCAGATCAAACTGGGTGACACGCGGCATGACCCGCGGTTTATTTTAGTTAACTGAAAAAATCAACTTAATCGACACCCCGACCTGTTCCCCACTCTGCGTGGTATGACCCCCTCAAGCCACAGTGATGCGAGGATCGAGGTACACGTCCTGAATCGCATTCACCAAAGCGATGCCCTCTTTCCAGGGCTTTTGGAACGCTTTGCGACCGAGAATGAGGCCAGCGCCGCCCGCGCGCTTGTTGATCACGGCTGTTTTCACGGAGTCAGCGAGATCGGAGTCGCCTTTGCTCTCGCCGCCCGAGTTGATGAGCGGAATCTTGCCCATGTAGCAATTGGCGACTTGGTAGCGGCAAAGATCAATCGGGTGATCGCTTGAAAGGTCGGAGTAGACTTTGGGATGCGTCTTACCGTGTTTCGTCGCATTGTAGCCGCCATTGTTGGTCGGAAGCTTTTGCTTGATGATGTCGGCCTGGAGCGTAACGCCCAGATGGTTGGCTTGGCCGGTGAGATCGGCCGAAGTGCTGTAGTCCACACCATCGACCTTGAAGCCGTTGTTGCGTGTGTAGCACCAAAGGATCGTGCCCATGCCGAGCTCGTGGGCGGCGGCAAATGCTTCGCTGACTTCCTTCAACTGGCGAGCGCTCTCGGCGGAGCCCCAGTAAACCGTGGCGCCAATCGCGGCACAACCCATGTTCCAAGCTTGTTTCACTGTGCCGAACATCGTTTGGTCGTAGCGATTGGGCATGCTCAGGAATTCATTGTGGTTGATCTTGAGGATGAACGGAATCTTGTGGGCGTACTTTCGCGAAAAAAGGCCCAAGGTGCCCAAAGTGGTCGCAACCGCATTGCTGCCCGATTCGATCGCGAAACGGATGATATTCTCTGGATCGAAGAACATCGGGTTCACCGCAAACGATGCCCCCGCCGAATGCTCGATCCCTTGATCCACCGGGAAAATCGAAGTGTACCCCGTTCCCGCCAGGCGCCCGTGATTCACCAATGACTGAAGACTCCGCATCACTTGAGGCGAACGATCGGAGTTCCCGATGATGTCCGAAACCCAGTTCCCGTTGGGAACATAGATCTGCTCACGTACGATCTTCGGGCGGTGTTCAAGGAGGGAGCGGGCTTCGGAACCAAGGATCTGTTCGAGATTAATCGCCATGATGAAGCAGTTCTAGATCAACTCGGCAGAACTCGCAAAAGCCAATCTGGGCGAACGGCCTCACTCCCCCATCCATGCGCCCTCCCGAATGAATTCATCAATAGTTGACAATAAAAGTCAGAAACAG
>JAYVNB010000021.1:0-7505 GCA_043759365.1 Bacteriovoracaceae bacterium | reverse complement strand
GCAGGTATTTGAATCGAAGTAGGTGCAAAAAGAAGCCATCCCCCTACTATCGCCGATCGTGGGCATCAATGCACCCGCGCCGAATCGATCGTTTTTTTTGAAATCCCTCGACACTTTCTACAAGCCTCCGCGTACCTCCCCTTGAGAGACAAGGAGGTCTTCTATGAAAAGTCTTCAAGCGTTTTCAGTGGTCACACTGGTGGCCCTGACGGCCTGCAATGGTCACGACTCTGGCGGAGGTAACGTCGGACAGGATTGGGTGCACACTCCAGACGTCAGCCCTACGACGAATCGGGGTTTCCCCGATCCAGCCCCCCTCCCGAGCGCTACGCCGAGCCTCCTGCCGACCGGGAACGCGCACTACACTGGACCCGCGGAAATGCAGAAGTACGTGAATCTGTTCGTCGCCGATGCTGCCATCCACGGCGTCGACGTCTCGGCCAACTTAAAAAACCCAGCTCTCACGATTCAAATCGCATCGCTCAGCGCCTACGGCGCATCCGTGATCGGGCTTTGCGAAACTGGAGGGGGCATGCGTCGGGTGACTTTCGAGCCGAACTTTTGGAACGCGGCATCGGAGACTCAGCGAGAGCTCGTGGTTTTGCATGAGCTCGGGCACTGCATTCTCTACCGCGGCCATCTCTCCACGACTTTGGCGTCAGGGGCCTACGCGTCGATCATGTACCCCGTGATCCTCTCGAGCGCGACTTACTTGGCCAACCAGAGCCACTACCTTCAAGAGCTTTTCGGCTCCAGTGCTGAAGTCTCCGATCCGGCAGCCGTCAGCACGACCAGTATTTGCACTTTGGACGACATCCCACTCCAGTTCTGACCTCTCCTTGATCCCGATCCCCCACACCTACCTCGCGACTCATCAGCTCCTCTGGACTGGACCCGGCCCACAGCCTGGACAGCTCTCAGTGGAGCTGATGGAGTAGCTCCCCATGCATTCTTAAGAATTCCTGCATTGAGTCAAATGCCTTGCATCATTTAGCTCGAAACCGCTTTAGACCTGATGGCTAACTTCATAATAATTCTATCAATATTGCCATGCGTTAATATTTCTATACACTCTAATAATACCTTAGTATTCTACTCAAACCATCCCTGAAAGATGGAGTTGGAGTACGCGGTATGAAGTCCCCAAAATCCCTAATCCTCAGCTCGAGCCTTCTCGCCTTTCTCAGCGTGCCTGCTTTGGCGGACTCCGCAAAACCCATTCAACTCCATCGCGACGTCCAGGCTCTCGGCGGAAAAACTGGCTTCAAAATGGACTCCCAGGCCGACTCCGGCGACAAGAGCCTTCACTCGACGATCCTGGGCAACATCCTGGGCAAATCGCGCTCCCTCCTGGATGTGAACGTCCATCCGGATACGGATCTTCTCGAAGGGGAGACCGAGCTCTACGTCGGCACCATCCAAGTCATCACTTCCACCGGCAAATTCGAGAACGGTGGCTATAGCGCCAAGGTCGAGATCCCGCCCGTCACTGCGCGGATTCCTGCGCTCGTCCTCCCCGTCGGACCCTTGACCGTCAAAGTGGACGCCGGTTTCGCACTCGAAGCCAGCCTAGCCGCCTCTCTCTACCCCGAGTACGCGGTCCCGATCCAAGACAGCGCCATTCGTGCCGAACTCAGTCCCCATGCCAAGGCCCTGGGTTTTCTAGAAGGTTACGTGAGCCTTCTGGTGATCCGCGGCGGCGTCGGCGGCGAAGTGAACGTCCTCGATACCGATTCCCATATGGGCGCGCGCATCGGATTCAACGGCACTCCTCCGCTTTACTACTCCTACGGCTATATCGATTTTCTCTCGGGTAAGATCTACGGGTTCGCCGATCGTTTCGATGTGTGGAAATGGCGCTGGAGCCGCTTTTGGAAGCCGACCCTGTATCAGTGGAGCGGCACCTGCATCAACCTCACCCTCAACTCGGAGCACGCTGGATCATGCGCACTGAAGTGAAAGCGATCACGATCGCCCTTTCGATCGGACTTTGCGGAATCGGAGCGGCGCTTTGGCAGACCTCTTCGAGCCCCACGGCATCCCAGCCACCGAGCGACCGGCGCTCTCCAGCGGCTTCGGCCCCGCAACTTCCCCCGGCTTCCGAACCACTTCTTGCTCCATCGCTCGGCGACGCCTTCGCTTTCGAGCGACGGATCCACGTTCGATTGGGGACCAACGAGCTCGCCGACCTCAAGATCCAAGGCAAGCTCTGGGCGCGCAAGAGCGGCGAATCCCGATTCGAGATAGCACTCCAAGTCGAGCAACCCTCCGAAGCGCGGTCGGCCTCCTGGTTCCGCGTCACTCTCGATGAAGCCCAGCAGATCGGGACCATCGAGTCGGGGGAGCGCAGCAGCCTGAAGTCACGCCTCTCGCCCGAACTCACCCGCTTGGGAGAGGATTTGATCACGCAGTATTTCTTCTTCCAGAAACGCGACCTGCAAGGGGTATTTGAAGCCGAGATTTCCAAACCCGCTCCAAACGAGGTCCGGAAGCACAAAATCCGCTACACTCAGCTCCCCTATTCCAAGGGTACCTTGACGGGATCCCTTCACACCCTGCAGCTCGATGACTCCGGCACCCCGCTTCGGATCCAAGGCGAGGAAACCCTGACACTGGGTGAGTCCGGGCAAGCCATCGAGTCCTTCTCGAGTTATGAGATCCGCCGAGATCCCTCTCCGAGCGGATCTCCGTGGGCACTCCTTTCAGCAACCGATTGGAGTTGGGCCGCGCTCCCTCTCCTCGATGCCACGCATCTTCAGGATGTTGAAGGCGCCTCATGGGCATCACTCTCGGGAGTCGCCCCATTGCCTGAACTGCTGGCGATCCTCAACGGCGGTCACCTCACGACCACTCAAGAGCGCCTCGGACTTTTCCGACGCTTGGTCAAGCGGATGAACGCGGAGCCCTCTCAAGTCGGCTTGGCCACTCAGGCTTTGGAAGAACTCAAAGCCCGTCCGAGCGAGTTCCAGATTCTCGTCGGAGCCCTTGCCGGGACATCCCTACCCGAAGCCCATCAGGCTCTGGCGAAATCCTACTCCGATCCGACCGCTACTCCCGAAACCAAAAACCTAATCCTCAATGCTTGGATCGCCTCGGACGCTCCGCTGCCCTCGAACGCGCAAGCTTTCGTCAAGCGCATCGCATCGGACCCTACGGCATCCCCGGGTCAACGCCAAGGAGCCTGGCTCGCTTTAGGAGCACAGGCCTCGAAAGCGGGAGAAGCTTCACCGGATCGAGCAGAGATCGAAGGTCTGCTTGTGGAGCGACTCAAGAGCGCACAACCGGGTTCCGAGCGGGTAGCAGCGCTCGAAGCGGTCGGCAATGCGGGGTCGCGTGGACTTCTTCCTTACTTGCGGGACTACTTGAGCGACCCGCTCGAGACCGTCCGTGCGAAAGCGTTTCTGGCGTTGCGAAGAATTCCGGGTCCTGATGTCGTTGCGCTGATCACCACCGGACGCTCCGACCCCTCCCGTCAAGTGCGGCGCTCAGTCGAAGTCGCTTTGAATATGCGCGACTCCGCTTTGGACTGAACCCTGGCCTCAAAGCGCCCGATGATCCCGGTAAATGCATCGTCCGGAGACGACTTCAATCCCCGCTGCTCGGGCCCGGGCTTCCGCTTCGGGATGCTCCGCTCCTTCCTGGAGCCAAACCACTCGAGGCCGCAGGGAAATCAACTCTTCGATCAAAGCCGGAACGTGTTCGCTCGACCGAAACACGTTCACGATCTGAAGTGGACCAGGAACTTCCCCGATGTTCGCCACGAGCGGAATCGCATCGATTTGCGGCAAAGCCGGATTGACTCCGGTCACTTCAAACCCCTGATCCATCAAATAACGCGCGATCCAGTGTGAGGGGCGGTCCGGATGGGGACTGATCCCGACCACGGCGACTTTGCGATTCTTGGCCAGGATGTGGCGCACGTTTTCAGGAGGCATCGATATAAGTTATCCTGACTCCCGTCCATTCGCACGGCCCAGAGCGACAGCCTGCAGGTTTGCACTCAGAGGCTAGAGCGACCTGTTTTGGGAGGGCGCGGAGGACCCAGGGATTCCAGATACTCTTCAAGCACCTCAAGCGCCCGAGCCGCTTCCTCGACCTGTTCCTCGAGTCGGATTGCGGCATGCTTGCGCAGCCTCTTCCGTTCCGGACTGCGAGCTGCACTGAAGTCCCAAGCAGGCTGAAGGCTGAGGTACGCCAGTTTTTTCTCGAGCTTTCCAGCGCTCCGGGTCAGCATTCGAATCCTCTCATAACGATCCGCCAAGCTTCGCTCGCCGCGCGAGAGGCTCCTGTCCTGAACCCCATCATCGTCACCCTCAAGGCCCATCCACGCATCGATCGAAGCCAAGCGGTCCCAGTCTGAAGACTCATAAGCGACTTGGACTTCGAGCCAAAGGGTTCGGGCGCGAGCTTCTGGCAAATCGGCACGAGCGGAATCGGGATGAAGGCGGAAGGCGAGCTTCCGATACAGCGAAATCCCTTTGCGACGGGCCAGCATCAGGGGCGAAAGGGGTTCGTCGGGCCGAGCGGGCGCAGCTTCCCTGCTATCGCGCTTCGATTCCTCCTTGGCATCCTTTCGCGCGGCACGTTTGGCTTCGAGCTTGGCCCGTCTGCGAGCTTCGATCTCCGCTTCGCCGAAAGGGCGCCGAGGCGCTTCCTCCGATCTCTCGGATTCCGAAGACTCATTCTCGCCCTGGGGTGAGTCTTCACTCTCATTTGTGAAAACCGTCGCGACGTACAAGGCCTCGCGAGGATGAAGACCCTTCTTCTCCACCAACTGCTCGATCCTCCAAGCCAAAATCCGTCTTTGCCGGATTTGATCCAGGATCGCCTCCCAATCCGAGATCCGCGGCCCGAGCTCAAGCCTCACCCAGTTGTCATAAAATGGCAGATCCACCGTATCGAACTTCTGAACCCGCTCCTCCAGTTGGGCGAGCTTTCGCCCGAGCTCGCGCTCCTGGAGCGAAAGCCTGCGAACCAATTCGGCGCGATCAGTGGGGACGGGATAGCGGGACATTTTGAGCCTAAACCGTGAGGATGATCGGATTTCCGCGCGTGATCACCAGACTGTGCTCGAACTGCGCGGTATGAAATGAGCGCCGTGTCCCCAGGGTCCAGCCATCCCCCCTCTCGTCGGCCCAAGTTGCCCCGGTCGAAAGAAACGGCTCCAACGTGATCACTTGTCCCGCTTCCAGGACTCTGCGATCCCGAGGATCGGGATAGGAAGCGATGAACTTCGGCGCTTCGTGGAGACTCCGCCCCACTCCATGACTGCCCAAGTTCTCCAAAACAGTGAAGCCGCGCTTGAGAGCCGTATCCTCGATCACGCGGCCGATTTCCCGAAGCAGCACCCCATGCCGGGCGACTGCCATCCCTGCCTGAAGTGCAGCGCGCGTGGCGCGGAACAGCCGGTCGATTTCAGGGGTCCGCGGAGGAACCTGGAAAGTGCCGCCCGTGTCGGCGAAATAGCCTCCCTTCACCGCGGAGACATCAATGTTGATGACATCCCCGGGCCTCAAGCGGTAAGGACCCGGAATCCCGTGGGCCACATCCGGATGAATGCTGATGCAGGTCGCTCCTGGAAACCCATAGGCGACTTCGGGAGCTGAGAGGGCGCCCCGCGCTGTCAGAAATTTTCTCGCGTGATCGTCCAGTTCCCGAGTGGAGACTCCGGGCCGGATCCGCCTCCGCATCGATCTCAGGCAGCTCGCCACGATCGCGCCGATCGCTCGCAGCATTTCCACATCTTTTTTCGACCGTATCCGCATCCTGGCTTCCATGATACCCCGAAAACCAGCCATGAAGCTCGAAGCCTTTGCCCGCACCTTGCTTTTCGGGACCACGCTCGAAGAAAAGCTCCTGGGTTGCCAGCCTGAGTTCGAGCCCTCGAATGTCGCCTTGAATTTGGCCCCGATTGAGATCCCCGCATTTCCAGGCCGCCCCCTGCGACTTTCCCGACCGGGAAAAGCGGGTTTCCCTTCGATCGATCGCCTTCAGGAACCCCTCGTCCGCGGCGAAGTGCTTCATTTCTTCGCCAACCACGAACTCCTGGCCCTCGAACTGATGGCTTTGGTCCTATTGCGGTTTCCCGATGCTCCTCCTGCGTTTAAAAAGGGACTCGTCCACACGATCCAAGAAGAACAAACCCACCTCGCTTTATACCTGGGGCGTATGCGGGACTTCGGAGTGGAGTTGGGCGACCTTCCCGTGAGCGACTACTTCTGGAAAAGCCTGAGCCATTCGCAGTCCCCGCTCGAGTTCGTCACTCAAATGAGCCTGACTCTCGAACAGGCCAACCTCGATTTCGCCTTTTCATTCCAAAATGCCTTTGCCCGGATCGGCGACCGGGAAACCAGCCGAATCCTCGAGCAGGTGCTCCTGGACGAGATCGGGCACGTTCGCCACGGCTTGACTTGGTTCAATCGCTGGCGCGGGACCGCGGCTCCCGAATCTGAATGGGAAGCCTACCAGCGCCTGCTCCCGCCCCCCATGACTCCGCGACGGGCTAAAGGTTTCGAATTCAGGGAGGAGCCGCGCCGGAGCGCCGGACTTTCGGAGAACTACATTCAAAACCTGAGGCTTCATACGGGATCCAAAGGCCGGCCCCCCGTCGTTTTTTTCTACAATCCCCATTGCGATGCGGAAATCGCCCGAGGCAAGGCAGGACACTCGGCGACCCGAGGCGCGCTCCGTTTACGCGAGGACCTCGAAACGGTCCCCCTCTTTTGCGCTTCCGAACAGGACCTTTGCCTCGTGACTCGAGTCCCGGACCCGAACTGGCTCGAATCCATCCAAATTGCAGGCATCCCCACCCCTGAATTCGCGGCCCTCTCCGCTCCCCTCCGCGCACCCAAGATCGGCGGGCTCCAGCCTTGGGGCTGGAGTCCGAAAACCTGGGAGACGCTCCGTCCCCTCCAATCCCGCTTAGTCGCGACGGCCGGTGGCAATGCTCCCTGGTGCTCGTCGGTTCTCGAACAGGGCCGCTTTCAGGACACCGGCATCGGGCCCCTTTTCTCGAAGGCTTGGAGTGTGGAGTTTCTGCGGACTTGGCTCCTTCGCCAAACCGAGTCCTCGGGATTCCACCGGGAGCTCGCAACGGTGGGAACCCTCCATACGGAGTGGATGCACGCCATTGGACACGCCAAGAACCTACTCAGTTGCGGTCAAAAAGTGATGATCAAAGCTCCCTACGGAACTTCCGGGATGCAGGTCCGTGCCGTGCCGAATGTTCAGGAACTCGAGGGAGCATCCGCAGCCTCCCTGCAAGGCTGGATGCGGAACACTCTCACTCATCAAGGCGCCCTCATCGTGGAACCCTATCTGGACAAGGTCTGCGACCTTTCGATTCAAATCGTAGTCGACTCGGACCGAATCAGGCTCTTGGACACCCGGCGGTTCCTCACCGGAAATCACCAAGAGTATCTGGGAACCTACCTGGGAAAAAAGCGCCCCGGATTCGAACCCGAAGTCCTCCGGTTTTTTCATGGCGTTCAGTCCGACTGGCAGGC
>JAYVNB010000020.1:0-7506 GCA_043759365.1 Bacteriovoracaceae bacterium | reverse complement strand
CCAAGTCCGCGGACAAGTGATCTGCACCGGGGGCAACACCTTGATCGACGCGCTTGAGAGGGTCGAGCAGGAGTTCGAAGTTCCGAAGGATATGCCGAGTGAGCCCTATGTGGTCGCCAACATCCATCGATTCGAGAACCTCAACTCCGGACAGCGATGGAACCAGATCATCGAGGTCCTCGTGCAGGCGGCTCATACGCGAAAAGTCTGTTTGGTCCTCCATCCCCCCACTGAAGCCAAACTCGAAGCCGAGCCGGTCAGCCGGCGTCGCCTCGTCGAGGCCGGCGTGGAACTTCTGCCTCGTCAGCCTTTTTCGCGCTTCGTGCATTACCTGAGCGGGTCTGACTACGTCATTTCGGATGGCGGAAGCAATCAAGAAGAATGCTTTTACCTCGGTAAACCCTGCCTCATCCTACGAGAGTCCACCGAGAGGGTCGAAGGCTTGGAAGGCCCCTGCCTGCTGACTCGTTTCGAGCCGACCGTCATCGACCGGTTTCTGAAGGACCCGGAATCATTTCGTGGCCCTCGCATCCGGTTCGGCGAATCCCCTTCGAGCCTCATCCTCCGCAGTTTGGAGTCCGGATGATCTCGGTGGTGATCCCGACTTTCAATATGGAAGGTCACTTGCCGGCTCTCTGGGAATCCATCTGTGCGAGTGGGCTTTCTCGGATAGCGGGAGAGATCCTTTTCGTGAATGACGGCTCCACGGACTCGACGGCCGCGACGATCGACACGCTTCGCGCTGGACCGGGGCCTGAATCATCCAAGGTTCGCACCCTCGATCTAGAAAGCAATCGCGGCCGTTTTTTGGCCCGCTACCATGGAGCGCGAGCGGCGCAGGGAGATCAGCTCCTTTTCTTGGATAGCCGATTGAACCTGGGACCCTCGTTCGGCGCTTCGATCGACCGAATCGGGGCGAAACACCCTTGCCTCGTCGCTTCGGTCGATATCGACACCTCGCGGAACATCTTCTGCCTCTACTGGGAGCGATCGCATCGGGCGATTTTCCGCCGTCACTACCGGGATGCAGCCCGACTCCTGATCCTGACTCCCGAGAATTATGACCAGTACCTCAAGGGGACTACGGCGTTTCTCTGCCCGCGCGACGTCTTCATCGAGTGCTGCGAGCCATTCGTTTCCCAACCCTTGCTCAACGACGACACCCACCTCATGAAGGAGATCGTGCGGCGGATGCCGATTGCGATCCATCCCGAAGTCCGGATCGGCTGGATCCCGCGCGAGGATTGGAAAAGTTTTCTGTGGCGCCTCTGGGACCGCGGTCCCAGTTTCGTCGAATATCACGTGTTCGAGCATCGCGGCCCCTTCTTCTGGGCGGTTCTGGCGGGACTGGCCGGAGTCATCGGGCTCGGGACACTGATGTTTCTGGACTGGAAGGCGGGACTGGCGGCGCTTGCCTCCGGCCTAGCGCTCGCCCTCCTGAGCACCCTGGCCTTTACCCGAACCCCCCTCGAGCTCTTGAAACTCGCGCCTCTCCACTTGGGAGTGCTTCTCGCGTTCGGTTTCGGGGTGATTCGCGGCCTGTGGGTCAACATATTCCGCGCGCATCCCGCCGGGAAGGATTCGGACCGATGAATCAGACCACTCAGTCCAGCGCTTCCCCTTCCGATCTATTCAGGCCCTTGCAGTCGAGCAACTTGAGCGTCGTCGTTCCTGTGTTCAATGAAGCGGAGAACATCGTCAAAAACCTCGACTTCCTGATCTCCGAGGTCGAACCCTATTTCCTGAACTACGAAATCCTCGTGGTGAACGACGGCAGCACCGATGCCACCACCCAAGTACTCCAAGGGTACTCGCGACCTAAAGTTCGCATCATCAACATCCCGCAGAACCGGGGAAAAGGAAACGCGGTCCGCGAGGGGTTTCGCCAAGCCAGCGGCGACTACATCCTCTTCATCGACGGTGGGATGGAACTGCATCCGCGCGAGATCCGGGTGTTCCTCGTGCTCATGGCGCTCTATAACGCCGACGTGGTCCTGGGCTCCAAGCGGCACCCCCAATCCAAGGTCGATTATCCGGCCCTGCGCCGGTTTCTCAGTCTGATCTACCAGAAGTTGGTCAAACGGCTTTTCGGGCTCGACGTCACCGATACCCAGGTCGGTATCAAGCTTTTCAGGCGTGAAGTCATCCAGGCTATTCTCCCGAGCCTCCGGATCGATCGTTATGGATTCGACCTGGAGATCCTGGCGCTCGCCAAGAACAAGGGTTTCGACGTTTTTCTCGAAGCACCGATCCAGCTCGATTACTTCGACTTCAATAGTCGCTCCGGTCCACGCGAGCTCCTCCACATCCTGAAAGTGGGCTACACGGTCCTGCAGGACACTTTTCGGCTCTACCGCCGCCTGAACCAGGAGACCTCTCGTGAGAAGGACGCTTGAAGCACTCGCAGTAGCCGCTGCCCTGTTGCTCCTCGGATACTTCTATCTGGCGCCGAACTCCGGCATGGCCCTATCCGGTGACATCTCGCACCTGCTGAGCGAGGGAGGAGATGCTTCAGGTGTTCCGTTCCAGTACCACGCCATCCTCACCGCCGTCCGTGATCACCCGAGTCACCTGCTTTACGGAACGGTCTACACCGATCAGGTCAATGCTCCAGAAGGGATCGGACTCTGGATCCCGTGGTTCGAGAGGCTGAACGTCCTCGCCTTGTCCCCGTTTCTCTCACTCGAAGGTTTGGCTACCGGCACCGTCTGGACTTCGATGATCCTCAATGGTCTTTTGGTTTTTCTTCTCGGGCGTAGACGAGGTTGGCCGTTTCCGGTGGGACTCTCCCTCGGGATCTGCTTCGCATTCAATCCCTACACTCGCGCCCGATCCATCTCCCACTTGGCGATGGTCGGACTTTTCTACCTGCCCGCAGCCTTTCTAGCCCTTGACCTCCTGAGAACCACGCGCCGAAAAAGGGAGGGGTTCGTGGCTTCGGCGCTGCTCCTGCTCGCGGTCTCGGGCGCCCAGTACTACGTGATGGTCCTGGTGGCTCTCGCGCCGTTTCTCCTCTGGTATTTCTTGCGCGGACAGGCCCACAAATCCCGCGCTTTCGGACGCCTGACGTTAGCAGCCCTTCCTGCAGTGATGTTTCTGGCATGGAACCTCCTAGCCCCCCTTCCTTTTGATCTCGACCAGCGCCCGTCGGTCCAACAGACCTCGTTGAGTCCGGAGTGGCTCGACATCTACGGAGCCCGCGCCATCGACTACTTCACGGGCGATGTCGCTTTCGGCAACCTCGACTGGAACCCCTTGCGGTCCGCGCTCACGCAATCGGTTCGGCTCGCGGGTTTCAATGGCAGCAACAACCTGGAGCGGTCGAACGGGATTCGGTGGTCGCTTCTCTTGATTTTCGGAGTCGCCATCGGGGCTTTGCTCGTGCCCTCCGCTCGAAAGCGACTGGATCCCGCTTGCCGCTCGGATACGTTTTACTTCTCGGCCCTTGCGCTCGCCGCATTTTGCTTGTCGCTGAGACCCGAGGTCTTCGGAGGGTACGGTCCGGCCCTCTGGGTCCAGAAGTTCCTCCCGCATTTCCGAGTACCGAGCCGATTCGGACCCGTGGTGCACTTCGCGGTGCTCGGTGTGGCCGGAGCCATCCTCACCCGCATCTGGCAGCGCATTTCCGACCGCAATACCCGCATCGCTTTCGGGGTGCTCCTTCCCGTCGCCCTTTTTCTCGAGTTCCCCCCCTTGCACCCGACCTGGGCCGACTCGGCTCCGACAGCGCGGACCGAGCTGATCCTCCCGTCCAGCGGCATCTGCGGAACCGGGATGTATTTTCCGTACTTAGCGGTCAAGCCCGGTACGGTCGAGGAGTTCGAATTCTACAAAGCATTTCAGACCATGAAACGCACCCCTTGCCGAATGATCGGAATGTTCAGCGATGGGCCGCTGAATCAGCGACTTCACGCGACCCTCGGCACCGAGACTTTCGCTGCATCCTCTGACCGCGGAGCGCAGCGGGAAGTCGAGTTTCTCCGATGCAGCGGTTCCGAGTGGGTCGTGTTTCGCCCCCAAGTTCCGGCGGAATTGCGCACTCGGATGTGTCAGCAGCTCGGATGGACGATGACGGCCGCGGACTCCTGCCGAAATCCGAAAAATGCGGAGTCGGCCAAGGTCGCGATTCTCGGCTGCCTCTAGTTCACGAAAGAGAAACGCCGAACCAGTTGCGGCTCACCGACAGCGAGCGGCGCCGTCCCCAACACTTTCGGTGGTGCCTTGAAGCAACGTGCGCTTTTCTCCCAATCCTCCGGGGTCCCCTCGTACCACCACAAGACATGACCTGAAACGTGAGCCCGAGAAGCCTCCCGCACTTGATTCGCCAACTGCAGGCAGAGCGGGTCGCCTTTTTTAAAAACCCCGGCAAAACCTCCTTCGAAAAAAGAGGCGAGCTGAGGCAGTCCTGTGACTGGATAACTCTCATAGTGGATGCCAGCGCAGCCTCCGACTCCACCGGCGCCGGGGGCACGGGTCAATAGGATGGGTGCCCCGAACTCACGGACTTGTTTCAATACTTCGAAGCAGGGATGGGATGCCACCAGTTCCAGGGCCTGGGGATTCCACCCGAGGTCCACCCAAAGGAGAACCAAAGCGACTCCTACGACGCAGGCCGACTGGCGGGGACCGACCAAGAGAGGCCGAACCCTTCCTGCCCAAAAACTCGCCAGCCCGAGGCTCATCACTCCGAGAATCAAGATGAGAAGCCGCGCGTAGGTGCGAAGAAACGGAAGAATGGGAAACAATCCGTAGACCCGAAACCAATAGGTCTCCTGAAGTCCGAGGAGCAGGAGCCCGATTACTCCCATCAACGCGAATCGGCGGGCCCGACCCAGTTCGCTTTCGGTCAAGCCGCGATCGACCTCTTGGGCTCGACCCTCGGCCCAGGCCAGCCGCATTCGGGCACTCCGTTTAAAAATCACCGCCCAGACCAAGGCGGCAAGCAGCCAAAGCTTCGGCAAGGGTGCCGGAAAAGTCTCGCCATCACGAGCGTAGGCCTCAGGTTTCTGATGCCAAGCCTTTTGCGCAAATCGGTTCCAGGGACTGCCAGATCCCCCTTTCAATAATTCACGGAGACGGAATCCCAGATGATAAACTTGGTCCGGAGCTCGATGCGCCGACTGACGGGCCAGGGCAAGACCGTCGCGCCCCCCCATGTTCAGGATGGAGATCGAACCTGCCGAAGCATAGGCCATCGCCGCGATCACCGCGAATCGGAGCGCTTCCCTACGCAGGCGACTCGAACCAAAGAGCTCGCTCAGGCCCGTGAGAAGCCAAATCCCGTGAAGCAGCACCAGGAAAACGGCATAGTAAATGCTTTGCGCCATCAAGAGGAAGTGGATCAGGAACAGCCACCCCGCGCGGGGTCGGGTGCGCGTGACCCAGAGATCCCAAGCCGCCAAAAGGCAAGCCAGCAAGATCGGGATCCAGCTCAGGTACCAATGACCCACGCTTCGGGCCCAGATCCCGGGATGGAGGCAAAGCAAAGACCAGGCGACGATGACCGCCCCCACGGAGTGCCGAGCAAAACGTCTCCAAAGCAGGATCCAGACTCCCCAGATATTGAAAAGCGTGGAGGCCACGATTCCCATCCAGAGCGCCGTGATCGGCTCCCGGGTGATCGAAGTGAAAAATCGCAGCACGGCTTGCCAGAGCCAATCTGAAAACAGTTCAGGCAGTACTCCCCGCCCGATCCCGAGAGGGAAGCTGAAATCGGTGATCTGCTGCGGGAGACCCTCAGGATGGTTCAAAGCAAGCCTGCCGATCGAGGCCAGCGCATAGAAATCACTGGAGACGCCGCCGACTGGAGGCACACCGAAGACTCCCAGCGCTTTCAGGCGTAGGACCGACAAGAGGAGCGGAAAAAAAACTGCGAGCGTTCGCGTAGACTTTCTCAAGAGGTCCTTATTGACATGGGAAAACCCTGAAGGCACATCTTTTCAATGAAGTCCGTCGTACGCGCGTGGGCGGAAGCTCTCTTGGTCACCGCAGCGTTCGCGATCCTCGCCTACTTTTACCTCCTCCCATCTACCCAATACTGGATCCAGGGTCGAACCGACCTGTTTCTTTCCAACGGGAACGACTCCCTGACGTTTCCGACCCAGATCGGAATCCTCGTCCGAGCTTTCCGGGAACGTCCGAGCCTCCTCCTCTTCGGAACGGTCCACACGACGATGTACAACCCTCCAGGCGGGATCGGCCTCTGGATCCCGTGGATCGACCGGGTACTTCTGCTCGCCGGAGCGAGCGTCGGGCCGCTGGAAGGGGTACCTGCGTTTTACGCCTGGGCACTTTCACTCCTCAATGGAGTCGCTTTCTATGCCTGCGGAAGGGTCTGGGGTTGGAAAAAACCCGTTTGTTTCGGTTTGGCCGTAGCCTTCGCCTTCAACCCTTACACCCGGGCTCGACTCGCAGTGCACCCGTCTTTAGCCGCCCTCTATTTTCTTCCTCTGATTTTCCTGGCCATTCGCTTGATTCAAACCTGCAAAGGCTGGAAAAGCGGCGTCATCGCTTCGCTCAGCCTCTTGGGTGCCATCACCACTGCTCACTACTACTGGATGATCTTGATCGCGTTGCTCCCGGTGCTGACGATCCAAGCGCTCTGGCGGCAACGCGACTGGAAAAGCATTCTCCTGCGATTGATGGTCGCGTCGATCCCGGCGCTCATGCTCCTGGGCTGGAGCGTCACTCGTCCCTTGCCGTCTGATCTCGTTCAATCCGGAGTCGTGCAGTCACCTCCGATCCATTCTTATTTCCTGGTTCAGTTCGCCGCACGCCCGATCGATTACCTCGGACAGGACCTGACCTTCGGGCTCCGTGACTGGAACCCAGCCCGTCGTGCCTTGAGCGGGTGGATCGTCTCGCACCTCGACACCAGCAACGCTTGGGAACGGACGAACGGGATCCGTTGGTCCCTTCTCCTGGCTTTCATGGGAGCGGCCACTGTTTTCGCTCGGAGAAAGTGGCGAAAAGCTGCGTTCGATGCCCCTACGCGGACGACGCTCGCCACTGTCCTCTTGTTCACTTTCGCGGCATTCTGGCTTTCGCTTTCTCCGCGGTCTTTGGCCCCGGGAGGGCATGGGATCGGGCCTTCACTTTGGGTGCATTGGCTGCTCCCGAACTTCCGGGTCCCTAGCCGATTCGGACCCGTGGCCCACTTCGGGCTGCTGCTCTTCGTCGGGACCGCTTTCGAATCCTGGCGCGTGCGGGTCCGACGATCGGCTTCGCAAGTAGCGATGATTTTGCTCCCTTTCTTGATGATCCTGGATTATCCGCCCCTTGAAGCGATGCCCATGCAGCCTGCGCTTCCTCGCCTGCACTCCGACGAGTGCGGCGCGGGATTCTTCGTTCCCACCCTTCCAGGCGAAGAAATCGGGCCCGCAGGCGAAAGCACGACCTACCGCTGGATTGAGAGACTTCGAGGGACTTCGTGCTCGCTCCTCGGAGGCGGAGGCCCCACCCAGGCGAACTCGACCTTTCGCGAGGCATTCGCTTCGGTGCCGGGTG
>JAYVNB010000019.1:0-2405 GCA_043759365.1 Bacteriovoracaceae bacterium | reverse complement strand
AAAGAAAACGAAAGCTGATCGAGCAGAAGTTCGGCTGGGGCAAGCAGGTGGGCGGGATGAGGAAATCGCGATTCTTCGGAAGAAAAAAGACCGAGGCCAACGGCCTCATCGCGATGGCCGCCTACAATCTCATCCGCATCGTGAAACTGACCCAGTCCCGCTTGAGGCGACCGCGGAGGAGATCGTAAGGCCTGCGTATATCTATCTCCAAGACATCAACGAGATTCAACCCGACGATTCCCAGAGGCAGCCGGACGGCCACTTTCCACCCGCCCTCGTCACTCAAATGGACCATCAAAAGATGGCCAAGCTCAGTGCACTCGAAGTCATCGTAGGGCTAGCGCCTCAAGCAACAATCGATACCCTGATTGAGAATCAAGTGAACCTGGAGATGATTGAAGAGGCCATCCAGCAAACCAGCTACCTGACGCGTTTGGCGGAGGCTCCTTTCGCTTCGAAGATCCAAATCAAACTGATCGGTATGGTCGATCCGAACGATCAACTGGACGTCCATTATCAAACCCAGAACAGCGAGGCCAAAAAAGAGGCGCTGGGGTATTGGGTGAAAATCAATCAAGCCTTGGTTCATGATTTGGACGCCAACTACCGGAGCAATCCCCATCTGGCGGAACTGCGCGCCCAGGTCACCCACGAGATTGCCGCCCTAGGAGGGCTCTGAACGCAGGTTCGCTACAGCGTTGAGTCGTTCGTCTTTCACCAGATTCAAGCTTCATATCGCGAGGCTGGCTGATGAGCCGGCGACGATGGGTGCCGGAAGCACCAGGTCCCCGCTCTTGCCGGAATCACCACGATTCGTGATCGAGCTTGAGCTATCAACGCGCGCGGTCTGGTTGAGTCTCGAAATATCGCTGGTTTTCAGCGTGCTCGCTCCGCGATTTTGCTCATGCAGTTCCTTAAAACTGAAAAAGCCGCGGATGATTTTCTTAAACTCGGAAACCGTGATGTCGGGACCGAAGCTGAGGTTTTGGGAGCGGGCGCCATTGCAAGACAACGTAAGCTCTGAAGTCGCGTCAAAATTGAAACCTATCCAGATATTATTACTATCGTGATACTCCAGCTTCACATTGGCTATCTCATACTCGCTGATCTGATTAGGCATGAGCGTAAATTTCTGGAGCAGCAAGTCTTCAGGGAATATCAATTCGCAACTAGCGCCGTTGGGCAACGTCCTGAGCGCCAGAGCCCGAGTCCCCCACGGTTTCGTCAGTTCCTTCTTGAGGCTGACATGGGAATGGGTTGCGATAAAATCCTCCAACGCGCTCTCTTGGGCCGCCTCGCTCCAAACGCTACCGAGCAAGGTCGAGACAACAACCGCAAAAATGCCCAAGCGGACTGAGATTTCTCTCCGCGCCTGATTTTTATAGCTCAAAATTTCCATGTTCCGATTCCTTTTTATCCCAGTCGAGTTAGAAGTCATTTCCAGGGGTAATTACACGCGGCATGCCACTGGACATTTTCATACTTTCCAGGGGTTTGCGGGTGCATGAGTCCTTCGAGACACTCGGTGATGCAGGAGCAACTGTCAGCATCCTGAGAAGTGTCACAAACGACACCCGCATAATTACGAGCGCGCGAACTTTTAAACGCATCTGAAATGGTTATGCCTTGGGCCGGGATGACCCAACGAGCTGTGAAGCCGCCCCGCTTATGGATATCCTTGCCTTAAACTCTCGCTCGCCTGAAGAGAGCCTTGGCCACACGCGCTCCCCTCTTCGACAGCCATTGAGCCAGTACGGCATCCCAGGCCCTTGAGGGCACGCTCAAGCGCGTGAATGCGTCGGCACTTCGGTCCTGGTTCGAGCCCAAGGATGACTTGCTCAATATCCACCGCATCGGCGTGGGACCCACCCTGAAGCAGACGTTTGCGACGACCAACCCGATCGAGAGCCTGAACTCCCTTCTTGAAGAGGATCTTCGTCGTGTCAAGCGGTGGCGAAACTCAGAGCACTTCCAGCGCTGGCTTGCGACCGCGTGTCTGAAGTGCGAAAGCCGCATGCGACGTGTGAAGGGCTACAGTGGACTCGTCGCGCTCGTCACCCGCCTCGCCAGCCTCTGCGGCTCCTCCCGTGTCGAAAACCTTGACAGGAGCAATCACGCCGCGTGATGAACTCTGAGCCGCTTAGCTGAAAGTTTCAAATGAACTCGGGACAACGCTTCATGCTCGAAGACCGCCTTGAACTTCTCAGTCGAGGTCTAATCTTGAGGGCGCCGCTCTGACTTCTTCATTCCCGCAGCATTAACATACTTCTTTCGCCACTCGTAAAACGACGGGCTCGCTACCCCGAGTTCTCTGCAGACTTGACCTACGGTTTTTGAACCCCGGAGGAGTACTTTTTGAACGGCGGATCTCTTAAAATCTTCTGAATACTGACGGGTTGGTCCCA
>JAYVNB010000018.1:0-7598 GCA_043759365.1 Bacteriovoracaceae bacterium | reverse complement strand
TCACGCTCGCGCAGGTCAATCAGGCTTTGGCCAAGTACCTGAAGCCCAATCAATTGGCGATCACAGTGCTCGGCAGTGCCAAGGACCTCAAAGCACCTTTGGTGCAGGCCGCTGGCGTGACCGACGGTCATGTAGAAGTAGTCCCTTACACGGACGAGTAAGCCCGCTCCTCGGGCATTGTCCCCGCAGTCGGCCCCGCATCTGCGGTGGCCGACTTTTTTTTGCGCTGGAAACTCATTCAAACTTGCTCCAGAATCGCCGCCATGTGGGAAATCGCACGTTTCTTCGGTAGGATCGCAAAATTCTTGGAAAACTCGTTTGCCTCAAAGCCGCCTATACTCCCCTCTGCTGAGTCCGAAAGAAGAAAGCTTTTATTTCCGGGCCATTCACTCTATCAGTTCCAGCTTTCGCCTTTTGCGACGAAAACCCGCCGATGCGTCCGGAACCTCGGACTTTCGATACCGATACTCGACGTGCTCGAGGATTCCACCGCCTGGCAAGAGCTCGTCCTTCAAGGAGGCAAGGATCAGGTGCCCTGCCTGAAGATCGAGCGAGCGGGCTCACCGGCTCAGTGGATGTACGAGTCCACGGAGATCATTCGTTACTTGGAAACGGGAGTTCGGACTGGAAAGTGATTCAGGCCTGATTCCCCAGGCAAACCACTTCGGCTTCCATCTCGATCCCCAACTCTTCGCGGGCCCGGCTCTGCACTAACTCGATTAAAGCAAGGACTTCCGATGCAAGCGCGCCCCCTAAGTTCAGGATCCAATTCGAGTGCATTTCAGCGATCTGCGCGTTACCGATGCGATGCCCTCGAAGCCCGAGTTGGTCGACCACTTGCCAAGCCTGACGACCCGAACTTTTTGGATTTTTGAAAACGCTTCCGCATGAAGGAAAATCAAGCGGCTGCGTCGCTTTTCGCCTCGCCAGCGTAGAATCGACGAGTCCCTTGATAGTAGCCGGATCGCCTGGCTCAATCCTCCATTCGGCGGAGTAGACCAGGGCCTCGCGCGGCAAAAAAAGGTTTTTGCGATAATCGAAGCGAAGCTCGGTACCCGAATAGTCCCGCCATCCCCGAGTGGACGAATCCAAACTGTCGAAGTCAAAAACCTCGACCCTGCGAAGGCAAGACACCACCTCACCTAGATGCGTGCCCGCATTCATGCGAACCGCGCCTCCGATCGATCCGGGAATGCCGGTGAGGAACTCGAGCCCTCCCCAGCCCTCTTGGCAGGCGCGTCGAAGCAGAGAGGAGATCGCAACGCTGGCGCCGGTGAGAAGTCGAGTGCTCGCAATCGGAGCGATCTCGAGGTTCAGGCGCCCGGTCTTGATCACGATCCCATCAAAGCCTTCGTCCGAAACCAGGCAATTGGATCCCAGGCCGAGGATGGCGTAACGGGAGCGGGTCTCGCGAATCATTTTCGCCAAAACTGAGAGATCATCGCGGCTTCTGGGTATCGCGAGAATCCGGGCAGGACCACCGATCCGGTAGTAAGTATGGCGAGAAAGCGGCTCATCTCGCAGGAGATCCATCAAAGGGATTCCATGATCCGACCCGGAAGCTGGGTGATGGATCCCGCCCCCATGCAAATGACGAGATCGCCGGGCTGGAAGTCTTCCAGCATCGCGGCCCTGGCACCTTCCAGGTCGCCCACGTACTGAATCCGCTGTGTCGGGAGTGCGACCCGCCTTATGTCCTGAACTAACGACTCCGCGGTCACCCCTTCGATCGGATCCTCGCCGGCAGCGTAGATGTCAGTCACCATCACGCAATCCGCATCGCGAAACGAAGTCATGAAACCATCCCGGCAATTGAGAGTGCGCGAATACCGATGCGGTTGAAAGATCGCGACGATGCGTCCCGGCCAATAGGATTTCGCAGCTTGAAGGGTAGCCAGGATCTCAGTAGGATGATGACAGTAGTCGTCGACAATCACTTGGTTGCGTGAATCGTCGCGCCACCGAATCTCGAAACGGCGCTTCACTCCCGCGAACAACGCCAAGCCTTCGCTGATCCGATCGAATGGAACTTCGAGCCGGAGAGCGAGTACCGCTGCGGCCAACGCATTGAGAACGTTGTGGCTACCGGGGACATTCAACTGGACTCGTCCCAAATTCTCGCCACGAAGTTGAATCTTGAAACTGGAGCCGAATCCCGTCGCGTGGACATCGGTAGCGACATAGTCGTTTTCGGGACCGAAGCCGTAGGCCACGACCGGCTTGCTGAAACGCGGCAGGCAACGCTTCACTCCCGCATCATCGCCGCAGACTGCGGCCAAGCCGTAAAAAGGAAGCTTGCCTACGAAACTGACGAAGGCATCCTCGATCGCCGTCAAGCTGCCGAAATGATCCAAGTGGTCATTGTCGATGTTGGTGACGACTCCGAAAGTTGCGGGCAAATGCAGAAAAGAACCGTCACTCTCATCAGCCTCAGCCACCACGAACCTACCTTGGCCGAGTTTCGCATTGCCACCGAACGAATCCACCCGGCCACCGATCACCAGGGTCGGATCCAGCCCCGCATGGGTGAGGATCGTGGCCATCATCGACGTGGTGGTCGTCTTCCCGTGGGTGCCCGCAACTGCAATGCCGATTTTTCCGCGCATCAACTCCCCCAGCATCTCCGCGCGCGGGATGATCGGGATCCTTCGACGCTTCGCTTCGAGAACTTCGGGGTTAGTGGATCGGACCGCCGAAGAGAGGACGACCACATCCACTTTCTCGCCCACGTTTTCCGAGCGATGACCGAGCGAAATCAGGGCTCCCAGCTTTTGGAGCCTGCGCGTGCTCTCCCCTTCGGCGAGATCCGAGCCGCTCACGGGATAACCCTGATTGAGGAAGACCTCGGCGATCCCGCTCATGCCGATGCCGCCGATTCCTACGAAATGAAGATGTGTCTCGTGTGCGCGATGAACCATGGAGCCTGGAAATCTACGCGGATCCCCCGTCTTCAGGCAAGCTCAGAAACCAGCCGCCCCGCCGCGTCTTCATGGAAAAATTTGCGCACTTCGGCTTCCATGAGGTCCACGCGTTTCGAATCCTCCATACACTCACGGATGAGGTAAGCGAGATCCTCGCCCTTGGACTCGAACTGGACAAGCAGCCTGGCCGCACCGACATCCGTGAATATCCTCGCGTTCTTCTCCTGATGGTTATCGGAAGCGTGGGGAAACGGAATCAGGACGGATGCCCGGCCCACCGCCGCCAGCTCCGACAGCGTCGACGACCCGGCCCGACAGATGACCAAAGAGGCTTCGGAATAGGCCGTAGGCATATCGTAGATGAATTTTTCCACACGGGCGCTCGTTCCTTCACGGAGATGCCCCGCTACGACTCGTTCATAGTCTTTCTCACCCGTCTGATGGATGAACCGGAGTCGGGGCTTCAGGTCCTCGAGCAATGGGAGGGCATCGAGCAGCAAAGTGTTGATCCCCAACGCGCCTTGGCTCCCGCCAAAAATGAAAACCGTGAACGGCTCGCGGGGTGCACTGGGCACCCGGATGATCGAAGCCCTTACAGGGTTTCCCGTCACTCTGACCTTCGTCCCCGGAAACTTGTCGTCCACTCCCGGAAAAGCGGAGAGAACGACATGCACGAAGCGACCGAGCAGCCGATTGGTGAGCCCTGGCACGGCGTTTTGCTCGAGAATAGCGACTTTAGCTCCCCAAAGCCAACCCACCCAGCGAGCCATCAAAACTAATGGACCGGAAGCGTACCCCCCCACTCCGATCACGGCATCGGGTTTTACACTGAGCAGGATCAACAACGACCGGACCAAGGAGTAAGGGACCTGAAGAAGCGTGCGAAACTGCTTTTTCCACCCCACCCCCTTGAGGGAGCCCAACGAAAGGAGCTCGAGCGGATACCCTGCCCGGGGCACCAGTTTCTCCTCGATTCCACCCTTGGCGCCAACAAATACGATCCGTCCGCCATAGTTTTCATAGCGCTTCTTCCAGGCATCGGCGATTGCCACCCCGGCCAGTACGTGTCCTCCCGTGCCACCACCGGCGATGATCAGGGACTTCGTGCGCTGAGGAGATGAACTCATCGGTTTCAACCTTCCGGCTAGGCTACGAACAATTTTCTGGGCTGACTCTGCGGACCGGGGCCTTTGCCCACACTTAAGAGAATGCCCACCGCGAACAAATCGATCAAGAGCGCCGATCCACCGTAACTGATGAAAGGGAGCGTCAACCCCTTCGTCGGAACCAGACCCAAGACGACCGCCATGTTCACGAAACCCTGGAGCCCGAGAGCGAGAGTGATGCCGCTCGCCAACAGTAGCCCGAATCGGTCACCGTAACGCTCGTAAGCGGTCCAACCAATCTTGAGACCCCGATAAATAAAGAAGAGGTAGGTGACGACAACGGCAGCAACCCCGATAAAGCCCAGCTCCTCGCCGATCACTGCGAAAATGAAATCATTATGGGCTTCAGGCAGGTAAAAGAGCTTCTCCTTCCCATTGCCCAGTCCCACTCCCAGGATTTGCCCATTGCTGAGACCCAAGAAACTTTGAAGGATCTGGAACCCTTTGCCGGTAGGGTCCCGCCAAGGATCCATGAAAGTCGCGACACGTGCGCGACGGTACTCCGTCCCGAGAGCCAACCACGCTCCCACTGTGCCCGCCATGATCAGTGCCGATCCAAGAAACCGTTTCGGCACACCCGCCAGGAACATCAGCGCGAAAATAACCAGTGAGATCATGACCGTGGTTCCGAAATCGGGCTGCGCCAAAAGCAGGAGAAATACCGGAAGCGTGAGGAAGAATGGAGAAACCATTCCCGGGACCAACTGATTCAGCCGGTCGGATTTTTTCTCGAGCAACCGCGCGACAAAAATGACGACGGCGAATTTAGCCAACTCCCCCGGCTGAAGGTTGATCGGACCGAAATTGATCCATCGCTGCGCACCCAAGACTCGGCTTCCCATCCCGGGAACCAGGACCATGCCCAACAGGAAAATCGCTGTTCCTAGGACTGGGTAAGACCAGTCGGCCCAACGACGATAGGGAATCCGACAGGAAATGAAGAGTGCCCCGAACCCCAAAACAGCGACGACCAGCTGTTTCTTGATGAACGCGAAGCCATCGCCAGTACGTTCCTGGGCGTAGATGAAGGAAGCGCTATAGACCATGATGAGTCCGAAAAGCACCATCCCCGCCACGGTGAAAAGCAGAGTGAGATCCACTCCCGGAGGAAGGCGCGGCGGCCACGCGCAAATGCTCCCCAAGGTGCTTTCGTTCCGAGTCGTCGATGAGTTTGAAGCCATGGGTCCATTGTAAGGAGCATCGAGGCAGAGAATCAATCTGTCGGATTGTTGACGGCATCCGTAGCGATGAAACGCCCTTTCGGAACCTTCGGACTGCAAGGAGTCACCGTCAGACTCCGAATCCAAAAGGGCGTGACTCCCATTGACAACTAAAACCGTCGAATTGGCGGTCCATTCGTCGGGGATCCGGGTTCTCAGATGCTCGATGAAACCATCGTTCGCCCCGTACTTATGAACGAGCCTCCGCATCTTCTCCTGGATTTGGGCTGAGCCAGGGCACCTTGGCGATACTGTTCCCGGAATTCACTCCCACGATGCTGAAACACGGTAGATTGCGGGGCAACCGGGTCGGGGCCTCCCGAAAGCGATTCGACTAGCTCGCGGTGCTGAGACTTTTGAAGTTCGCCAGGGATCCGGGAACGCCCTGAACGAATGCATGAACGATCGGAGTCATGAGGTTTCCAGCGATCAACCCCGGACCATGAACGAGTAAGTCGGCCGCCAGCTCAGAAATGCCCTTGCTGGCTCCTACTAGCACCACTGTCGCGCGCGGTTGAGCGACGAAGAACTCGTTCAACTGCTCGATGCTCCGATCTCGGTTGGCTTCGACGCTACGGGTTCCGACCGTATCGAAGACCCGGGTATCCAGACCAAGAGCCCTCATGTTCAGGACTACAGATCGAATTGCAGTTGCGGATTTCGACGTAGGTATTCGTCCGCATCAAAATCGCGGAAGACCGACCCAACCATCGCAATCTGTTGCAGCGCCGTGCGCGTGCGTTCGTCGACGCGATAGCCCTCCAGCGAAATCACTCACGCGTTCGGGAGCAACAGGGAATCCGTAGGATCAAAATCCTTCCAGCTCGGGACCCCATCTCTGCCGAGCCTTCCAAGATCAGATGTTCGAGGAGATTCTGGAGCTTGCCTAGATTGAGGTATTGGATCCCCTTTGAATAACGATCATTGGAGTGCCAGTCGAAAAAAATGCCCTCGAAGGTTCCCTGGGTCGAACCCAAACAACGGGGCATGTACCCTTCCGACTCGATCACCCAGAATGCGGGCCGAAGTGACTCCGCCGCAGCAACCCTGTGCTGATGGAAGCGTGGAAAGCGAAAACCCGCTCATCTTTGAGAGTTTGAAGGACGGATTCCCCATTCTCAAAACAGATTGAATTCAACGTATTTTCTGCCAAGAGCGAGAACTGACGAAACCCCTGATGCGGCCCGAGATGAATCGAATACGCCCCCCGGGGAAGCTGAAGATTGCGCACCCCACCGGCGCCGCCTCGGGCAAAGACAACTGAGGACGAAGTCGGGGAGTTTTAAACTTCTGCCGTTTATTTACAGGTTTCTGTCTGATTGGTTGCGGTGAGTTATTTAGCCGTGCGCGCCGTGGTAAGTCACCTCACAGCTTCAGTTTTTGCCGCGCTCCCATGCGGTTCCGCCCACGAGTCAGGGTTTCGTTAGGGAATTTTCAGGGTATGGATGTCTTTCAGTTCAATGGCTATCGGGACTACGTTTCAGCGCGCTTGAAAGCGATGCCTGGACGCGGTCGCGGGCAGTTTCGGAAGATCGCGGTGCACCTCCGGATGCACCCGACCACGATCAGCCAAATTTTCAAAGGCGACCGAAACCTCAGTTCAGAACAGGCCATGGGCCTAGCGGGCTATTTTAAACTGCATCGCGACGAGACCGAATACTGGGTCCTCCTTTCGCAGCTCGAGCAGGCCCAGACTTCGGAACTCAAGGCACTTCTCCAACGCCGAATTGCCTCGCTTCGGGTCCCCGCTCAGCAAGCCAATCCATCCTCCACTCCCGAAAACGAACGCAGACTCGATCTTCAAGAGCAGGCGCTCTACTACTCGCATTGGCACTACGGAGCGGTGAGACTCGCGAGCTTTGTTCCCGCTCTCCAAACTTTGGATGGGGTCTCACGACACTTCAACTTGCCCAAGTCCCTGTTGCAACAGGTCGTGGACACGCTCGTCTCCTGTCAGTTGATCGAGGTGGAACCGGGCAGCGGAAAAATCCGTCCCACTGTCCAAAGAACGGAGCTTGGCTTGGACTCCCCATTTTTGGGCAGGCATCACCAGAACTGGCGAATCAAGGCGCTGGAGAAACTCGGTCGACAGAAGCCCGAGGAGCTCTCCTACACTTGTCCCATGTCGATATCGCGAGAGGACGCGCTTGCTGTTCGTAAGATCCTGGTGGATGCCGTCTTTCAGGTCAGTGGAGTGTTGGCCGAAACCCAGGGCGAAAAGCTTTCGTGCCTCACGATCGACTGGTTTGACCTTTGAGCCATCGAGCGGATCAATGCACGCGGTCCCGGAT
>JAYVNB010000017.1:0-2439 GCA_043759365.1 Bacteriovoracaceae bacterium | reverse complement strand
AACTGAGAGAAAATTTCGTTTCAACCATGACCCACGATTTGAGAAATCCGCTTTCGGCCGCTCAAACCGCGGCGCAACTGATCCTGCGCCACCCGGATCAAGTCACTACGGTTCAGACCTTTGCCGCGCGGATCGTCGATACGGTCAAGCGCGCCGACTTGATGATTCGGGACCTGCTCGATGCCAACCGGATCCAAGCCGGCCAACACCTTCCTTTGAAAGTCGAGGAAGTGGATCTTCGACAATTGACCCAAAAGACGCTCGACGAACTTTCGACGATCCACGGAAGCCGATTCTTACTCGAGGCATCGGCACCCATCCTCGGCTTCTGGTGCGCTGAGGGCTTAAGGCGCAGCATCGAGAATTTAGCCAGCAATGCAGTGAAATACGGCTACCCCGACGAACCCATTTCGGTCAGCCTTCAACAAGGCCCTGAAACGACCTTGATTCGAGTCCACAATTATGGTCAGACGCTGTCGCATGAAGACCGCGCCCTCCTATTTAAGAAATTCGGTAGGACCCAAGCCGCCCAAACCAGTGGGAAACGAGGATGGGGACTCGGTTTGACGATCGTCAAAGGAGTCGCCGAGACCCATCATGGAAGCGTGTGGGTGGATAGCGACATCAAGGCGGGCACGACGTTCACGATCGAGCTTCCCAACGACGCCCGTCCTTATCAGGACGAGATCAACAAAGCAGGCTGAAATGATCCTGATCATCGACGACAACGCGGATATCCGGAACTCCCTTTAGGACGTGCTTAAGGTGAAAAGCTATGAATCGGTCACGGCTTGCGATGGGTAAGAAGGACTTAACCCGATTGAGCGAGGTCTCAGGCCAACGCTCATCATCCTGGATTTGATGATGCCTCGAATAAATGGACGGATATTTCACGAGACGATCCATGAGGCACCCGAATACTCGGCGATCCCAGTCGTCGGTAGCGCCATGACGAGCAAAGCGGAGACCGGGAGCTCGGCAGTCTTTTTGAGAAAGCCACTCGATCTGGAAAAGCTCCTGGAATTCGTTCGAAATTATTGCAGGCGGATACCCCTACCCGGGGATCATCCCCCGCCTTGGCCTGCGCCCTGTCCGTAGACTCCGCCGTCCAAGATGACGAACCCCGGAGCATGGCCGTGGCCGGATGGATTTTTGTGAATCCAGTGAAGGATCGCCCCGTCCGGTGAGGGTTGATACTGAGGCGTCGGTGCGTTGGAAGTGATGTAATCGCCACAGGCTTCAACGGAGATTCCGGGATGGAGCTGAGGCAACGTTCCGAATGATTTATTATAGACGATTTCGAGCGTGTCCGAAGCGCTCGGGCCGATCTTGATCTCGAAATGGGCATGGCCGTTCCGTTCTGGATAGACTTGCGTCAAGACGCCCGTGACATGGGCGCGTTTCAAAGTTTGATTGGGAGTGGTACTTTTCCACTGGAGGACCTGATCGTCGTTCACAGGAAGGATACTTCCGCCACTCCCGACACAGGAGGGGGTAGGGGGAGACGAGGTGAAGGCGAGGGCGGGACTGAGGAGCAAAACCAATACTGTCATCGTTTTCGTCATGAGGCCTTCCTTGTTCAAAAGTTGTACCCGACCAACCCTTTCATAAATGTAATGGCGGCCCCCTGTTAAGGCCACCTAAAAGGCCTAGACTCAAGGCATAAAGACCTGCCTGGGAGACTCAAATGTTATTGCCTGCCGTCCTTCTCTTCAGCCCCATCACTCCTCATCCGGCACGCGCCGAAAACGAGCACGAAGCGAAAATCGAGGGTTCGATTGCGATCCGGAACCAATCCGTGATCAAAGCCGCGCGCCTATCCAAAATCTCGAGCGACAAAGCCATGCAAATCGCTGTCGCCAAAGCCCCCGGACGGGTCATCAAATCAGCGATTGAGAACGAAGATGGTTACTTGATTTATGCTATCAAGACGGAGTCCAAGAGCGGCGTGAGAACGGAAGTGCTCATCGACGCAGGTACCGGAAAAGTCCTTGATACCCAGGTCGAACGAGCAGGATACCCCAGCGAGGAGGAAGAGTGATTCAGAATGGAACTGGGGGATTCCCGAGGAGTGCCCGCAGAGTGCAAGCCCATCCCATGCCCAGCATCACTCCCGCAAGGACATCGCTCGGGTAATGAACGCCGAGATACAATCGGGAAAATCCCACGCAACCTACGATCGACACAGTCACGGCCAGGAGAAGCAGTTGGGACCCGAGATCGTGATAGCTTCGCCAGGCCAGCAACATCAGGATCATGTACGTCGCGGATGCTCCGAAGGCGTGACCGCTTGGAAAAGAATAGCCTCCGACTTCGACCAGTCTCGGCACCACCTCGGGGCGAGGTCTCAAAAACACCTGTTTGAAAACAACGGTTCCGAAAACGGTTCCGAGACCTCCCAACGTAAGAAAGCGGGCGCCGGAGCGGTCGTTCTTAAGA
>JAYVNB010000016.1:0-2442 GCA_043759365.1 Bacteriovoracaceae bacterium | reverse complement strand
CGAGTTTATCGAGCGTGCCGCCCGTATGGCCGAGCCCGCGTCCTGCCATCATCGGGACTTTGAGTCCGCACGCCGCTGCCAAAGGAGCCAAGATCAGGGAGACTTTGTCGCCGACTCCGCCGGTGGAGTGCTTGTCGACTTTCGGGCCCTTGACTCGGGTCAAAGCGTAACGTTCTCCGCTCTCGAGCATCGCTTCGGTCAGCGCAACCGTTTCTTGAAGGGTCATTCCGTTGAAGTAAGTCGCCATCAGGAACGCAGTGGCCTGGTAGTCGGCCACTTCTCCCGAAGTGATTCCCCGGATGAAGTCGCGGATGTCATCCCGCTCCAGTTCTTCACCGTCGCGCTTTTTTTGGATCAAGAGGGAGGGGGTGAGCATGGGTCTATGAAACCAATCGACCCAGAAAGGAGCTGCCCGCTACGGTTCCCGTCGGCGTTTCGTTGCCGAGGAGGGCATGGGTGATCGTCGCCCCCACATCTCCGAAGCTCAAGCGCGTGCCCAAATCCACCGGGCCCGCTTTTTTCATCGCGGGAGTGTAGGCGAGGAGCGGAATGTACTCGCGAGTATGATCGGATCCCCGGTAGGTCGGGTCGTTGCCGTGGTCGGAGGCGATGATCAAAAGATCGCGATCCGTCATCTTGGCCTTCAGTTCGGGGACCTGGGCGTCGAACTCCTCGAGCGCGCCTGCAAACCCCAGGACATCCCGACGATGCCCATAGAGCATGTCGAAGTCGATCAGGTTGCAAAAGATCAGGCCCGATTTCACTTTGCCCATCTGTTCGATGAGGACTCGCATCCCGTCCGCATTGCCTTCGGTGTCGATGTTGCTCTGGATCCCGCGGCCAGCATAAATGTTTGAGATCTTGCCGATGCCGAGGGTCGGAACTCCCTGGCTGACGAGCTGGTCGAGGATGGTCTCCCCGAACGGGATCTGGGCGTAGTCTTTGCGGTGGTAGGTCCGCTTGAAGGGTTTTCCTTCCGCGGGGTTTCCGACAAAAGGACGCGCGATCACTCGACCGACCTGCAGCTCGTCGCAGATTTTGCGGGCTGACTTGCTGATGTCGTAGAGGCGCTGCAGTCCGAAGGATTCCTCGTGGCAGGCGATCTGCCAAACGCTGTCGGCGCTCGTGTAGAGGATCGGCTTGCCGGTTTTCATGTGTTCGGCACCCAGTTCGTCGAGGATCTCGGTTCCACTGGCGGCTTTATTGCCCAGCACGCCGGGGAGTTGGTTCTCCCGGCACCAGCGATCGATCACGTCCTGGGGATAGCCATTCGGAAACGTGGGGAAAGCTTTTGTGACGACGAGGCCTGCCATCTCCCAGTGTCCGGAAGTGGTGTCCTTTCCGCGCGAAAGTTCGGCTGCTCTTCCAAAAGCGCCTTCTCCGGGGTGACCTGCCGCCGGTTTGACTGCGGGGACCCCTTCGATCTCGGTGATATTGCCGAGTCCCCAGGCTTGAAGGTGGGGGAGGGAAAGCTTTTTTCCGGTCTTCTGGTGATAAACCCGGGCCAGGTTGCCCAGCGTATTTGAGCCCGTATCGCCATAGGCTGCGGCATCCGGAAGCTCGCCGGCTCCGACTCCATCGAGAACGACCCAGATGACGCGGTCAAAGGAACGATTGGAATTTTTCATCAGTAAAGGGAACCTTCTCCGTCGGTCTTACCACCCTTTTTCGGGGCGCTAGTTTCCGATTTGGACTGATTCGATTCCAGCGCAGATCCCGAATTGGATTCCAAAAAAATGGAAACGCTGGCGGAGGCGCCCACTCGACCTGCCCCAGCCTGAAGCATTCGGAGAACGTCGGAGTAGGTTCGAATCCCTCCCGACGCCTTCACCCCCATCGAGGTTCCGACCGTTTGCCTCATGAGTTGAACGGCTTCGACGGTGGCACCTCCCGGTCCAAAGCCCGTTGAGGTTTTGACGAATGCAGCTCCGGCTTTTTGCGCCAAAAGGCAGGCCCGGATGATTTCAGGAGGGTTCAGGGCCGCCGTCTCCAGGATGACTTTGACCGGACGGCCGGATGCCGCTTCAACGACGCTCCGCATATCCTTCAGGACATAAGCATCGTCCTCGGACTTCAAAGCTCCCAAAGCCAAGACCATATCGATTTCTTGTGCGCCGCACTGAATGGCTTGCCGGGTTTCAAATGCTTTGGCTTCGGACGAAGTGGCACCCGATGGAAAACCGACCACTGAAATTGGCTGAGTGCGACAGCCTAGAAGAATTCGCGACGCCAAAGTGATCCACATTGGATGCAGGCAGACTGTGGCGAATCCATAGGTCTTCGCTTCTTCACAGAGTTTTTGAATATCCGAAGCGGTCGCCTCAGGCTTGAGGAGTGTGTGGTCGATCAAGGCTGCCAGTTCGGAGCCGGTGGGATTCATCCGTTTCTCGTCGATTCCTTGGGCCGATTTCTTGGAAAGAATAGGGAGTTCAGGGGGTCCGG
>JAYVNB010000015.1:0-22279 GCA_043759365.1 Bacteriovoracaceae bacterium | reverse complement strand
AAAGAAAACGAAAGCTGATCGAGCAGAAGTTCGGCTGGGGCAAGCAGGTGGGCGGGATGAGGAAATCGCGATTCTTCGGAAGAAAAAAGACCGAGGCCCACGGCCTCATCGCGATGGCCGCCTACAATCTCCTCCGCATCGTGAAACTGACTCAGTCCCTTCCAGCGACACCGTGAGCGGCGGTGGCTCGATGACGGACTTCGCGCCCACCGTCAGGGCCCGAAATCTGTCAGAAAAAATCCAACTTTCGCACTTCCGGGAACTCGGAATTGAAAGATTCATCGTCAGTCGGATTTTATCAACAGCCTGTTAGAAGCTCGGCAGCTTTTTTCATTCGCGGGCTTCCACGAGACTCAGGGATCGGCAGCAGCTTAGCCCATAGCAGCTTAGACCCTAGTCAGACATTTTTATTTGACACTACGCATTACCAATGAGAAACGAGACCTCCTAAAGTTTTTCAATCGGAGGATTTATGAATACGATGATGATGGGCGCACTTGCGCTTTCCCTGGGACTTGCTACTTCGGCAAGTGCCGATGGCTTCGGGTATGCGAATGAAGCTGCCCTCGCGCACTTGAGCGCCACGTTGAACCAGATTTCATACGAAGGCGTGACCCCCTTCGGCTCCTACTGCAAAGTCCAAGTGGTCAAGATGGGTGGAGTTGTTGGAGGCTTTTCCAACCAGATGATGATCTCAGGTTATGACGATCTTCCGGGCTTCCCGATCCTCCGCGCATCCGGTTTTTTCCAAATCGGACTGGATTCGCGATTTTTCTGGGTAACCGAGTTCTCGGACACTCCCGAGTCCCTCCGGGTAAACGTCTTGACCGTGGACCCGACCGGGTTATCGGCCGGCGCTTACTCCCGAACCGCGATCGCCATCACCCGAAACGGAGCTGGCAACGTGGTCTCGATCGGGACCCGCGAATCCTCCGTAGATCCGATCTCGAACGGGACTTACACTCGCGAGTTCAACTGCGGACAACGCCTCTGACCTCAATTCAAAATCCATAGGGCTCACTGGGGACGGAGGCTTTCGCCTCCGTCCCTTTTTTGCGCCGGTGGGCTGGCTCGCGGTTGACTTGAAGGGTAGCCCATGCGACCCAGTTTCAATCTATGATGAACAAAATATCGAGACTATTGGTCCTCGCCCTGTTGGGATGTTGCACGGTGGCTTCCGCGGATGGAATCACTTCCTCCAACCGCGTGGCGGTCACCGATATCGGCTCCATATTGAGTCGCCAGTTCTATACCGGCGTGACTCCCAACGGAGCTCCGTGCCGAGTGGAGATCGCAAAAGTCGGCGGATTCGTCGGCGGCCCTTACAATGCGATCTACCTGACGGGATATGATTTCCTACCCGGGTTCCCCGTCCAACGCGTGTCTGGGTATTTCCAGATCGGAATGGACCCAAGGCTCTTCGTGGTGCAATCACACCAAGGCTCGCCCAATCGCATCGAGACTTCCGTTTTGGTTCCGAATCTCATTCCTCAAGTCGGCGGTATCAGTACCTGGCAAGGTGATTTGACGATTGGCCGCAATGACGTCGGTCTCGCCACCTTCATCCAAATCTTCGAGTCCTCGTATGATCCAATCTCCAACTTGACTTCGACCCGCAGGTTCTACTGCGGCGAGCACGCTTCGCCTTGAAGCGCTGACCTGAAACCATGAAGTGGGAGATGGGGTTCGGCGAGCCGGAAGTCTTGAATACTCGACCTGAACGAGCGTTCGACGATCTCGCACGCCTGGCCAGCGCACTTTGCGGAACCTCGATGGCCGCGATCACTTGGGTCAAGGGAGGCGTTACTCGGATCAAAGCTCAGGTCGGGCTCCCGGCATCCGAGGAGAACCGTTTCAACGCCCTTTGCGAACATTCCTCCCTGGGTCGCGAGGTGTTCATGGTGAGGGACGCCCGAGACTCCAGCTTCTCGGAAGACCCCTGGATTCAGGGTTCCGCGGGGGTCCGGTTTTTTGCCGGCCTTCCCCTCCGCGCGGCGGACGGGTCTTCGATCGGTACTCTCTGCGTGATGGACCCTACAGCTCGAGAACTGACCCCTGCTCAACTCTCGTTTCTCCAGGCTCTGGCCGCCCAAGTTCTTGACCAAGTTGCCTTGCGTAGTGGAACGATCGAAACCTCTCCGGGAGTGAACCGCTTCCAGGACATCGTCGAGTTCACCCCAAGCATCATCTACGTGGTCGACGTGCAGAACGCGTTCATCGGCACTTTCATGACCGGAAATGTGGAGCGAATCCTGGGTCACCGGGCCAGCGACTTTTCCGAGCGCCCCCACTTCTGGAAAGAGCATGTTCATCCCGATGATCTTCCGCGCGTCCTCCAGAGCGTCGAAATGGTTCTTCGCGAAGGACATGGCAAAAACCAGTATCGATTTCGTCGCGCGGATGGGAGCTACGCCTGGGTCCTCGACGAGCAAAAACTGATTCGGGACGTGCACGGCCAGCCCAAGGAGCTCATCGGGTTCTGGATGGATATCACCGAGGAGCGCGAACTCCTCGAGCGTTTCGAGCAAATCACTTCCAACGTCGAGGAAGTGATCTGGATCACGGATCCGCAGAAACAGAAAATGATTTACGCGAGTCCAGCCTATGACAGGATTTGGAAGCGGAGTCGGCTGGAGCTCGAGAGCGATGCCCAGGCATTTCTCAACTCCATCCATCCCGAGGACAGACCCAGGGTCAAAGCCGCATTTCCAAAACAAGCTGAAGGAACCTGGGACGAAGTATATCGGCTGCTTCATTCCGACGGCCAGATCCGCTGGATTCGCTCCCGTGCGTTTCCGGTCCGTGACTCCGCCGGCAATGTGGTGCGGGTCCTCGGAACGGAAGTAGACATCACTGAGCAGCGCCAAGCTCATCAATTGATGATGGCCAATAAGGATATCCTGGTCAAGATCGCGCAAGGTACTCCGACCTACCAGATCCTTCGTGAGACGATCGAGATGGTCGAGGGTCAACTCGAGGGTGCGATCGGAGTCATTTCCGTCTACGATCCCTCTACCCAGAGGCTGCAGATCCAGGCAGGGCCCTCCTTGCCAGCGGGGTTCCGCGAAGGCCCGGGCAGTTTCGGTGTTCCGGTGGATCCGACTTTCGGAACCTGCGGCGCAGCTGCTTTCCATCGCCGGCCCGCCATCAGCGAAGACATCTCAACGGATCCACTCTGGACCGCCTTCCGCGAAACGATCCAAGGGAGGTTTGGGTTCAACTCCTGCATTTCTGTTCCCATCATCGATCGAAAGGACCAGGTCCTTGGGACCTTTTGCGCATTTTTCATGGCCCCTCACCGGTTCACCCAATTCGACACGCACCTGATCGAGACCGCGACCCAATTGGCGGGAGTAGCACTCGAACGAGAACGCGCCCAAGACCTGCTGGAGCGTGAACGCCTGCGCTCCTTCGCAGCTTCCAAGATGTCCACGCTGGGAGAGATGGCGGGCGGAGTGGCCCATGAGATCAACAATCCCCTGGCAATCATCCATGGCAAAGCCGGCCAGCTGAAGCAGCTCCTGGCAAAAAACGACAAAACTCTGGATCAGGATCGATTGACTGTCGGGCTCGAGAAAATCGAACAAACCGCTATGCGAATTTCCAAGATCATCCGGGGTTTGCGCGCGTTCTCCCGGAATTCCGACCGCGATCCCTTCATACCGGTCCCGCTCCGTTCGATCATCGAGGATTCTCTCGAATTGAGCCGCGAAAGGTTCCGGTACCGGGGCATCGACCTCCGGGTTGCCGTTGTTCCCGAGACTTCGATCGAGTGCCGACCCTCCCAAATCGCCCAAGTCCTGCTCAACCTCTTGAGTAACGCCTTCGATGCCGTTGCCGGCCTGCCTGGTGCCTGGGTCGAGATCGTAGTGATCGACGATGGGCTCGGGGCGCGTATCCAGGTCACCGACAGCGGACTCGGAATTCCTGATCGTGTGGCTGAACGGATCATGGAGCCTTTTTTCACGACCAAGGAGGTCGGCAAAGGGACAGGCCTCGGCCTCTCGATCGCCAAGGGTCTCATCGAAGATCACGGCGGTAGCCTGAAGCTCGATGCTTCCCACCCCTCGACGCGGTTCGAGATCCGGTTGCCCAAGCACCAGCAACCGGCGTAGAATTTCGAAGGCGCCTTGTGGTTTTCCTGCTACCCGGCCCCAAACTCGTCTCGTATACTCGCTCCATGCTCCTTCCGACGATCCTGCTCCTGGCCCAGCTTTTCACCCCGACGTCTGCCTATGCTCAAGGGGAGTCGATCGAGAACCTGGCCAAGTCCAAATATTGGACGCGTCTGATGCACTACCATCCGGCCTCGTTTTTTCGCGGGACCCGGAGTCAGCTCGATGGGCAAGGGTTCTTCTTTTCGCCGATCGGCTACAAGAATCCGGAGGCCGAAATGAGAGCAACGGTCGAGGCATTCTCCCAAGACATCCGGATCGGAAAACTGAAGCAGCACCCCCAGTGCGCCTTTCCCGAGCGCTACCGGTTTTTGAAGGATGCGCTGGCACTCCAGATTCAGGATGTCGCCTGCCCCAAGCTCGATGAGTTCGTTTCCAAGTTCAATCCGAAATCCGCCACCCTTGTCTTCTCGAGCGCCTATCCGAACAACCCGGGATCGATGTTCGGTCACACTTTTCTTCGCATCAATGCAGCCTCACAACAGAAGCTCGACCTTCTGGACTACGGGATCAGTTTCGCTGCCATCGTCGGTCCCGATGAGAACCCTTTCGCATTCATGGCTCTGGGCCTTTCGGGCGGTTACCAGGGACAGTTCTCGATGCTGCCGTACTACGCGAAGGTCGGCGAATACATCAACTCCGAGAGTCGGGACATTTGGGAATATGATTTGAACGTCTCAGCCGAACAAACCCGGCGGATGATCCTCCACGCCTGGGAGCTCGAGACCAATAGTTACTTCAACTACTATTTCTTCGACGAAAACTGCGCCTATGAACTCTTGGCCCTACTCGAAGTCGCGCGTCCGGACTGGGACCTGCTCGACTTCCCGATCTACGTCATCCCCGCCGAGACCATTAAGAAGCTGACTCGGATTCCCGGGGCCGTCACGAACGTGAAATTCCGACCCTCGCTGCGCAAAAAGATGCTTGCGCAAGTCGATGCGCTTTCACGGGAGGATTCGCAGGTATTCCTGAACGTCACCCAAGGCGATCGAGCTCTCGCGGAAGTTTCGCAGCCTGCAGTTCTTGATGCCGCCATGGCCTACTTTTTTTACGAAAAGCAAAAAGCCGGCGGCAAGCTCCCCCCCGAGAGCCTGGCCCGGATGCGCGAAGTCCAGGTCAAGAGAGCAGAGCTGGGGCGGACGGTCGCCTTAAACGGCACCCTGAACGGCACCCTCACCGACGCACCGGAGAGCTCCAGCCTAATTTTTTCGGAGGATTCACGGCCCGATAAAGGCCATTATCCCTTCCGCTTGGGGACTTCGGCCGGACTGATCGGCGATCGGCTGTTCCAGGACTTGAGCTTCAAGTTCGCGTTTCATGACCTGATGAACGACGATACCGGTTACATCCGATTCTCCCAGATCGATTTCCCGGGAATCACTCTGCGGTACCTGCCCCAAAAGGGAACCCAACACGCCCAGTTCCGTGTTGAGAAGTTCCAGGCACTCGCAGTTTCTTCCTTGTTCCCATTCACTTTCGTCGAGAAACGCGCTTCTTGGGCCTTTGACGTTTCTTGGCTGACACCCAAAGACCTGAATTGCAGATTTTGCCGGGTCGCCCACTTCGACGGCGGAGCCGGTGCAACCTTCAACTTGTTCTCGGACCACGCCATCTTCTATGCCCTGGGAATGGTCCAAGCCGAATCGGGAGGCGGCGCTTTCTCGAAGGGTTACAGATTCGGACCCAAGATCCAGCTCGCGACGATCGCCAATCCTTGGCAGGCGTGGAAGTTCCGGGTTGGATGGAACTGGATCAGCGACATTGCGCAGGCGGATCGGCAGTCTGCGTATCACGAGCTCCAGCTCGACTCGTCCTGGGCTCTTAACCAATCGTGGGATGCTCGCGCTTCACTCCTCCGAGTCCTCCGTACTCAAAGCAACGGCGTCGATATCAGTGAGAGCAAACTGACCTTGAATCACTATTTTTGATCACTCACTCGCAATCAAATTGACTACCCTGGTCGTTTTTTGCCGATTGCTTTCAGACCGAGAGGCTTTACAATCGGGGAAGCCTTACATTTCAAATTCTTAAGGAGAATTATGAACAAACTATTGATCATCTTGATGGCCGTCGCTCTTGTTCCCGCATTCGCTTCCGCAGCGGGCCCCGTCGCTCGCCGGGCTGCTCCTGCTGCCTCCAGCGGCGAACCTACCATTGATAGCTGCGGCTTGGGCTGGCAGGTGACGGACAAGCACACCTTCCTCGCCACCACCACCCGTGGCACCACCAATGCCTTCATCCCTCCGACGTTCGGCATGACCTCTGGCACCATCGGCTGCGAACAGTTGCAGTTCGCCAAGAACGAAGAAGGCGCCGTGAATTTCGCAGTCACCAATTACGACTCCATCACCCAGGATATGGCTTCGGGCCGCGGCGAGTACCTCGTCGGTTTCGCACGCACCATGGGCTGCAGCAGCGCTGCTAGCCAGTCCTTCGGTCAGATGACCCAGAAGAACTATAAGAACATCGTCGGGCAGGGCGGATCCCTCGAGATGTACCAGAATGTGAAAGCACAGATCCAGCAGGACGCCGTCCTCTCGATCAGCTGCGGAGTCTGATTTGACCCCGGCCGGGAAGCCCTCCGCAAGGCGAGCTTCCCGGCCTTTTTTTTCGCTCCCTTTCCTGCTCGCGCTCCTTCTGCTCTCCTTCCTCCTTCCCGCCTGCTCCAGTCTCTTCTACTATCCAAGCCGAGTCCTTTTCTTCGACCCCGCCAAGATGGGCTTCCCTCCGCGTGAAGTGAATTTCACAGCGTCTGACGGGACAAAGCTTTTCGGCTGGTTTTTCGCGGCACGAGTCAAAGACCACCGACCGGTCCAAGGCACGATCATCCAGTTCCATGGCAATGCCGAGAACCTCAGCTCGCACTTCCTTTCCCTGCTCTGGGCAGTCGAGCATGGCTACAACCTCTTCACTTTCAGCTATCGCGGTTACGGCAAATCAGAGGGAGAGCCGGACCAGAAAGGCACTTACCTCGATGGTTTAGCCGCGCTTGAGCAAGCCTGGCAGTTGAACGGGGACTCTCCTCGGTTCATCGTCCATGGGCAGAGCTTGGGTGGTGCGATCGCTGCGCGCGCATTGGCAGATTTTCCGCACAAGAGCCAAACCAGCCTGCTGGTGCTCGACTCGACTTTCGCTTCCTATCGCGATGTCGCTCGCCGAAAGCTTGCTTCCCACTGGTTGACCTGGGTCTTCAGCCCACTCGCCATGATCCTGATCTCGGATTCGTACAGCGCCGAGGAATCGATCCGAGAGCTTCGCACCCCCCTGTTAGTCATCCATGATCGAGAAGATCCGGCAGTGCCAATCGCGGCTTCGGAAGAGTTTTTCGATGAAGCCAGCCATACGCCTTGGAAGCGATTCTGGAAGCTCGATCAGGGACGGCACGTGGGCGCCTTCGCCCTCGACCGCGGTCCAGACGGCAAGCCTGCAACCCCTGTCTGGCGCCAGAGGTACATCCAACTCCTGGATGGCCTACCCAATCCCCCTCAGAAATTTGACGAAGCGCCGCGAACAAGGTAGCTCCAAAATAACTATGACGAAGAACACGGTTGGTATGATTGGACTCATCGCCCTTTCACTGGCTTCGGCCTCAGGCTGCGCGACTGCTCCGGCCCCGAGGCCGGCTGCGCCCCAATCTGGGAACGAATGGATGGTCAGTGGAGTCGGATACTACCGCTCTGCCGCTGAAAACCGCGCACTTTACTATCAAGCCTGGAACGCCGCCCGGGTGGAGCTTGACCGCGACCTCCACTCCAAGCACAAAGGCAAACGGGTCAAGCCCGCGATCATCGTCGACTGCGACGAAACTGTTCTCGACAACAGTGAGTTCGAAGCAGGGCTGATCAAGACCGGTAAAGTCTATCCCGAAGGCTGGGCCGAATGGATCGAAGCCGCCAAAGCGAAGGCGACTCCAGGCTCAGTTGATTTCCTCAAGTACGCCGACTCCAAGGGTGTCGATATTTTCTACGTGACGAACCGGATGGCGGGCAAGGAGTCCGAAGCCACCGCGAGGAACCTCCAGAGCCTTGGTTTTCCTCAGTCCGAGAAAGTCGTCGGCAAAACGGACTCCTCCAGCAAGGAGTCACGTCGCCGGAAAATCGCCGAAGACCATCGTATCGTCCTCTTGGCCGGCGACACCCTGGCCGACCTCTCGGAAGCTTGGGACAAGAAAACGATCGAAGACCGGGCTGCAAATGTGGACCGACTCAGGGCTGAATTCGGCCACCGCTTCATCTCCCTTCCCAACTCGATGTATGGCGACTGGGAAGCCGCGATGTACCGCTACAATTTCAAATTTACTCCGGCGGAAAAAGCCAAGTTGCGAGTGGATGCGGCGACTGCAAACTACTGATCGGCCCATTCACGATACCTTAGCATTCACTTTCTTATGAATGCTGCTCCCCTGCCGATGAGTCTGGAACAGGGGTGCACTCGATGACTCGTCACACTAAGAATCGTACTGCTGTGCAGTTTCGGTTTGCGGTGATGACGTTGCCCCTGATCCTTTTGGGATCGGGAGTCAGCCTCTTCACTTGGCGAACCCTGAGCGGCGGAACCGGCCCGTTGGCCAATGCCCAGCTTTTCCGGGCGCAGGCCTTGATGTTCCGCTATTCTGTTACGGAAATGTCGGATACGTTGAAAAGCTCCCTCTTGGAACCGACTCGAGCCGAACATATGGACCGCAAGAAAGCGGCTAACGACAACAACGGCAAAGTTCTCGAGGACATGAAACTGAATCCTGCGATTGACGTTGAGAGTCAGGTCCTCATTTCCGAGTTGAGCGCACTGGACGATAAGTTGCTCAACCCCGCAGAAGACAAGACCTTGGAACTCACCAGGGAAGGGAAATTTGAGGAGGCGAGAACCTTCTTCCGCATCGCGGCCTGAAAAATACCCCGGTCTCAGTACTCCCGAACGAGACCCAATTTGGCCAGCATTTTGCGGACGACCGTGAGGAAAAACTCATCTCCCTGAAAGCTGCTCATCCGTCCCAAAACCTTGCGATGATGAACCCGAATGAAAGTGGGAATACCGAAAATCCCGAACCGGGTCCCTAGATCGGGAAACTCATACGCGTTGGTCTTGACACGAAGTCGCGCTCGAGCCGGCTCTGCACGCTCAAAAGTTCAACCTTCAATCTTTCCTGCGCTTTCGGACCACGACCACCGTGGCGTCGTCGGAAGTCCGACGGGAATCCCTGCACTTTTCCGAGCTGATAGCCTCCGGTTTCCGCCATGGAGACCAGTCGCTTGGTCGAAGCGGATGTGCTCACGCTGCCGGCTGCATTCCCACCACCCCGGTGTCCGTATCGAGGATGCGCGACATTGCCGCTATGCTGGCCAACATGCGGCCGATGAAGGGGTCGATCATGTCCAGTGCGGAAATGTCGATCAGCACGCGTTGGCGCCGGTCACCACGATTTTCTGGGTCAGATCGTCCTGTAGGTTCATGGCTAACCTGTCATGCATGCCCACCTGGATCGCGACCAGGAGAAGATCGCCCATTCGAAGAATCGGAATTCGTTCCATTTTCGGCTCCTGGGTCAGTTGCGCGGGTCAATTGCGGGACGAAGGACCGGAGGCCTACTGCAGGAGCAGGCCGCGGTTACGTGAGGAGGTGCTGCGCAACCAAAGTGTCGACGGTCGGAACGCCTGTGATGTCGATGATGGGAATCTCCGACCCCGTCTCGACGATCCTTTGGAGGAGAGTTTCCATGACCACTTGGGTCCGGCTGCTATCGAGCGTCCCGATCATCGGGAGCGCGAGGATCCCATCCCAGAGCTTCAGGACCGGAGTCGAGAGCTCAAGCATATCGTTTTGCTGCCGGAGGATCACATCCTCTCGTGCCTTTTGGTGGATCTCGGTCGTGTAGTGCCCCAGCTGATCGAGGACCACTGTCAGCTCCCAAACCTCATCGGCCAAAGGGACAGCATTGGACTCGAGCTCGCGGCGGAGGCGAGTGAAAAGCGACTGTTTCAGCGAGAACACGAAAGTCGCTGTCTGGGTCAGGGTGAAACCCTTTTCGGCCTGGCTCTTCGACAGCTGCGCGAGGATCTCCCGGGCGGTCGTCCACTCGGAGCTCTGGATGTTTTTCGAACCGGACGCGAACGCTCGTCGGAATGCCTGGAGAAACTCCGAGGATCGTTCCCGAAGCTCGCGCTCGGAAATCAAATCCTTGCGGAAGGTCGTGGCCGAAACTTGTTCGCGAACCCAATCGCTCAAAACTTCCGATTCATGGCGCTCCAGGGTTTGAGGCAAAATCGATTGAACAATCGTGGGCATTTCTGAAGGCTCCTTAATTCAGTTGATCCGTGACAAGCACGATCTCAATAGCAAGGCCTTCGCGCAAAAGTGCGGGCTGTTTCAGTGACCTGCTGACACAGAGAATCACTGCTCCGACTGGCGGATGAAATCCCCACCGGGAAACAAAGTAGTTTCGACTTTGGCGCCACTGATTTTCAAGCCGATCGAAGCGGGCCAGCTTTTCGCTACCAACGCACCCTTCCAGCTTCCACCTGCGAGAACCCCACCGTGCAAAACGAACTCCCCCTTCAACTTCAATGCCCTGACCCCAGGTCCTTTGGGCTGAACGCGCTGCTTTTTTACGCTCGTCGACTCTCCTGTGTTTTGAACGGCCACTCGATCCAAACCGGGATCGTCAGCCTTGACACCCCAGTGAAGGTACTGAGCAAGTGCTTCAGCCGTGATTTTCAGGAACGGCTTCCTAAGGTCGAGATCCGAAGTTTCGAGCGAAGCATGGACTCCATCGGCCGTAATGATCTTCGAATTCTTGTCTCTGGGACGCACTTCGAGATGCTCTGCTTCGAGATCGAGATGCGAATCGGCTTGGGGCTTCCCGGCCCTCACGTTCCACCGCACTTTCGCCCTCCCCCCCAAAGTGAAACCGGAAGTGGCCAACCAGAGCGGTCGCGCGTCCAATGCGAGACTCGAACCGGGCAGAAGTCTTCCACGAGCGACTTTCCATTGGAGTCGAAGTGGTCCCTTGCTTCCGCGGAAATTAAAGTCACATTTCAAATCCACTTCGCCATCCAAGTATTTGAAAGTCTCGTTGCCTTCGGTTTTGGCTACTTCGAATTTTGAAAAGCCGGCGCCGATTTTCAGATCCAAGTGATCGGCCAAGCCGGGGACCTGACCGCTCTCCAGATCCAGGCGCGAGGGATAGATCTCGGCGAACCGCCCTGAACGCAATTCAAAACCTCCACTGATATGGACGTTGCCCTCGAACTGCCACTGATCGACCCGAAGTTTCGAAAACTGCCGAAGGTCAACACCTTCGATATGGATCAGCCAGGGATTTTCGGGAGGAAGGTTGGCGGACTCGCCCAAACGCTTCTCTCGCGTAGTGGAGTAGTCCTTTCCCTGAGCCACGGAACGAAGGTCCAACTGAACGTCCACTTCAGTGGCGCTTACGCCATCGAGCCGAAGTTCCCTGCGGAACAAAGACGCGAAACTCAGTCGGGTCGAAGCGCGAGGCAACCCGATCCTCAGATCCACGTTCGGATCCTGAATTCGAATCTTCACATCCCGAAGCTCGAGCAGTCCGGGCACAAAGCTCCAGCCTCGCGTAACCTCCACAGAAGTCGAGGTGGGCTCCAGATGGATGATCCGCTCGAGGAGCGAAGTGCTCAAGACGAGCGCGATCAAGCCCACATAGGCGATATACGCCGCCAGAACCCCTCGTAGAATTCGACCTCCGGTCACTTTCATGAGCTTCATCACTTCAAATGGTGGCGTACGCTCGTGACCACGTTGCCGCGTCTGAATCGCAGGGCCGCACGCAAAAAGATCGCGGTCTGGTTATGCAGGAACTGGTGGTACCACTTGGCGGTCACGAACTCAGGAATGATCACCGTGATCAGCTCATCCTTCGTCGAACGAGCCACTTGATCCACATACTGGATGATCGGCGAAATTACCGAGCGGTAGGGCGACTTGAGGACTACGAACGGGATCTCCGGCACCCATTTCTGCCACTCGCTGTTCATTCGCTCGGTCGCCGCCGGATCCAGTTCGACGTAGCAAGCCCGAACGTCGCGGGAGATGGAGATCGCGTATTTCAGCGCATCGATGACGCCGGGATGGATACCCGACACCGGAACGATCGCGGTGTGACGAATCGGCTCCAGGCAGGTCGGGGTCTTGGACTCCCGCGCACAATGGATGGAATAACTGAGTTGGAGCGCGACGGAGGTGTAGTGGACGTGGATCTCCCGGAACAAGAACACGAAAAGGGGGATCAGGAGGATCACCATCCAAGCGCCATTCATGAACTTCGTGGCCGCGATCACGACCAGTACGACGAAAGTGGTGAAAGCCCCGACGCAGTTGAAAGCGAGCGAGCGCCGCCAGTGCGGCTCCTTCAATCTCAAGTGGTGGACGACCATTCCCGCCTGCGAAAGCGTGAACGAGAGGAACACGCCGACCGCGTAAAGTGGAATCAGATGGTGAGTGCGGCCGTCGAACAGGACGAGCAGGAGCATCGCAGCCAGGCTGAGACCGACGATGCCGTTGGAGAACACCAGCCGGTCACCCAAACTCGCTAATTGCCGCGGGAGAAACCTGTCCTTCGCCAGAAGCGAAGCCAAGCGGGGAAAGTCGGCATAACTCGTGTTGGCAGCCAAGAAAAGAATCAGGGCGGTCGAGGCGGGGATCAGGAAATAGAATCCGTGATGACCGAAAACCGCACGCGCCAAGAGAGAGACCATGGTCTCTCCCTCTTGAGGGAGAATGCCGTAGACGTGGGAGAGCAAGGTGATCCCGAGGAAAAATCCCCCCAAGATGATGGACATCCAAGCCATGGTGACCTTGGCGTTTCGCTGGGAGGGATCCTTGAAGACCGGAATTCCGTTGGAAATAGCCTCGATCCCAGTCAAGGCCGAGCAGCCTGATGAAAACGCCCGGAGAATCAGGAAAACCGGAAGCGCTGGGTACACCTCGTGGACCACGGGATGAACCATCACAGCCTGTCCAGTCAAAACCTGATAGGTGCCCGCTGCGATCATGACCAAGAACGAAAAAATGAAAATGTATGTAGGAAGCGCGAAAATGCTCGCCGATTCCCGGATCCCCCGCAGATTCAGAAGCATGATCACTACGATGATCAGACATCCGATCAGGACTCGATGCTCGCCCATGAACGGGAACGCAGCTGCGATGTTTTCCATGCCGGCAGCCACCGAGACGGAAACCGTCAGAGTGTAGTCGATCAGGAGGGAGGCTCCCGCGACCAAGCCCGCGTTGACGCCCAGATTCTCCTTCGCGACGATGTAGGCGCCCCCGCCGCTCGGATACGCGTCGATCGTCTGCCGGTACGAGATCGTGACGACGAGAAGCAGGAACGCGATTCCGAAAGCGATGGGAAGCGACCAGATGGTCGCTGCCGAGGCGAAAGCAGCCAGCGGAATCAGGATTTCCTCGGTCGCGTAAGCGACCGAGGACAGAGCGTCCGAGGAGAGGACGGCTAGGGCTTTCCATTTAGGGATGCGCTCGTGCGAAGCCATCTCCAATGTGAGGGGATCCCCCACGATGTATCTCTTGATGCGGTCGATGCCCATGAACGTGCAATCTGCCCGCCTCCATGCGCCGGGTCAAGGTGGATCCACTGCAGTTTCGAGGGGGTCACAGTTTTGACCAACTCATAATGCATCCATAACAGTTGAGTGGTACGAAGCTTTCCGAGCGGGAGACCCTCAAGATTGATTCCGGAGACTCGAATCTCTACGTGAAGACCGCAGACCGGCTACTTCGTGAAGAGGACCGAAAAAGGAGTCGGGGTTGGGCAAATCGAGACTTCGCGCCATGACCCGCGCCCTCAGGAAGCGATCAACCTCGCTTTGGGGGCAGTCTGCAAGCCTGGGGATGTCGTCGCGACCGAGTCCCCGACCTACTCCGGAATCCTCCAGAGTTTGGCTGCGCGCGGACTTCAGGTTCTGGAGCTTCCCACACACCCGACTCAAGGCCTCGATCTCGACACTTTGGAAGCTCATCTGAAGTCTCGAAAAATCGCGTGCCTGATCGTGACTCCGAATTTCAGCAACCCTCTCGGCAGCCGGATGTCCGAAGGATCCAAAGAGCGACTGGCGAGGTTATCAGCCCAGCATGAGCTTCCAGTGATCGAGGATGACATCTACGGTGATCTCCAGCATCGCGACGGCCGCTCCTCCACTCTGAAGTCCCACGACCGAAAGGGCTGGGTCCTGCTCTGCTCTTCGTTTTCGAAGACCCTCGCTCCGGGGTACCGGGTCGGCTGGATCGTTCCAGGGCCACGGTTCTTCGATTCGATCGCGACTCCCAGCGTGACCCAGATCGCGATCGCCGACTCCCTGAGCACGGGCGCCTATGACCGTTGGTTACGAAAACTCAGAATCCAGCTCTTGAACCGGATCGACTGGCTCGGGCGGGCCGTACTTCGTAATTTTCCCTGCGGCACCCGCTTCTCGCGCCCAGAAGGCGGCTTCGTGCTCTGGGTGGAGATGCCTTACGGTGGACTCCTTCCAACTCTATCGCCGCGCGCTAGAACAAGGGGTCGGGATCGTACCGGGTCCCTTGTTTTTGAATTCCGACCGCTACGGGAACTTCATTCGACTGAACGCAGCCAATCCCACCCTCTGATTGCACAATGCAACGCATCGCGAATTAGCGTTTCAACGGATTTGCAGCTAATTTGCGCCCTGTTCCTAAAAAAATGGGGCCAACAGCGTGTTTCGCACTTCCGAAGTGGAGATGCCTCAAACCACGAAAATCCACTTCGATGAAGTCAATCGGGTCAAGCCGACCCGGATCGTTTTCGACTCCGTCTCTGCAATGTGGAAGCTGGGCAATCCGGTGAAGCGCGAAGCCACTAAAGCGGATTACCGCGTGCTTGCGCTCCCCGTAGAATCATCTTCACCTCCTCGATTAAGCGCAGTCTCAAACTCTCTCGCTTGTGTTTGGGAAGATCGAGTGCCTCCGCCCCCACCGTAAAAACCACGGCGATGATCGCTTCCGCCGCATAGGGGGCGCTCGAAAGCGGACGCTTCCTCAAGCGTGCACCCTTTTCCAAGTCCTCGGTCAGCTCCCCGACGAAACGGTCGATCTCCTCATGGATTGCTTTTCTGAACGCTTTCGAAGCGCCCTGTCGTTCGCCCAGGAACAGCCGAAAAAGGTTTGCGTTCTCGGAGACGTAATCCAAGAAAGTATCGACCGAAACCTCGACTACTCGGGGGTCTCCACCCAAGCGACGACGCGCTTCACGCAGGAGGCGACGCAGGCTCAGTCCGACCTCATCGAGGAGAGCCAATCCAAGATCCTCCATCTCCCTGAAATGCCGATAGAACGCCGCCGGCGAAATTCCCGCGGCCTGGGTCACTTCACGGAGACTCAACGCGGCGAACCCCTTCTCGACGCTCAGCTGAAGCGCCATTTCAATGAGCTTTCGGCGAGTTTGGTTCTTCTGCTCCAGTCGGCTATTCATAATTTAACCGAACCATAACCATAAAGCATTGAAGTTCAAAGAACTTAGACAGGGCGGGAGCGCTGATTGACATTTTTCAGTATACGATTGTATACTGAGCTCATGGCCACCTTCCTCATCGCCGGCGCAGTGTTCATGTTTGGATATCTCCTGAATATCTTTTACATCACCGTGCTTTATCACCGCGCCTTGACCCACAATGCGGTCCGCCTAACTCCCGGGGCGATGAAATTCCTCGCCCTCACCGGCAGCTGGGTCACCGGGATCGACCCCAAGGCCTGGGCCTGCATGCATCGCCTCCACCACACTCATTCCGACACCCCTCAAGACCCCCACAGCCCTTTGCACTACGGAGTATTGGGCGTCGCGACGGCGCAGCTTCGCTCTTACCAGCGCACGCTGGCGAGACTGATCCGTTCGGAACCCAAAACCAGTGCGATCGTGGCCGATATCCCTTTCGGAGTGAACTTCCTCAATCGCAAGAAGCTCTGGATCCTTCCCTACGCTCTTCATCTGCTTCTCGGAGTCGTGATCGGATGGGGATCAGGCAGCCTATTGATTGGCTACGCTTACTTTCTGGGCATCATGAGCCATCCCATTCAAGGATGGATGGTGAACTCGCTGGCCCACAAATACGGTTATCGCAACCATGAGATCGAGGATCACTCCCGCAACAACTGGTTCGTCGCCTTGGCGGTATTCGGAGAGGGCTATCAAAACAACCACCACGCCGCTCCCTCACGCGCGAACTTCGCCCACAAATCCCACGAAATCGATCTTGGTTATGGTCTCTGTAGGATCGCGTCCGCTCTTGGATTCCTCGGCAAGCAGGCCAAGGTGCCCAAGGCGATGGTCAATGAACCTTCGCTTGGACTCGCCCAGCCTCAGTGACGGTGATTTCGGTATGGCCGGGTAACTTGCCCGAGTGCGAGGCTTTGTAAGCGCTCACAGCCTGATTCAGCGCGGGAGAGATGTCCACTTCCGCTCCCGGATTCCTGATCGTCACTTCCCCTGAGACTTCAGCGCCCTTCATGACGACTTTGCCTTCGACCTTCAAGGTTTTGAGATGAGTCATTTCTGAACCCTCGAAGGCGTGCCAGCAGTTCTCGACGTCCTCGTAAAACTTTTTATCGGAAGCAGGACCCGACAGTTCAAAAACCGGACGATGCCCGGGAGTGGGATCGATCAGGCGGAAAGTTCGGGGATCGCGTTTGAAGCGGATCGACTTCTCGATATGGTCGATCGCAAACTTGATCGGAAGGAAGAACCGGGCGCGGTTTTCCCGGCCAGCGGCCATCACCCGAACCAGGCCGCGTCCGTAATTCTCGAGCCAAAACTGGTTGAGATTGAAGATGGCCGTGCTGATGGTCCCTTCAGGCTGGATGAACTCATGGCCATCCTGCTTCTTCGCGTTGGCGATGAAATCCGGGGTCGCAGCCTGCATGAGAATTTCTCGGCCGAGCTCAAGGACTCGTTTATGCACCGCTGAATCGTGGAAATCCACGGTCGTTCCGGGAGCGAGCTTGCGCTGGTAGGCTTTTCGTCCTTGATCGAGGATGCCCATGGCGATTTCCTTGTGGAGCGCATCCTGGTTGAAAATCATCTCATTCGTGCTGACGATGCCCTCGCCACTCCTGAAAAGTTCGAGCTGCCCAGCGGCTTCTGCTTGGGCGGTGTCCACGACCGTGACCGCAGCGTGGTCCGTGCCCGGGGATTTCTCTCCGACCAGACCACCCTTCTTGTCGACTCCGGGCATTTTCTCGGTGGCGAAAAGCGTGATCGGCGTCCCTGATTCGTAAATGTAAGCCATGGCGAGCTCATCCGGCATTCCACCTTCGTCTTCGCCATTGAAGATCACTCGCAGCTTCCGCGAAGGCTCCGCGCTGAGCACGAGAGCGGGATCGAAAGCAGGCTCGAGTCCGAACTGGGCGAAGAACCCGTGCCCATACGGAGTCAAGCGATCCATCGAAAGCTGGTTGGCTTCGTCGAATGAAGGACCGTAGGCCTGGACTACGTTCTCGCCCCTCTCGACGTTGCCGAGGGAGTGTGCGTACTCCTCATAGGATTTCGTGCGGTCGAGGTAGGAGGCTTTTTTCCAGAGGCGATCCGAAGAATGCACGGTCTCCGGCCCCAAACCCCCATGAACGATGATCCGATTGAAAACATGATCGCGGGCATTGGCGAAAACCTGTAGGAGGCGGATTTCAGCGAGCGAGGTTCTGAGATTGAAGTCGTAAAGATCCGTGGCTTTCGATCCTTCCGCAAAATCCGCGGGAGACTGGGCGAATTTGGCGCGATGGGAGTCGCGCCCCACTGAAGAACCCTTGCCTCCGTCCATGGGAACCACTTCGATGGTCAGGGTCTTCGCGATTGCGCGCAGTGAAGGGGCACGTGGAAGCAACGATTCATACCAAGTGATCGGAGAAGTCTTGGTGAAGGGGCGGAAAACGATGCTCCCCGCAGGAGGACTGTGGCCCGGCTCCTCGATCCAGATCCCCGAGCGTCCTGCCGAAGAGGAGCCACGCTCCGGAAGCCACGCGAAGGCCTTGCGCAGGATACGGGATGAATAGTTAACGTTTCGACCGTCGAACCCCAGGAGTTTTGCCAAAATCTCGCGTGACGATCCCGAAATGGCTTCGTCCGTGCTCGTGGCTTTCAGAGCCAGCTCATTGATCGACTTCTTGAATTCCGGCGTCTGCCGGAACACTTCCAGATCCGAGGGGGTCAACGACGACACGATTCCAGCCTCCACACCTTGTCGGGTCGCGCCGAGCGACATCTCGCTCCCGCCCGCCCGGACAGGCACAGACTGGATCAAAGTTGATAGAAAGGCAACCCAACCGACTGTGAAAACGCAGACTCGCCGCATGGCGACCGCATCGAGGCAATGCCTCGAAAGCTTTAAGGTTCAGCCCCTTGCCTCGCGCCTATTACGCTCCAAAATCCTGCACCCAATTGGAGATACTCCGTGCAGATATCGAAAATCCGATGCCGATATCGCGATGACCTGGGCTCTGGACCCACCCGTTCATGACGGCCCCTGGGTGATCCGATAGTGATTGGTCTCCTCCAATAGAAGCGAAAAAACTCAGCAAACTCCTGATTTTTCCGATGACGACGTCGGGGGCCTCAGCGGCAGTTGGATTCTAAACGTGGTTCCACAGGACGGATCGCTTTCAATCTCGACTTTTCCCTGATGAGCTTCGACCAATCCTTTGACCAAGGTGAGCCCGAGACCCCATCCCTGCTTACCGCTGACGCTTGCAGCGCGCGAACGATGGAACTGCTGGAACAAGTTTTCCCGATCCTCGACCGGAATCGGATTCCCTTCGTTATGGACCGAGAGCACGGCCCCCTGCTGCTGCATCCGCACTCCGACCACCACCTTTGTGGAGGAATCGCCGTACTTCAAAGCGTTGGAAATCAGGTTTTCCAGGATCCTCTTGATCCCGTTGGGCTCAAAATCCCCGACAACCGGGCCGAACGCCTCCAAAAGGATCCGGTCCCCGTGGATGAAGCCCTGTTCCTCAACCGTCTCCCGCACCAGAGTCCGTAAATCGCAGGACTCGAGCTGGATCGGCATCACTTCGCCCGCGCGGATGCGGTTGGCATCGAGGAGATCGCCGATCATCTTCTCAATTCGATCGAGATTGAACAACACCCGTCCACTGCATCGCTCACGCGCTTCGGCTTTTTCCGAGAAGCGAACCATCATTTCCGCATTGGTGCGGGCGGCCTGCAAGGGGGATCTCAAATCATGACTCAAGGTCGCGACGAATTGCTCGCGAAGCTGCCGCTCCTGATGCAGTCGCGAAACGTGCTTTTTGTGTTCGTCAGTGTCGACCGCAGTTCCGATCCATTTCGTGATTTTTCCGGTAGCACCGCGGACCGGCACCGTATTGCCGAGGTACCAGCGAAATTCGCCGTTCGGTGATCGAAGCCGATACTCGAACTCGAACGGTCGTTCCGATTGAAAAGAAGCTTCCCACCCTCCCTGAATCGAACTGGCTTCAGCAGGGATCATGGCCGAGTTGAAATCCGACTTCGGCATGCCCGTATATTCGGTCCACCGGTCGTTCACGTAGGAAAGGACACCATCGGGCTCGAGGGTCCAGATGATTTGTGGCATCACTTCAGCGAGTTCGCGGAAACTCCGCTCGCTTTCCGTGAGCTGCCCTTGGCGATCTAACAACTCCTGAAAGCGTTCGACGAACTCGGTCGTGGCTTCCGCTCGGGCGACATCGATGCAATGGAGGATGGCGTCGCGCTCGGGAATCAGCAATGCCGCATCCCTCTCGAGGGCTTCGAAAATGGTTTCCTGAAGCAGCGAGTACTCGTCTAGGACTTGGTCCAGGGAGTAGCCCGCCAGCCCTGCCCTCTGCTGCCCATGTTCCTGGCCAGCCTCCCGTTTCGCTTTCGACTCGTGAAGTCCCCAGCTCCAGTCGATGAGGGTTTGGGACATGGAAACCAAGAAACGAGGCACATGGTCTCTCAACGCCTGGACTGACTGCTGAGACGCGGCAGGGACTCGCTGCCGCACCCGACCCTCCCAGGACTTCATGATCTCCTCGCGCTTCGCAGCTAAGCGACTGGCCAAGGGGATGAGCGTGGAGGTTTTGCTGTCGGGAAGTTCAACTGCCCGGTGTCCCATGGTTTCGACACTACCATAAAAGATGCCAAACGGAATTCATTCTCGGGCCACGGGTGTTTAAGTTTTTCAACCCAAAGCCCGCGGGGTCTTCGAATTCGCTCAGAACGGAGTACGACTCACTTGCCCGTCTTTGAAGTAAAGCTGGTCGGTCACCTGGTTTTGATAAGTCGTCCGAAGTGTCCGATCGTTGCTATGGGTGAGGTGAAACATGGCCTGCCCTTGGCCTGATGCACTCACGGTCAAATCGCCTTCATCGAAGCCGGCATGCCGAACCACGTTGGACAACTTGAGCCTGATCTTGACCGTCGAGACGACGATGCCGAATGGACCTCGGACGCGGTAAACAAGTTCGCTGCCAGGACCCGTGCTCATTTCAGCGACGTTCTTCGTTCCGAACAACTTGTCGCGCGTCGAAGAACCGAGGTCACTGCCTTTGTAACCGAAGGCCGAAATGGACTGGGCTTGGTCATTCCAAATCAAACCGAAGAAGCCCGTATGGCCCTGAGCCTCACCCTGGATCCTAAGGAATAACCCGTCTGCGAAAGCCGGGCTGGCGCTCAGTGTGAACAAAGCCCCGATCAGCCAAGGAAGAATTCTCTTTGAACTACGCATGGTTCGATCCTCTCATTAAAAAAGCCAAAAGCCTGAGGAACGAACTGATAACGCATTGCGTTATACTGGTCAAGGACTAAAGCGCGGCAGATTCATGGAGTCCGAGACTTCATCGTCGATTTTTGATTCGGTCAAAAACCGGTTCATGACTTCATTGATCGAAGAGCCACCGACCAGCGCAGCTTTGGCATGAACCTGAGCAAGCTGAATGGCTGCAAGGACCTGGGGACGTCCGGCCACCAGGGGAAACGTCGACCAATCATGGACCAACATGTAGAGCTCGTTGTGGCGGGGAGCCTGGCTGCTGAGAATCGCCTGGAATGCGGGATTTGCATCCATGGGGATGCGTACATCGTGAAGATTGTACCAAGAGTTCCTCAGTCGGGAACGGACCGTCGCCGGATCCGCTCCTTCGCCGATCCAACTTGAAACCGCCTCCTTCGACAAACCAAAATCCCGATTGACCATCGACCACTGGATGGAGTCGAGGACCATGCCGTTCACTCGCGGATTGTCATGCGCGGTGATCGCTCGATATTCGAATCCCCAAAGTCCCGACTCGCTATAGGTATTTCCACCCCTCATCGCGATCATGCTGAGCTTGCTGTTGTAACCGCCGCCCCCTGTGTTGCCTGAAACGAGGGCTCCGTACATACCCCCCTGCACGCTGTCGATCCTCGGTCGAGTCACCGAACCGAACTCGCCGGGAATCTGGAGAAGTGTTCCACCGCCCCGGATCGCCAAGATCTCCGCCATGAGATTCGCCCGCAGCCAATATTCTATCATGCGCGTCACCTCAAGCGTCGGATGAGCGCGCATTGCCTCCAGCGGGAGTATCGCGACCGTGTGAACGTGCTGGTGGGGCCTCACGATATTGAGAGCGTCCAGAAGTTTCCAGGCATCTTGCGTAGCGGTCCCAGCACTTTGCGAAGACATGAAATGAACTTCGATCCCGGAGAACTCGGCCATGTCTGAGGGATCGGCATACTCCACCGCCCCGAACATCCCGCGAACATCGACCTCATGGAAGCCCGGCTCGTAATGTTTTCCGTCGAAATCGGTCGGTTCCCGAAAATGCAGCTTCAAGCGGTCTTTCACTTTCATGCCGATGACGCTTCGGTTGCCGAAAAAACTGCCGATGCGTGGAATCGATACTCGCTTCAGCACGGCGTGCCTCACATCCAAGGGCAGACTTTCCCAAGCGAGTTCCCCTAGATCTCCTGAAGCCGGGCGATTCACCCTGGCCCACTCCACGAGCTCCGTGGGTGCACCCATCGAATCCAGGACGCCACTCACCTTGCCGTTCACCGTGGTCAGCATCTCAAGGACTTCGGGAGTTTCACGGTAGATATCGAGCTCAAGTTC
>JAYVNB010000014.1:0-7720 GCA_043759365.1 Bacteriovoracaceae bacterium | reverse complement strand
CTGCGCCAATCCAATGGGCGATCCTCGCGGGCGACTTGGAGTCGGGTGTGACCACGATGCACCTGGTGGAGAAGCTCGATGCCGGCGACATCCTCCTGCAATCGAAGACTCCGATCTCGGGCGATGAGACTGCGCAGTCGCTCCATGACCGTCTGGCGACCTTGGGCGCTCAGCTGATCGTCACCACTCTGGAGGGATTGGACGCCGGCATCCTCAAAGGCGTGAAGCAGAGCGAGGAGCAAGTGACCTACGCCTCGAAACTCACCAAGGAGATGGAGGCTCTCGAAGGACGTTCTGAAACCGCTGAAGTCTTGGACCGGCGGGTCCGCGCCCTGAATCCGTGGCCGGGAACGAGTGTGTGGATCGAAGAGACGGGAGAGCGACTTAAAGTGAAGAGGGTTCGCGTACGCTCCAATATCCAGGGAGCGCCGGGCACGATTTTCGAGCGCGCGGGGATGGTGCTTTTGGGTACCCTTGCCGGGTCGCTCGAACTCCTCGCCGTGCAGTGGGAGGGAAAGAAGGAAGTGGACGGCGGAGGATTCATCAACGGGCTGAAGGGGCGGGGCAAGTCCTTACCCGTCACCCTGAAATAGGACCGTCGCGCGAAAAGAGATTCAAATCGATAGCTGAAGCTGGATCTCGGGATGCACGGCTACGGGGTTCGAAAAATAGATGCTCGAGTGGTACTCGCCATAGATGTTCTTCCAGGGTTTTTTCCAGTAACCGGTATCTTGGGCAGTCGCGGATCCACCCAGGGGAATACTCGTCGAGGCCCCTAGCTGCAGGAACGCGTTCGACCAGCGGATGAAGCCTGACAGACCCAGGTGCCCGTAGGGATTCGGGTAATTGGCTCCCAAAATTCCCGACTCAATGAACATGCCGGTGGACTGGGTGAGTTGAATCTCCTGCAGGGCGCTCAAAGAAGTCGTGACTGGGGTCTTGGTGAGGGAGGGCGGGCGCAACGAGAATGGAGCTCGATCCTCGAGAAAGTATTGGAATCCGAAGCCTACGTGGACGCGATAACTCGGATTGATAACGTAGGTGAGTGTCAGCCGGTTGAGCCAGCTCTCCTGGTGGTACCAATCCAGACCATAGTCGTACGTTTTTAGGTACGCAACTTCGAGCGAAAGGCGTGAACTCACGAGTGAATCCGCGCTTGAAAACTTCAGCCCGATCATCGGCATGTTGTAGTTGATCGCTAGCCAGGGACTGGTTGCGATCATCCATTCGTCGGTCAGGCCATAGGCCAAGAAGTAGTTTCCAACGCTCGCGTGCCCCTTGGGCAAAGTGTAAGAAGTCGCGGTCACGTTGTGACCGAAGGCTGGGTTCGGGTTCTGCGTGGGTCCATCCATGGACGCCCCTGCAGTGATTTCCGAGGTTCGTTCGGCTGCGCTCGCGAGCAGGGCCGTCAAAAGGCAAAGAATTGACGCGGACAGCAACAGTGGAAAGGATCCCATCCATGGATCTCCTCTTCTGAAAGCGTAAGCCGCTTTTGTCGTAAACAGCCAATGTTTTTAACCCGGAATCAGGTAAGCTCGCGGGCTCAAATGAAAACTCGTCGAAAAAAAACCCGTGAAAAGCGTCCTCCTTCCTCACCTGAAAAGGGCTTGATCGCCCCTTCGCTGCTCTCTGCCGACTTCTCGCGGCTGGCGGAGGAGATCCGATCCGTAGAGGCGGCCGGAGCGGACTGGCTTCATATCGATGTCATGGACGGTCATTTCGTGCCGAATTTGACGATTGGGCCGATGGTGGTCGAAGCGATCCGTCCTGTCACCGACCTTCCTCTCGATTGTCACTTGATGGTGAGCCGGCCTGAAGACTGGATCGAGGCTTTTGCCAAAGCGGGGGCCAATGTGATCACTTTGCACGCGGAGGCGACGGCGCACCTCGATCGCCAACTCAATCGAATCCGGGAGCTTGGCTTGATGGCTGGAGTCTCCATCAATCCAGGAACCTCCCTCGTCTTGATCGAGGAAGTGCTTGATCTCGTGGACTTGGTGCTCGTCATGAGCGTGAATCCCGGGTTCGGTGGGCAAAGCTTCATCGAGCGCATCTTGGATAAGGTTGAGCGTCTGGCTGCCATGCGCGGATCCCGGCCGTTCCTGATCGAGGTCGACGGGGGAGTGAACGTTCAGAACATTGCGCTCCTCCGACGAGCGGGTGCCGACGTGTTCGTCGCGGGTTCGGCGATTTTCGGACAGTCGGATCGCAAGAAGTCGATGACCGCCTTGAGAAAGACATTGGAGTCCTGACATGGCAACGAGCTTGAAACTGGGGCAAAAGCCCCTGACCCTGGAAAACCTCCGCGACGTCGCGCTCGGTAACTGCCGCGTGGAGTTGGCTCCGTCGGCCGCCAAACGCATCCAACGCGCCTTCAATTACCTCAAGGGCGAAATCGAATCCGGCAAGACGATGTACGGAGTGAACACGGGTTTCGGCTTGATGTCGAACGTCCGCATCCCGCGCGAAGAGATTGAAACTTTGCAGTACAACCTCCTTCGTTCCCACGCGGTGGGCGTTGGCGATCCGATCCCGGATTCCGCGGTGAGGGGAATGTTGCTTCTGCGCGCAGCCGCGCTAGCGCTCGGCCATTCGGGTGTCAGGGTCGAGCTGGTCCAGCAGATTCTCCTGCTTCTCAATCGTGGTGTCTGCCCCATCATTCCCGAGCAGGGGTCAGTGGGTGCTTCAGGCGATCTCGCGCCTCTTTCGCACCTCGCGTTGGTTCTGATCGGTGAAGGAAAAGCCCGCTACAAGGGTCGAACGATGTCGGGCGCCAGCGCACTGAAGTCGGCGGGGATCAAGCCGATCCGACTCGGGCCCAAGGAGGGCCTCGCCCTCATCAACGGGACTCAGTTCATGACCGCGATCGGCGGATTGGCGCTCCTCGAAGCCGAGCACTTGGCCGATGTCGCCGACGTCGCGGGCGCGATGACCTTAGAAGCCCTGCGAGGTACGGTCAGCGCCTTCGAGCCCGAGATCCACGCGGTTCGCCCTCATCCGGGGCAAGTCTTGGTCGCGCAAAGGGTGCGGAAAATCCTACTTTCGGGGGGCGGCAAGAGCGAAGTGGCGGCTTCGCACGAAGGTTGCGGTCGAGTGCAGGACCCTTACAGTCTGCGGTGCATGCCCCAAGTGCACGGCGCCTCACGCGATACCCTGCGCTTCGTGCGCGAAGTGCTGGAGCGAGAAATCAATTCGGTGACGGACAATCCCCTCGTTTTTCCGGAGGAGCGAAAGATCCTGAGTGGTGGCAATTTTCATGGTCAGATCGTCGCCATCGCCATGGATGCACTCTCAATCGCTGCAGCGGAGCTCGCTTCGATCTCTGAACAGAGGATCGAGAAACTGATCAATCCGACCATCTCGGAGCTGCCTGCGTTCCTCACTCGCGAAGGCGGCCTCAACAGCGGCTTCATGATCGTGCAAGTGGCGGCAGCCTCGATCGTCTCAGAAAACAAGACACTCTGCCATCCTGCGAGCGTGGACTCCATCCCGACCTCGGCGGACAAGGAGGATCACGTGAGCATGGGTGCGTGGGCCGCCCGAAAAGCGGCGCGCGTGGTGCTCAACTCGCGACGGGTCCTGGCGATGGAGCTGATTGCAGGGGCTCAGGGGCTCGACTTCCTCAGGCCACTCCGCTCGTCCGCGGTGATCGAAACTCTTTATTCCAGAATCCGGAAACGCGTCACTTATATGGGAAATGATCGATCCCTCCACGACGACATGGGCTATGTCGAGAAGTTGATCGCAGACTACGAACTGGATGCCATGCTGAGCTCAAAGGCTTTGGGAATCCGAGTAAAAAAGCAGGTCTGATGCACTCCTGAGGCACCTGGGGCGGGCAGGCTTTTCGCAGTTGCCCCGCAGCCCGACTTCCGCCAAACTCCGCAGCCATGAGCAGCAAAAGTCGCGTGGTGCGTGCGTCCAGGGGATCTGAACTTCAATGCCGGGGTTGGCAGCAAGAGGCAGCCCTCCGCATGCTGATGAACAATCTCGATCCCGAAGTCGCGGAGCGCCCCGAGGATCTGGTCGTCTATGGCGGAAGCGGAAAGGCCGCACGCAATTGGGAAAGTTTCGATGCGATCGTCGCTTCGCTGAAGGACCTGCGGGACGACCAGACTTTGCTGATTCAAAGTGGCAAACCTGTCGCTGTGATGCCAACCCATCCGCTCGCCCCTCGCGTACTGCTCTCCAACAGCATGCTCGTCCCCAAGTGGGCGACCTGGGAGTACTTCCGAGAGCTTGAGGACAAGGGTCTGATGATGTACGGCCAGATGACAGCGGGGTCCTGGATCTATATTGGTACTCAAGGCATCATCCAAGGCACCTATGAAACCTTCGCTGAGGCGGGGCGACAGCACTTCGGGGGTTCTCTCGCCGGCCGAGTGATCCTGACCGCGGGTCTGGGAGGGATGGGTGGCGCACAGCCCCTCGCCGCGAGCATGGCGGGAGCCGTCTCACTCAATGTCGAGATTGATCCGCTCCGCGCACGCCGCCGACTTCAAAGTCGTTATCTGGACGAGATGGCAGATGATCTGGATGATGCACTCAAGCGGGTTGAGATTGCCAAACAAGCCAAAAAAGCGACCAGCATCGGAGTGGTCGGTAACGCGGCTGAAGTGCTTTGGGAATTGCTGAAACGCGGCTTTAGCCCGGATCTCGTGACGGACCAAACGAGCGCGCACGATGAGTTGAACGGTTATGTGCCGGCCGGTATGTCGCTTGAGCACGCCGAGGCGCTCCGCAAGCGCGATCCCAAGTCCTATTCTGAGAAGTCGATCCAGAGCATGCGCCGCCATGTCGAAGCGATGGTGGAGTTCCAGAGCCGCGGAGCGCACGTCTTCGACTATGGCAACAACATCCGGGCCATGGCCGTCAAGGCAGGAATGAAGGAGTCAGATGCTTTTAAGTTTCCCGGCTTTGTTCCAGCCTATATCCGTCCTCAGTTCTGTCTAGGTCGGGGACCGTTCCGGTGGGTTGCGCTTTCGGGTGATCCTGAGGATATCCGGGTGACCGACCAGGCTTTGCTCGAATTGTTCCCCGAGGACGAGGGTCTCCATCGCTGGATCAAAATGGCACAGGAACGCATTCAATTTCAGGGACTACCGGCGCGAATTTGCTGGCTCGGCTATGGACAACGCGAAAAAGCAGGGCTCCTATTCAACCGCTTGGTCCGAGAGGGCAAAGTCAAAGCCCCGATCGTTATCGGTCGCGACCATCTGGACTGTGGCTCGGTCGCTTCTCCGAACCGCGAGACTGAAGCGATGAAGGATGGGTCGGATGCCGTCGCGGATTGGCCCATTTTGAACGCGCTAGTGAACTCCGTGAACGGAGCCTCTTGGGTGAGTTTGCACCATGGAGGAGGCGTGGGGATCGGTTACTCCATCCATTCGGGCATGGTCGTCGTCGCGGACGGAACACCGGACGCGGAGTGGCGCCTGACCCGAGTCTTGAACTCCGATCCGGGAATGGGAGTCGTCCGGCATGCGGATGCGGGATACGAAACCGCGCAGGAAATCGGAAGGGGTGCCTTCGCCGAACGGGGTGGAAAAATCCCGATGCAAGGCGACTGATGTCATTGAAGCTGATTACGCATGCTAGCGAGATCCTGACTGGCGCGGGAGTTCGGTGCCGGGATGGACGTCGACCTCAGGAGTCCGATCTGGGACGAATCCTCGATGGCGCCTTGGTTTATCAGACGAAACGGGTAGGTCGACGCGAGATCCCCGACAAGCTCGTGTGGGTCGGCCCCACTTTGGAGATCCCGAAAAAGTACTTGAAACTGCCGAAGCGGAACCTGAAAGGGTTACAGGCGATCATTCCTGGGATGGTCGATTGCCACACTCACTTGGTGTTCGCAGGCGATCGCTCGGAGGAGTTCGCACTCCGCTGTGGCGGCATGAGCTATCAGGAGGTCGCGGCTAGGGGCGGCGGCATCCTCACTTCCGTGCTCGCCACCCGCTCCGCTTCGATCGATGAACTCGAGACTCTTGCGGTACCGAGGATTGAAGAATCCCGCTCTTACGGGGTCCGCACGATCGAGATCAAGAGCGGATACGGGTTGAGTTTCGAAAGCGAACTGAAAATACTTGAAGTGATTCCGCGGCTCCGTAAGAAGTTCCCGGATATGACGCTCACTGCGACCTTCCTGGGAGCCCATGGGTTTCCAAAAGAGATGAGTCGGGAAGGATATTTAACGGAGCTCACGGAGCGGATGCTACCGGAAGTGGCGCGAAAGCGACTGGCTTCGGCTTGTGATGTTTTCATCGATGAGGGTTACTTCACCGTTTCCGAAGCAACCCATCTCTTGGCTCAAGCACGCAAGCTCGGACTTCGGGTGAAGGTCCATGCCGATGAGCTCGGCGATACCGGTTCCGCCGCGTTCGCGGCAGGAGTCGGCGCACTCTCGGCCGATCACCTGCTTTGTGTTTCGGAGGAAGGAGTATCAGCCCTGGCAAAGTCGGATACGGTCGCCGTACTGCTTCCGGGAACCGCATTTTATCTGAGGGCCGAGCATGCTCCTGCGCGCGCGCTCATCGATGCCGGCGCTTGCGTTGCGCTATCCACGGACTTCAATCCGGGTACATGTATGACGGTGAACCTGCCAGCCATTCTGACCATTGCGGCGCTTTACCTTCGGATGAGTCGGGCCGAGATTTTTGCAGCGGTGACTTACAACGCGGCCAAGGCCCTCGGCCTTCAGGAGTCCAAGGGAACTCTCGAGGTGGGGAAGGACGCCGATTTTAGCATTCTTCCCTTCAAGCGGTTTGAGGAGCTCTATTACCGATTTGCGTGGTCACCGCGCTGACGCCTTGAGGATGAGGCTCGCACTGACCATCGCCGGCAACAAACTGCTCCCACCGCAGGACTCTTGGGTGAGAAGCGCAGTATGGAGGAAAATGCCGGAGACGGTTTTTCAGAAGGACTGGCCTGAAGAATCGACGCGAAAATCGTAATAGGCGAAAAAGGCGTTGGACTGATGCCAGGCGGTGGCGAAGGCAGGGGTTGAAGCCAGTGCACCCATGCCCAAGAGGACGATCAGGGTACTTTTGAAGGTGGATTTCATTTCAGGGGCTCCTTGTTTGAGTCGCGAAATTTGAAGACCTCGCGCACCGCTCGGTAGGTTCCTTCGTAGGCCAAGAGCGTCGGCTCGATCGGTCGGGAATACCCTCCGCCCAATGCCAGCGAAACGGGAATTCCACGAATTCTGCACTCCGACAGCACGAAAAGGTCTCGGCGGTAGAGTCCTTCATGACTGAGGTGCAATTTGCCGAGTGCATCCTCCTTTAGGGGGTCGACTCCGGCCTGGTAAAGCACGATGCCCGGGTCGAAGGCAAACACTCGATCGAGGTTCGCTTCGAGGTGTGCCAGGTAGGCCGAGTCCTCCATCCCGTCTTCGAGCTCGATGTCGAAGGTCGAGGGGACTTTTCGAAAAGGAAAGTTGCTTCGACAATGCATATTGAACACGTAGACGTTCGGATGGTCACCTTGCCGCGGGCCAGAAGGTCAAGCGCTGTGACTGCGAGTTCGTTGAGTACGCAGTAGCCGGATCCCCAACCGTAGTGGGCGTGATGGGTACACCTCCGGCGAGATTGCCGGAAATGCCGAAGCGAAGAGCCGCTTCCGCCGCCGCCATCGCTCCCCCGACGCTCGCGAGCGCTTTCTTGACCAGGTGAGAGCTCCACGGAAATCCGATTCTCCGGACCTCGGCTTCGGACAGGCG
>JAYVNB010000013.1:0-7732 GCA_043759365.1 Bacteriovoracaceae bacterium | reverse complement strand
CCTGTGCATCGGCTGCCCGGGGCGTCATCTCGACGGACCCGCGCAGCACCGAGAGCTGCGTCTCGCCGGTCGCGGGCTCGGATTCGACGAAAAAGTCGGTTCCGCGCACTCCCATCGTCGCCGATTTCGTTCGGATGTTGAACCTCGAGCGTGGTCCTCCTTTGGCGACCACACCACGGAACTGGCCGTAGGAAAGCTCGACCCGTGGCTTTCCGTCCAACGCATCCTTGTCCCAGAAAACGCGGTAGGAGGAACCCGGTCCGAGAGTGAACTGGTCACCGTTATCAAAGACCACTTTGGCTTGTGCGCCCGGAGAGGTCCGCAACACGTTTCCCCAAAGGATCCGGTCACCGATCTTGGCCTCCACTACCGTGTAATACTCGCCTTCAAAAAGGGCGCGTGGGGGATTTTTTGGAAGCGCTTTTGAAGGATCGGTGAAGAGCTTCACTTCCCCCCGGACTTGCGTCAAGGTCCCGACCTGATCAGAAGCGAGGGCGGTCGATCCTGCGCAAAGAATCGACAGGACGAATGCGCGCCAGAAACTAATGAGGGGGAGGGCCATTTTCGTCTTTCCCAATCGCGGGTTTGATTTAAATTAAAAGGAGTTCCTCATCATTTTAAGGAGATTCCTACGAGTGTCGACCCCGAAAAACGCCTCGGTGAAGCAACTAGCCCTGCTCCTGGTTGTGGGATTTTCGCTTTCCCTCCTCCCCTCTCCAGCCTATTCCGCAGAAGGGTTCTCCTACCCTGAGCTGCAGGTTGCACCGCGCGCCAGTGAACGACTTGCCCTCGAAGCCCGCCGCGAATCCGACCGTCGTTGGCTCAACCACGTCCCGCTCCAGGTTTCGGCGCTGGCGACTCTAGCCGCTTCGGCCAATTTGTTCTCAAACTCCTTGAATCGCAAAGAGGGCAGCGATCTCGCTTCGGCACGAGTAGGCGCCCTCGTCGGCTCAGCCTGGATTGCGACTACGCTGCTTTTGTCGAACTCCTACACTCCCTATTCGAGCCAATTGGGAGAGATCCAGTCGCTGCCGTCGAAAGACACGCGCGAGCAGCTCGTCAAGGAACGCATGGCCGAGGAAGCCCTGGAAAGAGCGGCGTCCGTCGGAAGGCGTCTGTCCCTGATTTCGGCCGTGACCGAAGGAGCGGCATCGATCTACATGCTGGGCAACGCGCGCGGCGGCACTGCGGGAGTCGCTTTGGGAGGAATCGCCCTGATCACCGCGTTTGCGCCAATCGTGTTTCCCTATGGGTGGCAGACCATCGCGTACGAGCAACAGGACTACAAACGGAAAATTTACGCTCCACTCGCCTCAGTGGGGTTTTCGCCCGAGCCGTCGACAGATCGACCTGCTCCGACGCTGACGCTATCGGCCCGATTTTAAGGGCGGTTCCGGGGTCCGGCCTGCGATTCCCCGCGCGGATGTCGCCAGGCGACCCGACGAGGAGCCACTCCAGGAGTAAGAGGCCATTTTTTCGGCGAAGATCATCGCTTGCTCGATCGGAAGGCCAAGCCCCTTCGCTCCACTCGCGTAGCGGTAACCCTGGATGAAGTTGTCGGCGGCTCCCGGACCGTCCGCGGTCAATTCCTCCGCGAGCCTCAGGGCCGCCCCTGTGGAGATCTTCGGTCCATCCGCATGGGAGCGCGCAAATTCGTAGATCTTGAGGAAACCCGAAGATACTCCTCCGCTCCAGGCTTGGCCGCGGCGCGCGATGCGACTCGCCATTTCTGCGCAGACCGGTGGCGGCAGATCGAGTTTTTTCTCGTTCACGCAAAAATCGACGATTTTTTCGAAGTCCTCACGGACCGCCAGCACGTCCCCCTCGAATTCGGTCGAAAGCGCACGGGCGATCTTCATGGACGAAAATAGATCGAGATCCAGAGAGTCCTCGGAGTAAGCCCGTTTGAAAACTGCGATGAAGGTTTCGGTCTCCCGGTCTGTCTTTGTGGAGAGTTCGGTCGCGACTCGAACCGCGTCCCGGGCACCTAACTCAGCCTTGGAGAGGACCTGCACCACTTTGATGAAGCGGAGCGCGGCTCCCGAGCAACCGGCTGATACGTCCATGGCGATCTTCCTCGCCTCCTCCTCGGGGACCTTGTACTCCTTGGAGCCCCCGCGCAGGTATTCGAGCGTCGCGACGTATTCGACCGCGGAAGTACACGCGGTCTTTGCCTGAATATCCGGGGTCGTCGCGGCTTGAGCAGATACCGAAGCCCCGGCAATCGCGAGCCCCCATGCACTCCAACCTCTCCAGCCTGGCGTACCGCGCAGTATCGTCATCCTATTGACCCTCCCAGAGAGCGCCGCCGCTCCCTGACATGCTTATCGGATTTCAAGAGGGGGTCTTGAAAGGAACCGAAAACGATGGGCAAAAAACGGCAAAGGGAGCTAGAACAGGCCTCCCGATGAGCGTGAAATTTCAAACCCCTCGACGAACTCCCGCGACCCTGGAGGTTCCCAGCTACCCCAGCCTGAACTTACTGGCCCACGCGCAGATGGAGGAATTGGAAATCGGGAGCCAATGCGGTGGGCATGGGATCTGTGGAGCGGATCGCATCCAGGTCCGGGCACTTCACGGACGACTCTCCGAACCGACCGCTGTGGAGCGGGAGCACCTCGGGGAGGCGGCTTTGGCTGCGGGTTGGCGCTTGGGATGCCAATGCTACCCCCAGAGCGACGACGCGGAAATCGAAGTCGACGTACCGCCGGCTTAGCCGCCTGTGGCGCTGAACTTGAACGGATAAGCGACCTGAACGATTCCGCCCCCACGTGGAACGGGAAAGTCGATGATCTTGATCACGCGCAGGATGCAGCTCTCCACCTCCCGATTGCTCAAGGTCGAAGTATCCACGGCCGCATTGGTCACGCGCCCGCTGGAACCGATCACGAAGTTCGTACCGACGCGTCCCGCGAGCTTGGCGGGATTGGGATCCTTCAGTTTCTGGCTGTTCACTTCCTTCTCGTAGCAATAGCGAAACTCGTCGCGATGGGCGAGAAGAGCTGCTTCGACTGCTCCCGCGTCGATCGCACCCATAACGACTGCCTCCTCCGGCCCGCCGCTGCGGATCACCACGCGAGCCTTGCCGCCGATGATGCCATTGCCGGACCCAGCGGCGCCTTTGCCGGTGCCCACACGCCCCCCGCCTCGTCCCTTGTCGCTCAAGCCTCCCAGACCTTCAGCCGTTCCGCCGCCGCCTTTTCCGTCTCCGGAGAGGGCCAAGCCCCCGCGTCCCACGGTATTGAACGCTCCGAATCCCTGAAGCTTGTCACCACCCTTGCCCAAGCGATTGGCAGTGCTCCCCAACAGATCCTGGATCTTGTTGCTCGCCCCCTTGAGGAAGTCGACGTTGCCCTGGTCCTCGACTTGGGAGTTACCGCCACCCCGACCTTTTCCGCCTTCGGGAGAGGGACGGGTGGCGAGGTTCTGGGGTGTGCCTGAGTTCTTGGCGTGCTTCGTGCCTCGGGTGCCTTCCTTCCCTTTGGCTCGAGCGCCCTGCCCTTCCTTGGCCTCATTCTGTCCAGGTGACTTGCGTCCTCCGGACCCTGTGACGGCCTTGGCGATCACAGTTGGCTTTTTCATCTCCATTTCCTTGGCGACGGGACGCTTCAGGTTTTTCGGATCTGGCTTGATGTCGAGCTTGGTCACTTCGGGCTTCTTCGGCTTCGGAGGTTCGACCTTCTGGATCAGCTCGGAGGTCTTCATCACGGGGGTGGAAGCCTGAGGCACCTTGGGTTTGTAAGCGTATTTCTCGGGTTGATAGAGGATCGTGGCGAGGCGCTCGGGAAGCTGCTCCGCTTCGATCGGCTTCGGAACCGCGAATCGGGTCAACCCTAGGATAAGCGCCGCGGTAAAGCCCAGGGAACCCGCGAGGATCTTGAAGAAGAATGGATCTCGCTCCAAGATCCGCTTGCGCTTGAGGCGCGGCGGAGCCGCGGTGAAACTCAGGTAGAAATCGACTTCGCCCACGCTGATTTTGGCGAAATCCCCTTCATCCAGAGGGATCGGGAAAGCGTTGGTGGCGGATCCGCGCACTTGGGCCAAACTTTGGAGCTGCCCCTTGCGCTGGATCACTCCGCGCATCTTGGGATCGAGGTTCAAGGTGTGGGCTCCCGCAGTACGGGTCACCAGTGGAAATACCCGCATGGCAAGACCGGTCGGGATCCCGAAGTCGCACTTACGACCTTCGCCGACCGTCACTTGCCTGAAAAAAACGAAATGCTCGACATCCAGGATGGTTCCGCGCCAGGACATCACAATCTCAAGCGCGGGTTTCTGGCTCGGGCGGTAGTCGAAGATAATTTCGATGTCGCGCTCATCTTGAAGCAGCAGGGACTTGAAGTCCTCGTCCGGATTCATGAATAACTTGCGGCCGGCAGCGGTCTCTTTGAATCGCTCGCCAGCCGTAACCTGGCTCGACTCCTCGAGTCCGAACGACATGACAACACCTCCGATGCGGATGGCGTCACCTTCCTTGAGCTTCTGGGTGACCGTGCGCGCTCCGTTCACGAAAACCCCAGTATCGCTGGCCAAATCGTAGAGGGTGGCGACGCCGTCGATGATTTCGAGGACGGCGTGAATGGGCGAAACCCCTTCGGTGGCCAATCGCACATCGGCCGAGATCACGGAGCCGATCACGATCCGATCTTTATGGAGCTTGAACTGGGTATTGCGCCGATCGCCTTCAAGGACCTTGAGTAGGATAAACTTGGAGCCGCGCTGGAGAAGCGGGATTTTCCCTACTCCGCCCTGGGTGGGATTCTCGTTATCAGTGGTGCTCATCGAGTTCGTCTCCGCAAAATTCGACCTTATTTGCCCAGGACCGCGTCGCGAAGCATCTCGCGATGGAAGTTCGGGCGGCGTTTCACCAAGGAGTCGAAGTTCTCCTCGTTCTTGCGCTCAAAATAGAACTCGCCTGGATTCCGAATTTCACCCTGGATTTCTGCGCCTTCGAAATCGAGGTCGGTTTTCTTGGGGTAGATGATCCGGGGGGAGCCCTTCTTGGCGGTTTCGCCTTCCGAAGCGTGCGCCTGGTTGATCGACCAGGCGATGCCGGCTGCGAACGCCACGCCCCCGATCAAAGTGAGGATCATCACGAAAAGGGCGGTCCGATACACGTCCAACCTCATGGGCTGCCTTTCGGGGGGGAGCAAGAACGTTTGAGGGACTCCATGGACTCGAGCTCGAAGCCACCCAATCCGGTTTCATCGAGACCGCCCAACAAGACTGCGCATTTCGAGGCATCCCTAGCCGCTTCGGCATAGGTTTTCGTGAAGCGCTTCTTGCCTGCTCCAAGCTCGGTCGCCTTGCCGAAAGCGGCGTCGGCCGCAGCAGTCTGGCCGAGTCCCTGGCTTGCCACAGCCAAGCCGTCGAAAGCGTCAGGGTTCTGGATCCTGCCGCTCACCTGCTCCCAGACCGCGTGTGCCTTGCTGAAAATACGGTAGTAATTGAGAAGCGAGCCCCGGTTCATTTTGGCCGGAAGGAAGGAGTCGTCTTTTTCGAGAGCCTGGCGGAACAGGAGCTGCGCTTCCGCGGCGCGGGACCAATCCTCCTCACCTGTTCCACTCACGTGCACGACGGCGCGGTTGTTGAGGGCGGCTGCGGATTTCGGCTCGAGTGCAAGTGCCCGATCGTAAGCGATGCGAGACAAGAGCGGCTTGCCCTCGCCCCAAAGCAGGTTTCCGTAGTCGACCCAAGCCGAAGCCTGTTGCGCGTTCTGGGTCAACTTCTCGCGAACCCGCTCGAGCGCCGCCGTACGGCCTTCAGTGCCTCCGTCCGCGGGCACTCCCGCGATTCGGAACCGTCCCCGGAATCCCTGCGCACGCATCACGCCCGCAGAAGCTCCCCCGGTAGGACGGCCGTCTGCGAGGTGGTCCACGATGCCGGGCAGCGCTGGACTCAGGATCTCGCCTTGAACCGCATTCTGATAGGCTTTAGACCAGGTTTCCATGGCCTTTTTACGCAATGGGCCGCTAATGGAGGCCAAACTCTTTTGGAACTGGGTGACCACGGCCGGGCTCGCGCCAGTCGGGGGAGCGATCGATTCGACTTCGAGGGTGAACTTGAAGACCCAATTGGCCAACCGGTCCAGAGCGGCCACACCCCAGGGACCACCGACATCCACCGCGGCCTGGTACGCCCGGCTCAAAGGCTCCAAGAAATCGAGCCGCTGGTTCAGCGACTTTTTGAGCTGCGCCTCCGGGAGTTGGAGTACGTCGAAGTTCGCCTCCTGCTCCATGAGTTCGGCCAAGCGATAGCGAGCGTACCCTACGAACGGGGAGACTTGCTTGCCCTTGATCGAAGCCACTTTGCGGAACCCCGCCTTGGCCTGGGAACGATCCCTGTACTTCAAGGTCAAATCAGACAGCCGCGCGCCGCACTCGGCCTCGAAATCCTCGCCGCCCTTCAGGCAGTACTTGTACCATTTTGAAGCTTCATCCGTCAGGCGCTCACTTTCGAAGGATTGGGCGAGCGACAAGGCGACGGTGAAACGGTTTGGGGATCTGGGATATTGGTTGAGATAGGTGGACCAGACCTTGCGTGCCCGGGTCGCGTCTCCGTTGCCTTGAAAAACGCGAGCCGCCGTTTCGAGCGATTCCGAGTCGGAGCCCGACGAACCCAACCGCTCGAACATTCCGGCTGCCGCCTCGAACTTGCCCTGGATCAGCGCAACGGTGGCTACGGAGCGGAGGCTCTCCTGCGCGGGCTTCGAACCCTTGAAACGTCCCTGCCAAGCGGCAAGTACCCGTTCGGCCGCAACATAGTCCCCGGACTTCACATAAGCCCCTACCGCGTTGGCATAGGACTTCTCTGCAACCTCGCGTTTGGCGGCGGTGGTCGCGTACTCCTCATAACCTTTGGCGGCCAAATCGTAGTCCTTGGATTTCTCGGCGGAAGCGATCGCGCCCACTCTTAGCCGATTATCGATATCGGCCAGCTGGGCCTTGAGCTTGCCTTGCCCAGACTCCTGGTCGGCAGCCATCAACTCCGTGTTTTCGCGAAGCTTGGCGAGGGTCTGCTGGAGGTCTTCAGTCGTCTTTTGAGAAGCCTTCTCCGCCGACTTGTCGGTACCCTTGGCTTCGGTCAGCCGATCCGTGTGAATTTGCAGCCAGAGCCGCGCCGCAGTCAAGGCTTGGACCGACTTCGGCCATTTGGAAACGATCTTCTTGATCCGGGTGATCGATTCGTCCTGGGTGGACTTGTACCCGGCGAGCACCTGCGCCGCGCGCAATGCGGCCTCCCGACCCTCAGGCAAATCGCCTAGATTTTTCTGCAGATCGTCTGCCGCTTCGATGAACTCCTGCTCGAGCTTCGAGGGCTCGTTGCCGGTCCGGGCCGTCTTACCTTCTGCCGCCTTACGGATCGCCTCCGAAAGCGACGCCGTCCAAAGCGCACCCGCCTCCTTGGCGTAGCGCTTATCCCCGCTTTCCAGAACCCTTTTGTAAAGCTCCGACGCCTCTTTGGACTTTCCAAGATCGCGTTTCACTTCCGCCAAGTACATCTGGATTTCGGGGATCTCCTTGCGAGGGTCGCTTTTGAAGAGGAAGTAGTTGAGGTAGGCGGAATAAAACTCCTCGGCAACCGCCAGGGAAGGACGACTCGCGTCCTTGCGGAAGGACTCGTGGCTCTCCGTCGCGGTTCTTCGGATCATCGCACGCAGGTTCTGCGAAGCGGTTTCTGTATCGGTCTCGCCTGAAGTCAGTATTTTGGAGGCCTTCAGGCGGGCGAGCGC
>JAYVNB010000012.1:0-2454 GCA_043759365.1 Bacteriovoracaceae bacterium | reverse complement strand
CCGTCAGACTTTGAAGGACTACTTGAATTCTTTCGGGTTCGTTCAAATCATCGAGGCCGAAGACGGTTATGAAGCGTTGAATCTCGTCTCACGGGTGGAAGTCGATTTCGTCATCTCGGATTGGGAGATGCCGGGAATCAACGGGCTCGAGTTGCTGAAGATCCTCCGCAAGGACGAGGCCACGCGTCACATCCCGTTCATCATGATCACCAGTCCGACCAGCCATGAGCGCCAAAAAGTATTGGAGGCGGCCGTTTCGCAGGTGGATGCCTATCTCATCAAGCCCTTTCGATCGGATATGCTGAAGGTCAAGCTCCAGGAACTCCAGACCCGTCGCCGACCGGAGAGTCCCTCCCGTCGAGCGGCTTTGGTCGTCGATGATGACGAAGATGTGCGTTCGACCATCACCGACATCCTCGAGACCATGGGCTACAGCTCCGTGCTCCAGGCCAAGGATGGAGAAGAGGGCTTCAAGGTCCTGAAGGACCACGCGGAAGCCGTTGAAATCGTGATCAGCGACTGGGAAATGCCCCGTCTCTCCGGCATCGAGCTGCTCCGTAGGATCCGGGAGGACGAAACGGTTTCTCAGATGCCGTTCGTGATGGTGACTTCCCAGACTTCGATCGAGCACCTCAAGATCCAGGCGGCGATCAAGGCCGAAGTCGATCACTACTTGATGAAGCCGTTCTCGGTCGCAGAACTTCGGACTAAGATTGAAACCGTCCTCAAACGAGCGCAACTCGTAAAAAAAGTCACCTCCCGCATGGAAAGCGCGCAAGGCGCATTGAATCTGGGCGATTTCAGCACTGCTGAAAAGCTCCTGAATCACATCCTCGACTTGGATCCGAAGAGCGTAGACGCCTACATCGGACTTGCGCACGTGCGGCTGCGCCGAGCTCCTAAAAAAGGCTTTGATGAGGCCATTACGTTCCTGAAGCGCGCGCTCGAACTTCATCCCAAGGTCGACCGCGTGCATTTGGAGCTCGCGAAAGTGTATGAAAATGCGCAGTCCCTGGACAAGTCCATCCAGGTCACTCGTCGTGGAATCGAGGAGTGTCCGATGAGCGATAAGCTTCATGTCCAGCTCGGGCGCGTTCAGGACAAGAGGGGCCAGACCGATTTGGCGTTGCTAGCGCTTCAAAGAGCGCTCGAACTCAATGCCGACAATCCAGAGGCCCGTGAGCTCCTGGCAAATTTGTTGGGTCCGAAGGGCCCGGGGGATTGATGGAATCGAGGAGAAAACCCAGGCCTGGGCAGGTTCCCCTGGAGCGCGCCCTCTCCAAGCTCGGCCACGCCTCGAGGACCGAGGCTCGCAAGCTCATCCTCGAAGGCAGGGTGAAGGTCAATGGACTCGAGATCCGACAACCCCTTTATCCAGTGGTGCCGGAGAAAATTCAGGTCACGATCGACGAGGAAAAACGTGCGCTTCCCGAGCGCCAAGTGATCCTTTTTCACAAACCCAAAGGGGTGATCACCACTCGCTCCGACGAGCTAGGTCGGGAGACGGTCTTCGATCGACTGGAGGGACTGGATCACCGGCTTGGTTTGATGCCGGTGGGTCGTCTCGACCAAGCCACTTCCGGACTCCTGCTCCTCACGAACGATACGCGGCTATCGTCCTGGCTCTTGGATCCTTCCAATCGCGTACCGCGGGTTTACCTGGTCAGCGTCCGAGGTGAAGTGACGCCCGAAGCCCTATTGAGTTTAACGGCCGGTGTGGAGGACGAAGGAGAATTGCTCAGGGCGGATCAAGTGGAGATCCGGAAAACCTCGGCCCGCGAAAGCCATTTGGTCGTGCGACTGACAGAAGGCAAGAACCGGGAAATCCGCCGGATGTTCCTGACGCAGGGACATGAAGTCTCCCGACTCAAGCGGGTTTCGTTCGGGGCGCTCGAGCTCGAGGAGTTGCCGGTAGGAAAATGGCGCCATGTTCCGTTGGAGGAGCTGATGAAGGCGTTCCCCGGAGCCCCGGTCCGTAAGTAAGAGCAAGCCGAGGAGCCCGTGGTGTGAAGCGGGAAGTGGGTCGAGTGTCTTGGGTCGGGGTGGCGGATTTTCAGATCCTCAACTTGGAGTGGATATCGACTCCATGCTGAAAAAGCGCATTTCAGAGGCGGGGAGACGCACCGTTCGTTGACACCCATACTCTGAAATCGATTTCAGGAGGAAATGCCGGCGACCCCTCAGCTCCGCCTAGACGAATCCCTGAAGGGGACAGCGTTTCTAAATCAGGGAGGAGGAATCGGCTTCCTTTACACCGATATTGAGCTGCCCGGGTTGACGTCCCGATGCTTCAACGAGTGGGACGCTCTGGGAGGGTAAAAAATCGGCGAGAACCCTCAGGTGCTCAAGGCGCCATGTGATTTGCCAACGACTCGGTCACCTTAATTCTCCAATGAATCGGTCACCCCAGGCGGCTATGGGAGGGATCGGCTGATTAGGCTGCGGCCTCAAGCA
>JAYVNB010000011.1:0-22426 GCA_043759365.1 Bacteriovoracaceae bacterium | reverse complement strand
GCCCGAGCCAGACTGTTGAACGGATCAACGTCGATACTTTGAAGCAACGCTATTGGGAGACTGCCGAGGACACCGATCCGAAGGTCGTTCAGAACCGCATCTACAAGAAGGAGCACAAACTTGAGTTGCAGGCCTTCGTTGGAACCATCTCCAGCGATCCGTTCCTAAGCGTCCGTAACACCGGATTTTCTTTCGGTTTCCATTTTACGGAATCACTGGCGTTGAACGCCCTCTATTGGAAGGCTTTTTCCAGCAAGTCCTCCTCGCTCGATCGCCTCGAGCAAGAAACCGGTCGCAGCGCCAATACAAACGACCCAAAATCCTTCATCGGGGGCGAGTTTGCCTACAGCCCGATTTATGGAAAGCTCAGCGTTTTCGGCAAGGCGATCCTCCACTATGATCTTCACCTCCTCGCGGGGGGCGGCATGACTGACACCTTGTCGGGCAAGTACACGACCCTGCACTTGGGACTCGGGCAGCAGATCTACCTCAGCAAGGCTTTCGCGCTTCGACTTGATTACCGTCTCATGCGCTATCAGGAAGACATCCTCGAACAGCACCGTCCCGCACCGCTCCTCGGCACCGTCGTCGCCAATCGCGTCAACTTCACAGACGTGATCACCCTCGGCATCAGCGCGTTCCTCGGCTTCGGGGACTGACTCCCGATCCGAGGCTCAGGATCACCGCTTGAAGATCAGCGCTTCAAGATCAAGGGCAGTTGATCCCAACCCAGTGCGATCTCCCATTCTGCGTCACCGCGTTTGCGGCAGCCGTCGACCGAAACGTGGATGTTTTCGGCTGAGCCCGTGCTCTCGTGGAGGAGGTTGAGCCAGACTCGAGCACCTTTGCGAAAAGGTGAAAGGGCAGAATGCACCGATGGGCTGACGAATACGCAGCCTTTGGGCCATGCGCGATCGAGTTTGCCACTCATCACGTTCCGGAAGTCGTGGCAGACTGCGAGCAATCCGATTCCGAGCTCGATCTGTTCGGCCGCGGCAGCAGGAGCAGCAGCAGGCCCCGGGTTTTGGGAGATTTCCTGGCTTTCGGCAGGAGTCTGCTTGAGGCCAGCTCCCGGAATCGGTTGTTCGCTGGCCATTTCGTAAGGGAGTTGGGTGGGAATCGGAGGAGGGGGACTGACCGGTATCCAGTGCGGAGAACTCCCGTCGAACATCCAAGTGAATTCGCTCAGTTCTCCGCTGGCCTCCATTTCGCGGATCTTTTCCAATGTGTAGGGGCCGAAAACCTCTTCACCGCGAGCGAGAAATACCTTTTGTTCATTCATTTGGGTCATGTACCGACTATTTTACCCATGAATTTCAAAGGTTGCGAGAGGTGCAAGATTGATTTTTTAGATCAAGTACTTTAACCCTTCTGAATGCGGGAAGGATCGATGCGCAGGGGCCTTTCGGGCAGTAGGCTTGAGGTATGCTAGGGTCCGGGCTAAAGCCGAGACGACAGCTCCCGGGCTCCTTGAAGCCCATTCAACCGAAAAGGCCCGTAGACCGATGAAACTCATTTCTTGGAACGTAAACGGGATCCGTGCTGTCGGGAGAGCGGGTTTTTTGGATTGGCTAGGGCGCGAAAACGCCGACGTGGTCGCACTGCAGGAGATCAAGGCGTTTCCGGAGCAGCTTGAGGAGCCACTTCGTAATCCCGAGGGATACCACTCGATCTGGCACCCGGCCAAAAAACCTGGCTACAGCGGAGTCGCCGTTTACTCAAAAGTTGAACCGCTCTCGATCACCCACGGCATCGGCGAAGAGGAGATCGACTTCGAAGGTCGGGTCCTTCAGGTCGAATTCAAGGACTTCATCCTCATCAATTCCTATTTCCCGAACAGTCAACGCGATCACGCACGGCTCGACTACAAGCTTCGCTTCTGCGCCCGGATGCACCAGCACACCGAGACCCTTCGAAAAAAAGGGAAGCATGTCGTTCTCTGCGGCGACTTCAACATCGCCCACCAGGAGATCGATCTTCGGAATCCCAAAACCAATCACAAGAACGCCGGCTTCCTCCCTGAAGAGCGCGCGTGGATGACGCAATTCCTCAAGTCCGGCTATGTGGACGCTTTCCGGAAGTTCACGCCCGACCCGGATCAATACACTTGGTGGAGCTATCGGCCCGGCGTCCGCGAGAAGAACATCGGTTGGCGATTGGATTACCACGTCGTGAACCAGGAGCTCGCGAGTCGCTTGAAGCGGGCCGAGATCCACCCGCTCGTTCGGGGCTCGGATCACTGTCCTGTGCTTCTAGAGCTCAAAGGCTGAACTTTTCCGATGCGCTTGAGCTCGGCGATCGCCGAAGCGAGTTGCGATCCCGAGGTTTTTTCGAGGATCCGTTGGCCACGGGGCGCTTAGGTTTTCTTTTCATCGGCCTTGAGTCGTGCGACGGATTGAGCCCGAATGCAGCGCTCGGTTTCCTGGGTTTCCAACTTCAAATCCTTGATCACTGCTGCGGGAAACTCGGGGTGGGACTTAAGGGCATGTCGGGCCAGTTCGACCACTTTCGGCTCGCAGGCCGGTGGAAACATCGCTCCCGCGAACGATGAGACGAACTCCTCATCCTCGGTGGAGGCGATGCGGGGAAGTTCATTGAAGTAAATCTCCGTCGTCACCGCGGAGACTGCTTCCTGTCCGAAAACATGGAAACTCCCCATCGCTCGACGAAGCTCAGCCAGCTTCAAGGAGGCGGGCTCCGGATTGGGGTGAGCCAAAGTAGGTTTGCTCTCTCCCGCCGGCAAAGCGCCGGGATCGGGCCAGGTCAGCGCCGGGAGTGGGGACCGCTTCAAGATCCTCGCCAGCCAGAGCTGTTTGATTTCGGGAAGCGGAATCGATGCTTCAGCCGAGATCTCCTCCTTGTGGCCCATATCGGTTGCGTCCTTGATGCCTTCCGCTCGGACCAAATCGAGGACCCCCGGAGCGTTGTTGCGGGCCAAGGCCTGGAGGATTTCCCAGCGCCGTTCCTGGTCAATTTTGAGGCCAGGCAGGGACGAATGCCCTTCGAGGAGGGAGCGAAGCTTCTCAAGGCCGATCGGGTTCCGGAGCGCGCTGACGTAGCTCTGGTGCCAGATCAGTTGGAGGTCACTCCCGGGTTCAGCGTGGATCCGGTTTTTTTCAAGGAACTCCTCGATGCGGGCCTGCTGAGGGTCCCGAAGTGCCGTGGGCAAGTATTTGAGCGCAGTTGCCGATCCTGCGCCGGGGCGGGAGAGGGACTGCAACACTTTGCTCAAGACCTGGGTGCTTTTCTCGCGGGGTGACTGAGCGAGGACGATGTCGATGTAGTCCTGCGTCGCCAGCTTTGCGTCCCGGACCATCTCCCAGAGCGTGTGCCAGAGCATCTGTCGCGCGAACGGATCCGCTACCGAACCCAAGCCGGACTTGACCGTCTCGAGGCTCTTGGGGTCAAGGACCACTTTGGCGTAGTCGTAGTCTTCGGCGTTCGGGAACACGAGGGCTGGGCAAGCCTTGCCCAATGCATCGGGAACCGGAGTGTCCGCTGCCGAGTAGGAAACATCGATTGAATGGACTGCCTTCAAGACGCCCCCGGACGCAGGCGAGAAAAAGGCGACTCGGGTGCGGTGCGCCCGCAATTCAGGATTGATCTCGGAACCCTTTTGAATGAGTGAGAACTTCGAGATCTTTCCCTCCGCGCAGTCCCAGACCGCCTCCACCGTGTTGAGGCTGGCGGACTGCATCCAGGATTTCTGCCAAGTCGAGAGGTCTTTACCCGATGCCTTGGCCAGTGAACGGATGAAGTCCTCGAGCCGGGAATTGCGGAAGGAGTAGTCTTGGAAGTATTGATTCACTCCCCGCAGGAAGTCGGCTTCGCCGAGGTAAAACATCAGCTGCTTGAGGACCGATGCTCCCTTGCCGTAGGTGATTCCGTCGAAACTCGCGAATGCCTGATCGGTGTCGGCGACCTTCGTTTCAATCGGATGGGTGGTGACGAGCTGGTCCTCCCAGTAGGCCCATTGCTTGGATCCCGCGAAAAACGACTGCCAGGAACTTTTGAAGCGAGTCGCATCCTGGGTGGCCCAACCTGCCATGAAGGTGGCGAAGCTTTCGTTGAGCCACAGTCCGTTCCACCACTTCATCGTGACCAGATCGCCGAACCACATGTGTGCCATCTCGTGGAGGATGGTGTCGGCTCGGCGACGGCGGGTGTCTTCGGTCACTTTCGAGCGATAGACCATCCGTTCGGAAAACGTCACGGCCCCCACGTTCTCCATCGCTCCCGCGTTGAAGTCCGGCACGATGACCTGGTCATACTTCGCGAATGGGTAGGGATAACCGAACTTCCGGTTGTAGAATTCCAATCCCTGGCTCGTGATCTCGAACCACTCCTTCGGGTCCACGAATTGGGCGAGTGATTGGCGGGCGAACAGACGCAGGGGGATGCCGTGCGCGTCTGACTTCCAGGATGCGTAGGGGCCTGCATGAAGTGCGAAAACGTAGGTGCTGAACACCGGTGAAGGCGGGAACTGCCAGCTTTTGCGGCCATCGACCCCGGTCACTTCCCGTTCCTCGGTGTTCGCGATGACGTCCCAATCCTCGGGAGCCTCGACCGTGAGTTCGTAGGAGGCCTTCAGGTCGGGCTGGTCGAAGCAGGGGAACATCCTTCGGGCGTTGAAGGGCTCGAAGTTCGAATAAAGGTAGACTTGCCCGTCGACCGGATCCTTGAAGCGATGAAGTCCGTTTCCGTTATGGCTGTAGTCGTGGCTGAAGGCGATCTGGATGCGATTCGAGCCGACTTTCAGTTCCTTCACTGGAAAATGGAGGCGGTTGCCGTCGTATCGCTCGCGGATCTTCGATTCGGAAAGCGCGATCCCATTCAGCGTCACGCTCCGGACCCTTCCACCTTCGAAATCGACGAAGACTTCCGGGCTCAGATTCTCGACCTTGTCGTGGAGATAGAATTGGATGACCGTGCGGCCCTCGTAGTCCTCGCGGACTTCGTTCAAACCGAACCAAAGGCCGTAGCTGACCTTGCCGATTTGTCGAGAGCGGATGAGGGCTTCTTCCTCCTTGAGGACGAGCGCTTTGACTCGTCCCGAAGTGGCGGAAGCGTTTGGACCGCTGCTGCTCGCGACGGAGGAATTGCCAGTCGGAGCCGGCGCCTTGGAGGGGGAACTGCAGCCGGAGTTGAGCACGAAAAGGGAGACCGTGGCCAAGTGGGCCGCAAGGTGGCGATAAATCAATTTTTCTCCGATTTCTCTGGTTTGAGCAGGAGCTGCTCCACTTGAATTCCGACTGTCCGGAGGAGCTCGATCGAGTCCTTGAGCCGGTAGTCTTGGCCGTAGAAGACTTTTTTCACATTCCCCAAGTTGATGAGCCGCTTGGCGCAAGCCACGCAGGGAAGATGGGTCACGAAAACCACTTTTTCGACGGAGCGGGGGGCGTCGCAGTTGATGACCGCGTTCTCCTCCGAGTGGAGGCACCCGCAGTTCCCTGGCTCGTCGCGGTCACAGGTGTTGGGGAGGCCGGTGGCGTTGCCGTTGTAGCCGACCGCCAGCACTTTGCGGAAATCCGTGGTCGTGATCACGGTTCCCACACCGAGGCGCTTGCAGGTCGAGCGGGCGGAGAGGGTCTGGGCGAGCTGGATGTAGATCTCTTCGAAGGTCGGACGATGGGGGGCTTCCATCACTTCTGTCCTTCCGTGGGCTCGGGAAGCTTGAAGAAGGAGAGGTAGTGGGTCAGTTCCCGAATCGATTCGTGAATGTCGTCCACCGCGCGATGGGCATTTCCCTTCGGGAAATGGATCTTGAATCGCTCGCGGAACACTTCCTTGAACGAGCTCACGTCGATGATCCGGTAGTGGAGTCGTTTGGCCGCTTCCGGGAGGTAACGGTCGATGAACCGCTTGTCGTTTCCAACCGAGTTTCCGCAAAGAACCGCCCGGTCTTTGTTTCCGAAATGCTTTTCGAGGATCGCGATCAGCTCCTTTTCGACCGTCGCCAAGGGCGTACCGTTTGGGACTGCCGCAGTGAGACCGCTTTCACCATGGGTCTTCTTGCACCAGTCGTTCATCTTTTCGAGGACTTCCTGCGGCTGAAACACCACTCGGTGGTATTCCTCCAGGGTATTGAATTCGAGATCCGTCACCACGGCGGCGACTTCGAGGATGGTATCCACGTTCTCATCCAAGCCCGTCATTTCCAGATCGACCCATAGAAGGCGTTTCATTCCCTTCACTTTCGCAAAAGACCCTCAAAATGAAAGAGGAAAGTGACCAGTTATTCAGGGTCAGGCGGCAGCCCCCTTGATAAGCAGTGATCGGGACAATCGAGAGCGAGGCAGGTGTTTCGGATGCAAAACGCATTGCATTCGAGTTGGCGATCCCACAACCCTCTCGGAACTCATCCTAATCGAAGGGGGTGGGGCGTTCGCTTGTTTTGCCGCCGAGGGTACCCTCTCGAATTTCCTGACAATTCCGCTTGATCCGCAGGGGTGCACTTGGTTAAGAGTGGTGGTTCAAATTTTAAGGAGCAGAGCCATGGCACGCATTGAAATGGAAAAGGTCCGTAATATCGGGATCTCGGCACACATCGACTCCGGGAAGACCACGCTTTCCGAGCGCATCCTGTTTTACACCTCCAAGATCCACAAGATCGAAGAAGTGAAAGGCAAGTCCGGCGTCGGCGCCACCATGGACTTCATGGATCTCGAGCGCGAAAAAGGGATCACCATTCAATCGGCAGCCACTTATTGCGAATGGAAAGGCTTCAACGTCAACTTGATCGACACTCCGGGACACGTCGACTTCACGATCGAAGTCGAACGCTCGTTGCGCGTCCTCGACGGCGCCGTCCTCGTGCTTTGCTCGGTCGCAGGCGTGCAGTCGCAGTCGATCACTGTCGACCGCCAGATGAAGCGCTACAAAGTGCCCCGCATCTGCTTCATCAACAAGATGGATCGCGCCGGCGCGAATCCGTTCCGCGGCGTGCAGATGTTGCGTGAGAAGCTTTCGCACAACGCCCACCTGATCACCTATCCGATCGGCGCCGAAGACCATTTCCAAGGCATGGTCGACCTCGTCCAAATGAAGGCCTTCTACTTCGACGGCGACAGCGGCGAGAATATCCGCGAAGAGGAGATCCCGGCCGAAATCCTCGGTGAGTGCAATAAGTACCGCGAGAGTCTCATTGCTGCCGTCGGCGAGTTCGACGACACCGTCGGCACCAAGTACATCGAAGGTCAGGACGTCACGGTTCCCGAACTTCGCGAGGCGATCCGCAAAGCCACTCTATCCTTAAACTTCACTCCGGTCATGACCGGCTCGGCGTACAAGAACAAGGGTGTCCAGCTTCTCCTCGATGCGGTCACCTACTACTTGCCGAATCCGCACCAGCGCGAAAACATCGCACTCGACCAGAACAACAACGAAGAGAAAGTCATCCTCAAGTCCGACCCGAAGATGCCTTTTTGCGCTCTCGCATTCAAGCTCGACGACGGTCGTTATGGCCAGTTGACCTACATGCGCGTCTATCAGGGCACGGTCAATAAAGGCGACACCATCTTCAACGCGACCAACGACAAGAAGGTCAAGATCCCGCGCATCGTGCAGATGCACGCGGACGAGATGAACGACATCGAATCGGCGCAGGCCGGCGACATCGTCGCTTTCTTCGGCGTCGACTGTTCTTCCGGGGATACCTTCACCGACGGGAAGATTAAGTACACGATGACCTCGATGTTCATCCCGAACGCCGTCATCTCCCTTGCGATCGCACCCAAAGACAAAGGCAACGCGAACAACTTCTCGAAGGCCCTCAACAAATTCACCAAGGAGGATCCTACCTTCCGCGTGCACCGCGATGAGGAGTCTGCGCAGACCATCATCTCCGGCATGGGCGAACTCCACCTTGAGATTTACTGCGAGCGAATCAAACGCGAGTTCAACTGCGAGTGCATCGTCGGTAAGCCTCAGGTGGCTTTCCGAGAGACGATCACCAAGCGCGGCGACTTCAATTACACCCACAAGAAGCAGACCGGCGGTTCCGGTCAGTTCGGCAAAGTGGTGGGTTACATCGAGCCGCTCCCTGCAGATGCAGTGCAGTCCTACGAGTTCGTCGATGAAGTCACCGGGGGTTCGATTCCTCGTGAGTACATCCCGGCTTGCGACAAGGGTTTCCAGGAAGCCGTCAAGGAAGGTCGTCTCATCGGCTTTCAAATCGTCAACGTCCGCGTCGTTCTCGAAGAAGGCTCGTACCACGATGTCGACTCTTCCGAGATGGCCTTCAAAACTGCGGCACTCATGGGCTTCCGCGAAGCCTACGAGAGAGCGGGCCCCGCAGTTCTTGAGCCGATCATGAAGCTCGAGACCCAAGCTCCTGAGGAGTTCCAAGGTTCGGTCATGGGTCAAATCAACCAGCGCCGCGGTATGATCATCAACTCCGGTACGAACGAAGGCTACGCCGTCATCGAAGCCGAAGTTCCTCTCACCGAGATGTTCGGTTACTCGACCGACCTTCGCTCCGCTACTCAAGGCAAAGGCGAGTTCACGATGGAGTTCCTGAAGTACTCGATCGTCCCTCGCAACGTTCAGGACGACATGGTGAAGAAGCATCAAGATAAGAAAGCGAAAGACGGGAAGTAAGATTTTCCTGACTTCGACTCGAACGAGTCAAGCCCCGGTCGGCATTGCCGATCGGGGTTTTTATTTGATCTCTGATATGATTCGATGCATTAGATGTGTATGAAGTTCACCCTGTTCCTCGTGGCAGCCAGTGTGCTGGTGGTTTCCGTTCGTTCACTCCCCACTTGGGCTGCGGAGCCTCTCTCGTGCCCGGTCTCCGCTTCGGCTTCCGATGTCAGTGCTTGGCGAGACCTTGCAGTCCAGACCCACTTGGCTGGGGATCGGAACACCGAAGTCCTCGACGCTTTGAATCGCTGCTTTTCCGACGGGAAACCGGCCTGTTTGTCTGAACTCACGCGAAATGTCACTCCGGTTGATCCCGCTCTTCCTGGCCCGGACGAGTCGGGCTTCGACAGCCTGGATTCGCTTCCGGATGCGAGCCTGATGCCGGCCGAGTTCCAGGTCAAAACCCTGGATGGTTCCTACAAGCCCGGGGTGATCCGCATTCCGGCCAATCTGTTCGAGTTGGCCCAAGAACGTGGCTGGATGGTTTCAACCTACAAAACTCGGAGTACGGGTGGGTTTGAGCATGCACCGGGACTTCTGATCATCGCGGTGCCGGGACCCACCACCGACGTCTACCTGCAGATCAGTGTTCCTGAGGACCCGGATGCAACCCTCACCAACAACGATCCGATCCCGCATCCGACCTTTGCGCTCCCACTGACCGAAGAGCAGTTCACGGGCGAAGGCGCGGGTTCTCAGCTCCCGACGGTCTTGACCGTAGTGTCTGTCGATAAATCCCGTCATCCTGCCGTGGGTCGTCTGCGCATGATGTTTAGGACGAATCAGACACCCGAGTACCCATGGACTTCGGCTTTCAGGGACGTCCATTCTTGCCAAGGGTGCCATGGGAGTCCACTCCGTGCGATCAGTCCTCGCGGGTACCGAGTCACCCATGGCGATGAGAAGCGCATGCTTCCGGACGACGAGCGTTCGGTGGATGAAATCAATCGCATGATGAGCAGTTATGGGTACGTCTCTTGGGGTGAACTCGAGAAGAACGGCCGTCGTTTAATCGCCGGTCCTGCCGAATCTGAAGAACCCCTGGGCTGGGCTCCCCTCAATTCCCCGACTCGCCAGCAGGCGTTCATCGACTCCTGCAAAAGCGCCCGCGCTACGATGAGTACTTCCGGCTTCGGCAATTATAGCGCTTCGTTCACGATGGGCGACCCTTCGTCGATCCGGTGGGAGAAAGTCGCGGGTGCGATGAACTGCGTGGGCTGCCACAATGGCACTTATCGCGGCGTGCTTCATACCGGCTTCGGAAGCGGCGAAGTCATGTTCAAGATCATGACGGATCAGAGCATGCCTCCCGGGAGAAACGACCTGACGCAGGATGAGCGCATGGCGCTGTACAGTTGCCTGTTTGCCGAGCGCGATCAGGTTCGAGACCAGTGGCGCAGTCGGGGTGAATGGTTGAAAAAAGTCCAATGCACCGGTGAGCCCGCGCCCTCGAACTGAGCGCGTACAGCATCTGTCCCTCAACCCAGCGGAAAAGTGTCCTCGAAAGCTTCGATGACGGGAAGTGAGAACCCTTGAAAGATTCTCAGGCGGAGTTCTGAAGAGACCGAAAGTGAGTTTTCTGGCCGCTTTCGGGTCACGAGGCGAATGAATTCGTCCGCGATTCCGATGATCTCGGAGAAGAGATGGATGCTTCCGGCTGCCAAGCGCTGGGGGTAACCGCTGTCGTCACGCCTTTCGTGGTGCTGAGTGACTGCCAAGATCGCGAGATCGGTCATCCCATCGAGTGTGCGGAGTAGATCCCCGCTTCTCACGGGGTGTTGTTCGAAAAGCGCTCGATCCTCGGCGGTCATTTTGCTTCGGTCCTCATCGTGGAGCTTTTCAGGAAGCTCCTGAAGTCCTACGTCGTGAAATAGGCTAGCGGTGCCGATCGACATCAGTTGTTCCGGTCGCGTGATGCCCAGAGGTCCGGCGAGGAGGGCCGCCGCCACTGAGACCGCCACGGAGTGCTCGAGTAAAGGGACCTTGGCGAGGAATCCCCGGATCCAGGCGGGTCGGTCGAGATTGGGGGCTTGGATCTGGTCATAGACCTGTTCGAGATAGTCGAGAGCGGAGTTCACGCGGGCTCCTTGGAGGGCCCTCATGCCGTTATCCATCAACTGCAGGAGCTTCACTTCAGGCGAGCAGCGTTCGGAGGAGAGGCAAGCGAACGCGAAATGGTCGCAATAGGAAAGGCAGCGTCCTCGGCTGCTGCGGCTGATATGGAACTGCTGGACGCCGCGGCGGAAGTATTCCATCGCGCGCTGGGGATCCATGACTTCGCCGGCATTCAGGAGCTTCAGGTATTTTCCGGGCAGCACCCGTACGTGCACGTCGAAAAAATTGGGGAGCCCCGAAAAAAACTCCTCGATGGCGACCGGCTCGAAACGGCCATCCTCCCCAGATGAACCTCCGCTGGGACGGGTGACTTCGGAGGTCCTCTCGACCGTAGAGTTGGACCCGTTCCGGAAATCGGGGGTTGCTGGGGAGTTCAAGAGTGCTTCTGTCAGCTTGGATTTGGCGATGCTTCCTTGGAGGGAGAGTCGACTGTACTCCAGGGGAGCGAACGACGGGCGCTGGCCAGGCTCCTGGAAAACATGGATCGGAGTGGCGGGATGGGCCTCCCGGGCGAGTCGGATCAATGGAATCAACGAAGGATTCACCGCAGCGGTGGAGAGGTAGATACCCATGTACCGAATGGAGCGGTCTAAGAGTTTCGATCGAGCGAGCTTGCCGCCGGAGACGAAGTCCAGGTCGCGCGCCGAAAGGGCGGGATCGCGCTCCATGTTTTTCAGGAAATGATCATCTGGATCGACGATCAAACCGTTCCTCAGTCTCGGTCGCGGGTTCCGTTGCAGCTCCATTCGATGCACCTCAGCGTGATTGTCCGAGCAACCGGCGGGCCACGCGAGTTGGGGGTTCTTCTCATATTAAATAGAGTTGAGAGAAAAAATAGATTGAAAGAGGTCGGAATGTCACTAAGCGTTGCGCGTGGCGGTTGCGAATTGGCCCCTCCTGGCGGAAATCAGAACGCCAGGCCGACCTTCGCTCCGAGGGTGGAGGTGCCCCCGTGGTTATAGGAGCCCTCGACCGCCAGGAGGAGCCCCGTCGATGTGGGACGGATCATGAGGCCCATGAACGCAAAGAATTGATCGAGGGTGGCATCGCGGGTCGCTTGGAAGGGGATACCCATGATGTCGGCGTCGAGACTGACCGAGCCGTTGATGAATTGCCATCCGGTTCCCAGATAGGGCTCCGCGAACTCGAGGGACTTGCTCAGGAGGAGCTGCGGAGACCAGGTTCGAGTCTTCACGAACCCCAATTCCGCTGACGAGTAGGCGAGGCGCAGAGCCCAGGATACGCCTTCCTCGGGGGTGGTCAGGACGATCTTCGCGTCGCCTCCGATGATCTTGTAACTATTGATGGTGATGCCTGACACGCCGACCGAGAACGAGTCACCCAGCGACTTGCGAATGTGCAGCTTGGGCATCGGCAGGGCTGGGGGGATGGAGTTGGGATTGCTGATTCCGGCCCGGATCAGGGAGGCCGTGAAATCCGGCGGCACCTTGACCAAGGTCGCTTCGAGGCCTAGTTCGAACCCCAGTCCGCGTTCCGTCTGGATCGTCACAGGATCGTAAGGCCGGTGGTCCGCCAAGCCACCGACCGTGCGGACCGCGGCCGAGACAAAGACCGGGTCGAGAAGATTGGCGAGATTGGGAAACTGGCTCGGATCGAGCGGCAGTCCTGCCGCTCGCGCGGGGCCGCCATTGAAAGCGGCGTTAGCGAGGCAGAGGATCGTGGCCACTGCAAAGCGGTTCATCCGTTCCAGTGTAGCATGCGGATTCGATGGAACCGCTTACTTCACGGTCAAAACCCTGACGTTCCCGTGGCGCCTCGTGATGTCGATCGAAGTCCCGTGGGATGCGCGGCGGAAATGAAGATCCATCTCCCAGTCGCGTCCCCGGAGGTTCTGGATGTCCATGGACTGGATCTTGGAAGTCAGCAGCGGTGAGTGGAAAGTCACGTGCGACTGATCCAGGTCCATGGATATTCCGAGCATCGACTTCAGCATGAGGAACACGGAGCCTGCTGCCCATGCTTGCGGCTTGCATGCGACTTCATAGGGCACCGGGGGTTCCGAGCCGCGCTTGCGGAAGCCGCAAAAGAGCTCGGGCAAACGGAAGTCGTCGCTCGACTCGAGCACTCCGATCAACGACAGGGCCAGGCGCTCGAGTTCCTGCGTGTGCCCGTAGCGCCGCAATCCTTCCATGATCATCGAGTTGTCGTGGGGCCAGACGGAGCCGTTGTGGTAGCTGAGTGGATTGTAGGCGCGCTCGGTATCGGCCAAAGTCCGGATTCCGTAGCCGCTGAACATCGCTTCCCCCATCAGGTGCTTCACGACATCCTTGGCTTGCTCGGGCCCGACGATTCCGCTCCAGAGGCAATGTCCCATGTTGGAGGAAAGGACCTCGCAAGCCTCCGAGTCGCCGTCGAGCGCCAAGTAGATGAACTTTCGGGTCGGATCCCAGAACTTTTCCAAGAATAAGGATTTCAACTGGAGGGCATCGCTCCGCAGTTTTTTGGAAAGCTCGTCGTGTCCTAGAAGCTTGGCCAGCTCGCTCATTCCCATGCGAGCCCTGTACGAATAGCCTTGGACCTCGCACAGACGGATCGGTGCTTGGGCGAGTCGTCCACTCGCGTGCATGATGGAGTCGTGAGAGTCTTTCCAGCCCTGATTCACGAGGCCGGTGGGGGACTGCTTGGCATACTCGAGAAACCCGTCCCCATCCCCGTCCCCCCACTTCTCAATCCATTCCAGTGCGCGCAGGGCGGTCGGCCACCAAGCGCGAAGCCTTTCGAGGTCCATGGTCCAGGAGACGTACTCGTGGAGCAGCGTGAGCGCCAAGGGAGTGGAGTCGACCGAGCCGTAATAGGGGATGAAGGGGACCTCACGCGTATTGGACATTTCCCCCCGCCGCATCTCGTGGAAAACCTTGCCCGGCTGTTCGTCGGTGAAATCCTCGATCTTCGTCCCCAGGGTGCGAAAAGCGTAGTCGAGCACCCCTTGAGCGAGCTTCGGATACCAGGGGAGAAGCTGGTAGGCAGTGATGATCCCATCGCGACCGAAGGGTGCTGAAAACCAGGGGATCCCTGCGTAGGGATAAAGGTTGCCGCCCTCCTCGGCAGTCAACAGCATATGGATGTCGGTCTGCGCGTTCCGGATCCCGCGATTCACAATCGCGTTGTCGGTCTCGATGCGGACACCGGTGAAAATCCCCTTGTGATCGTTGCTGGCGATCACTTCCAGGGACTCGGCGACCGACATTTTCAGAAAGTCCCGTCCCCTCAGTTTGCCCTCGCTCGGCTTGTCGAACGAGACCACGCTCCTGAGGTAGACGTCCTCCTTGGGAGGGATGACGATTCGCGAGGCGGTTCCCGACATGCCAGGGACCAAGTCCAAGCGGTCGCTCGCGAAGAGCTGCTGATGGAAGGTCTTGCGAAGGATGCCGTCGAGGCCCGCGTAGCGGAGGACCGAAGTCCGGAAGCCTCGATCCAAGTGCTCCTCGGGAGGCAGTACTTCGCCGCGCTTAGCCCGCGGGAATCCGCGGACCTCGAAGAGGTCGTCGAACTGACTTCCCGCCCACTGCTCGATGCGAAGAGTGTGAGAGCGCTGATCGAAATTCCGGATCGCGAGCGTTTCGTAGACCGTATCCTCGACCAGGCTCAGGATCCTTCGGATTAGGAAGGTGTCGCGGGGAATCCGTTCCGTTCCATCCACTTGCGAAAAGTCGCGGTTGGTCATCGAGAGGACGAGAGTATTGCCGCCGAATCTCAATTCATTGGCCAACGGGATGCATGCGCTCCCATTGATCGTCGTACTCCAAGTCGAGATGTAGCGAGTGTCATGGTAGTAGAAGCCGAACGCCGAGGCCTTGGCGTAGGCACGCGGAGCTTCGCCCCGGTGGTCAACCATTCCGAAGGCGCTGTCGTCCTTGAAGGAGAGTTTCGGGATCTCAGAAAGCAGTACGCTCGATGGGATGTAGGAAATCCCGTCGATGACGAGAGGTGTTTCCGTGGACGCGTGCGTGTGAGAGCTTTCGGTAGACATCGATGTAGGCCTCCGTCATGCGCTGAAGTGAAAAGTGTTCCTCGACCCATTGCCGACACCTCGGGCGATCGAGGGTTTCCAAATCCAAAGCACGTTTGGCCAAGTGCGAGACATCCATGGAGGACCAACCAGTCACTCCATCGCGGAGGACCTCGGGTGTCGCGCCACAGGGACGCGCCAGCACAGGGGTGCCGCACGCCAGGGATTCGATCATCACGAGGCCGAAAGGCTCCGGCCAGTCGATCGGAAACAGGGTTCCCAGCGCGTTTCCGAGAAAACCGCTCTTCTCATGTTCGGAGATCTCGCCGATGAACTCGACTGAGGTTCCGTCGATGGTGGGTTTGATCTCGGCGTCGAAGTAGGCCTGACTCTCCGGGCCTTCGATCTTGGCCGCGATCTTGAGTGGAATCCCGGCCGCGCGTGCGATCTGGATCGCCCGGTGGGGACCCTTGTCGGGAAAAATTCTCCCCAGGAATGCCAGGTACTTGCCGGGGTTCGGGTTGAATCGGAAATCCTGGAGATTTAAGCCGTGGTGGATCGTGGCGGCCCAAGGCAGCAGAGCGAGGGGGCCCCGTTGGGAGTCGCTGATGGAGATGAAATGGGCTTTGGGAAAGCTCATGAATGCTGCAGGGATGTCGGGCAGATCGAGACGTCCGTGTAGGGTGCTCAGGACGGGAGTGTCGGTCATTTCAGAGAGCGGAAGCATCCAGTAGTCATGATGGTTGTGAATCACATCGAAGCGTTGAGCCTGAGCTGCGACCAACGCCATCATTCGGAAGTTGTAGGCGATCGGATCGGCGATCGGCTTTTGGCTGAGTCGAAAGGCTTCGGGGACGACACTGACCAAACGGCCGGCGGTCATGGAGTCGCCGGATGCGAAAAGGGTGACTTCATGCCCCGCCGCTTCAAGACCGCGAGCCAAATTGTGAATGACTCGCTCGGTTCCTCCGTAGAGACGAGGAGGAACGCTTTCGATCAAAGGCGAAATCATGGCGATACGCATGGATCCTCCTGAGCCAGGACAAACAGTGGATTCCGCGGATTTTGCAAAGGGGATGCCTAGGGAGGAATGAAGATGTCAGGAGTGGAGCGCGGTTCAGTTCGACAGCCTCTAGGAGCGGGCCCCAGCGAGAAAAGAGTGCCGAAGGAAATTAAGCGGCCGGGCGAGCCGAATGATGACAGGAATGTCGCGCGTCCGGGGCGGGAGGCCGAGCTCGACGCAGACTTTTCTTCATCGGGTCTGACTTCAGACCTGCAGCATACGGAAAAGCCCGATCGCAAGTATCGATAGAGCTTCGGACTTTTGAATTGATTCTAGCTGCGCCGAGCAACGCTCAGTGCCGGCGAACGCTCAGTGCTTCGTAGCGGCGTTATTGGCGGGAGCGCCCGGCATCGCGGCCGGCGCGCCACCTGCTTGAGGAGCGGTGTTGACAGCGCCGCCGGTGGCAGGGGAGCCGCCAGGTCCAGTACTTCTCGTAGGAGCTACGGGCTGAGCGCCCCCTGAGCCTGGACCCGTGCCTGTGGCAGGTTGGCTTTGGGAAATCGGAGGACGGGTCGTCACGCCTTCAAAAACACTCTTCCGGGATTGGTTGCCCAGCACGGTCAAGATCAAGGAAGTGGCCATGAAGACCGCCGCCATGACTGAAGTGAAGCGAGTGAAAAAGTTCGCACCGCCGGAGCTTCCGAAAACCGTCTGACTCGAGCCACCCAAAGAAGCGCTAATTTCTGCGCCTTTTCCGGATTGGATCAAGATGACCAGGATCAAAAGGAGACAAGTGCAGATGTGAATGACGGTGACGAAAGTAGGCATACGATATTATTGGATATAGCGGACGGTTCTTGAGGAGACAAGGCGAAGTTGACGGTCTGGAGAAAAAAGCCTTTTTTCAAATGAATCTGCTCCAGTGAGCAAGTCCAGTGAGCAAGTTGGTGTCTCGCCGTGTCAGGAGGAGGCTGCTTGACCACCGGCATTGACGAGCGAGAGAACCGACCCGGGTTTAATACTCGCGCCTCCCACCAATGCACCGTCGATATTCGGGCAAGCGAGGAGGGATGCGATATTCTCGGGCGTGACACTTCCGCCATAGAGAATCGCGGTTTTCTCGGCCGCACGCGCTCCCAAATGGTCTCTCAGATAACCCCTAATCAAGGCGTGGGCTGCTTCAGCCTGCTCCGGAGTCGCGGTGAGACCAGTGCCGATCGCCCAAACGGGTTCGTAGGCCAGGATCAGATTTCCGTTCAAATGTTTGGAACAGCCGTGAGTCCGATCGGGGAACGCCGAACTGAGCTGGCGGGTCAAGATGGCTAGAGTCTGGCCGGATTCGCGCTCTTTTTGGGTCTCGCCGATGCAGAGAATCACTCTGAAACCTTGCTCCAAAAGGCTTTCGGCGCGTTTTCGCGCGGTCTCATCCGTCTCACCGAAGTACTGTCTTCTCTCGGAGTGACCCACCAGCGCGGTGGTCACACCCAGTTCCTTCAGCATGGGACCCGATATCTCTCCAGTGAAAGCTCCCGATTTTTCCCAATGAACATTTTGGGCTCCGAGGTCGATCGGGAGGTTTCCGCAAGCCTCTTGAGCGGGTTTTAGATTCAAGGAGGGAGGAAAAAGGCAAACCTTGAGCTTGCCGGAGCTCAGCGCTGTGAAAGTCTCGGAAGAAAGTTGGGAGGTCCAACCCGACCCCAACTGCGCGAAGAACTCGCGCGTCGAAGTCGGGCCGTGATTCATTTTCCAATTGCCGGCGATCAGGACTCCGCGCGACTTTGGCATCACTCCAAAACCGGGCTCTGGGCTTTCTCACGGTAGACCTTGAGGATGTCGATTCCCGGGAGGCTGCCGTTCTCGATGAACTCGAGGACTGCACCGCCGCCGGTGGAAAGGTGGTCGAATCGATCGGCGACTCCCGACTGCTTGATCGCTGAGACGGTATCGCCGCCTCCCACGACTTTCATCGCATCGAGGCTCGCAACATGTTTAGCCACTTCAAAAGTGCCGATCGCGTATTCGGGTTTTTCAAACCATCCGAGCGGACCGTTCCAGAATATCGTTTTGGCAGTCGAGAGGTACTCGTTGAACTTCTGGATCGACTTTGGTCCGATGTCGAAGCCACCGTTTGTGTCGGCGGGGACCAAGATCGGGATTTCCCTTCTCCTGGCCTCCTTGATGACTTGGCGTGCCGCTTCAACGTCCGCCGGCTTCGGCTGCTTCGCCCCTTCGGGGACCGTGTCTCCCTGAACTGCCCAGAAGGCATGGGCCATGGCTCCGCCGATCACCAAGCCGTTGACCCGCTGAAGGAGAGCATCGATCACTTTGATCTTGTCGGTGACTTTGGATCCACCGAGAACCGCAATAAACGGCTTTTTCGGGTTGTGAAGCATCCGCGTCAGGAAGGCCAACTCCTTTTCCATCAGGAAGCCGATCCCTTTCTGGGAGATCAGTTGGGGTACTCCATAGGTCGAAGCATGCTTGCGGTGAGCGGTCCCGAAAGCGTCATTCACGTAGACGTCGCCGAGCGCTGCGAGTTTCTGCGCGAATTGAAGCTCGTTGGCCTCTTCTTCTTTGTGGAAGCGGAGGTTTTCGAGCAGGAGCACTTGGCCCCGCTTCATCGACTTGACCATCATCTCGATTCCATCGCCGACGCAATCATCGGCCAGCGTGACCTCCACTCCTAAGAGTTCGGCCAAGCGATGGGCCACGGGCTCGAGGGAGAACTCGGGACTCGCTTTGCCATCCGGCCGGCCGAGATGGGAGGCGAGAACGACTCGCGCGCCTTGTTCGATGGCGAACTTGATCGTGGGGAGAGCTTCCTGGATGCGGGTATCGTCTTCGATCGTGCGGACGCCTTTTCCGTCGGGGCCGGGCACTGGAGAGGAAAGGGGCACATTGAAGTCGAGTCTCATGAAAACCGCCTTGCCGGCGATCTGCATGTCCTTGATGGACTTAATCGGCAATGCCATCTCTTACATCCCCTTGCGGGCCATATAGGCGGTGAGGTCGAGCATGCGGGCCGAAAAGCCGGACTCGTTGTCGTACCAGGAGAGGACCTTCACGAAATTGCCTTCCAGGACCGAAGTGCATTCCGCATCGATCGTCGAACTGTGCAGGTTGCCGTTGTAGTCGCAGGACACGAGTGGCTCGATTGAGACAGCCAAGATGCCCTTGAGGGCTCCTTGCGATGCTTTCGTGAAAGCAGCATTGAGTTCTGCCTGGGTCGTGGGCTTCTTCAATTCGCCGGTGAAGTCGACGAGGGAGACGTTGGGGGTCGGGACGCGAACCGAGAGTCCATCAATTTTGCCCTTCAGGTGGGGGAGTACGACTCCGACCGCTTTCGCGGCTCCCGTCGTGGTGGGAATCATCGAGAGGGCGGCAGCACGGGCGCGGCGGGGATCCTTGTGCGGAAGGTCCAGGAGTTGCTGGTCGTTGGTGTAACTGTGGATCGTCATCATCGTGCCGCGGACGACTCCGAAATTGTCATCCAGCACTTTGACCAAAGGAGCGAGGCAGTTCGTGGTGCACGAAGCGTTGGACACGACGACATGTTTGGAGGGGTCGTACGTCTCGTGGTTGACGCCCATGCAAAGGGTGGCATCGGGGTTCTTGGAGGGTGCCGAGATGACGACACGCTTGGCGCCGCCAGCGAGATGGAGCGCTGCTTTTTCACGATCGGTGAAGATTCCGGTGCATTCGTGCACGAACGAGGCTCCCAGTTTACCCCAGGGGAGTTGGGTTGGATCCTTCTCGGCGGTCAGTTGGATTTTGCGGGAGCCGACGATGAGCGTGCTGCCTTCCAAGCGGACGTCCTCGCGGAGCTTCCCGTGGACGGAATCGTATTTGAGGAGATGGACCATCTGCTCGGGCGTCGTGAGGTCATTGATCCCCACGATTTCGATGTCATCCCGCTCGAAAGCGAGACGAGCGACGACACGACCAATTCTTCCGAATCCGTTGATCCCGATCTTGATTGGAGTAGGCATGCCCCGATGTATACGCTTTGGTGAAATACGTTTCAATGCCGGCCCGTGGGCCGGGCGCTTTTTCGCCCGACCCTGCGGCCACTCTTCGAAAGCGATCACTGGGCGATCGCAACCGTGCGGGTTCTGGTCTTGGGTAAAGAATACCGGTCGAACTCGACGCGGAGCGCGACGCTTTGATAACCGTTCACCCAACTTCCGAACCGAAGCGTCGGTTTCGGAAAGTCATAGGAGGTCCAAAGCAGGGTGGCGGGAGTGGTCAGCACTCCAAAGCCTTCTCCTTGGCAAGACATCGAAAGGGCGATCGGGCTCTCGACCGAGTTTTTCACGAACTCCTTCATGCGGCAGATCGCCTGACAGCCTCTTGGGCCGGTGATGACCGCCCAGGCGTCCCCCTGCGGGTGGGACTGGGTCCCGATCTGGATCTGCATCGGAGTGGAAACTCCCTGGTTCAGCTGTGCGGACCAGTCAAACTGAGCCGAGTAGAGCACTTCCTTCAATTGAATCGAGCAAGGGGCAGTTTCAGAAGTGGTGGCTGCAACTGCGGCATAGGCGCTGAGCCAGACCACAGTGAGGGCGACAAAAAACGATTTCCAAGCTTTGCCTTCCATGACGTTTCCTTTCAGTGCTCCGGCCTGGAGCACATTCTCAGGGAGGGAGACTTCAATCTTTATGCCGCGCGTCGGCCTCCGGAAACTCGTGGGTTTTTGACGACTCTCGCGGCGAGCGTCAAAAATCCTTCAGGTGAAAATGACCTGGTGGGTCCAAAAAGCGGCACCTGGCATCGGGAGCGGTCGAAGGGAGAGTCGTTTTGAAAGTTAAATGTTGACTGATTTAGTCACCTAAAAATCAAGACGTGCTGGTTTTCAGTCACTGCGCGAGTTTTTCTTTCGTGGTGACTTCGCCGGCTTGAGCCGACGCAGATGCTTGTCAAAGCGCGATCGCAATCTCTCGTCAGAAACTGTCTGCAAGTTTCGCGGGGAACCACGCTTCGGTATTGATCGCGCAAGGTTCCCACGTCCTCCGACGGGCCGCTTGGGGGGCGGGCGTGAATTCTGACACGCGTTTTTTACTGAGCTCCATTTCCAAAACGCTTCAAGGCTTAGTGGCATCGCGACTGATGGCTCGAGGCAAGGTGGGACTCGAACGCCCTATCCCGAACTCTACCGTGCCGAACTCGTTCAAGCCTTGGGGCTCGTCGCTACGGGGCTGGAGATCGCCCCCGATCGTTCTATCCCGCGAACATGAGGGGGGTGGGGAACTCCATTTCCACCGCCCAAGAGCGGATGACGGCCCTCGACGGAGAAGCTTTTCTGCCGCGGGAACAAGTCCAAGCGTTGTTCACCGGCTCAGCCAATTGCACGGGCGGACCCGTTTGCGGCAGGTACGGCTTGGGTTGGAGTTTGAGGGACGACGCGATCCGAAGTCATTCACTCGTGATCCATGAGGGACACTTGAGCTCGGTACCAGCTCGAGGCGCCGGTGACTGCAATCCTGGATCGACTCGTTTTCGCAGGCTGCACGAACTAAGGTCCAGACACCAAAAGCTTGCGATAGCTCCGGTAAGTCTTCTTGAAGGCTTTGGTCTGCGCCGCAAATGGTTTCGACCAGGGAAGTTTCGGCTTGAGCAGGGCCCGGCAAAGTTCGATCATCCCGAGCATGTCCTCTCGATGGACGAACTCCGGTGCGGGGCCCAGCTCGCCGCGCGAGTCAGGTCCGCCTTGAAACGACTGATTGTGGTAGTTGCCCAGGGGAACCGAGATTCCCACAGTGGGAAGACCGTAAACCGTCGCCGCCGTGCCTTCGCAGCTTCCCCCGTCCATGACCCGCCGTTGATGGCGATCGGGCAGCACGCTTTGCGCGAGTTCGCTGAAAATCTTCACGTGACCCGCGCTGAACATCGTCATTCGGTCACCCAAGCGCACCACGGGTCCTTTTCCGATGTCCGCGCCCGGAAGCGTCTTGGAGGTTTCGAGGCTCACGCAGAAAGCGGCGCGTTTCCGCTTCTGGATCCAGCCCAACTCGAAATGGCCGATAGCGCCGACGAACCCGACTTCTTCCGCCCGGGTCAGAAGTCCGACGAAAAGCGGATCGCCCGCGCGGGGCCGTGAGAAGTGGTCGAGCGCAAGACTCAGAATCGCGAAGACTCCGATCAGGTCGTCCGCGACGTGGCTGTAGATCAATTCACCCTCAGTCCAGTGGGGCGCCCGGAACTTGAAAGCGCCGTAAAGAGTGGAAGGATCGATCGAAGTATCTTGAGTTCCCTCGAATCGTACGAGTGACGATTCGATTCCGCGGCCGGAAGGGATGAGTCTCGTCTCCTCCATCGTTCCCGAAGTGAAGGCGAGACCGCCAGTGCGAGCGAGCCAGACGGGCGCCCCATTGCAGTGCGTGGTGGGGGAGCCTCCGTACCACTTCGTCTCAAGCTCCGTCGACGAGCGCCAATGCACGCCGTGGAATCCAGGGTGATCCATATGGGCGATGAAGAGCCGTACAGGCTCCGAAGTCTTTTTGGCGAAGAGCTTGGAATATGCAACGCGTGACGCCACTCCGACCACGATGTTGCCGACTGGGTCCAGAAAATGCGGCACTTGGCCGGCCTGGAGGGCTTCGAGCACCGCGTTCACCACTCGGCCTTCGCGAAATGGGGCAGTCGGTTGCGAAAGGATCGACGCAAGGAGAGATTCGTGAGGAAAGCTCATGGGACAC
>JAYVNB010000010.1:0-22450 GCA_043759365.1 Bacteriovoracaceae bacterium | reverse complement strand
CGGCTCAATCCGGGAAAGGAGAAGAAGACCCAAACCGAAGAGTTAAGAAGTCAGGCCGCTTGAAAAAACGATGCGACATCTTTCTTGAAATTTTCCGGACTTTTGGCTGGAAATCATTTCAGTTGTCCGTCGATGCGTAGCTCTCATTGAAAAGGTTCACGAATCATCAAAGTTTGAGCAGTTGTAAGAGCTGGGAGGGGAGGTCCAGCGAGATCCATGTCGGGATTATCTTCCATGGAATCGATGAAAATTGTTGTTTTATCAGGCAATTTTTGGTGGCACCAGTACTGCATTACTAGCCTGGAATGAGACAACTTAGAAGCTTCACCATCTCGGCCTTCCTAGCGCTCACCTTTCTCAGCGCCGGTTGTGCAAGGTACGAGACCGTCGGATTCAGCAAGTCGTCGGTCCTTGAGCGCCCAGCGATCTGCGACCCCTTCAGTCCCGGAAACACGGCTTCGACTTTCGGCTTGAAGGGCGAGATCCGGTACCTCACTTCAAGCCAGCCCCGTTACGATCACGTGCAGGAGTTTCAGGACTTCGGTCAGCGGGTGAACGCCGATCTTTTTTTGAGCCAACTCAACGTTCCCACGCGCGCCTTTTCGAATGGGTTCACTACCCAAGGGGGGGAGGCGATCCGTGACGACAGCGGAGCGATGCTGATCGAGTGGTTCTCGATCCACATGAAGACCTCGTTGACGCTTTCTGCCCACGATGCACCAGGGGACTATCAGTTCGCCGCGATATCGGACGACGGAATGGTGATGACCACCGATCCGACTTCTGGATCTCCGGACGTCCTGATCAACAATGACGGCTTAACTCCTTCCCGCCTGGGCTGCGGGGCGACTCCGGTCCATTTCGACGCGACCACGAAGCTGCCCGTCAAGATCAGTTACTTCCAGGGCCCAAGGTATCACATCGCACTCATGCTGCTCTGGCGCCCACTGCCTTCCAATCCCGCGGACCAAGCCGACCCATCCTGCGGAGTCGCCGGAAACGATGAATACTTCGATTCAGCTACCCTGCCTTCGACGCCCAAGCAGACCTACCAAGATCTCCTGAACCGAGGTTGGAAGCCGCTCGGCCCCGAGAATTATCTCCTCACCACCGGTACCAACCGCTGCATCTGAAAGAAGTGAACGACATCATGAAAAAAAATAACGCTCTATTCTCGATTCTTGCGATCCTCGCGCTTTGCAGCTGCTCTTCGGTCCAAAAGGCCGGATATCGTGGCCCTTCAAACGACAACTCCGCAGCCGTCGAAGTGCGTGACGTCTCAGGGTTTTCGGAGATCGATCAGGCGAACTACTTCGCGAAGAACCAGCAGTTCGACAGTGCAATCGTCCATTATGAATATGCGCTGACCGACAAGGGGTGGGCCAGCAAGCACGATCAAGAGTGGAACCTCGGCCTGAGAAAATTGATTTCGATCGTGATCCACATCAAACGGGATCCAAGCCTGGCGCTTGAGATGGTCAGCCGGGTCGCTGCATCCGGTTCGGTTCCGATTGCGTATGCGGACGAAGTTCGCTCCTGGAAAGCGCAGTTCAAGGCCTGGCGCATCCTGAAGCAACCCAACCCGTCCACCGGAAGCACCCAGCTCGCAAGCGCAAGAAGCCTGAGCCATGTTCCGGTTTCTGGACTGAATGGGCTCGTTTCTTACATGCGGGCATCCGCGTACCTGAATGACTACATGAAGTCCGCGGATGCCAACAGCCCGGAGTATACGGAAGCGCTCTACATGTCGGGCAACATCGCCGAGCAGTTGGGTCTCGCGAATCTTTGGACGCACTCGGCCGACTTTTTCAGCATTTGCGCCGAGTCCAAGGGCAACAAGGCTTTCTCCAGCCGCTGCAAAGAAAGGCTTTCCACGCTACATCCCTCCGGCTAAAAACGAGGGATGAAGCTTCGCCCGATCCTCTTCCTCGCAGTGACTTTGGGACTTCGGGCCAGTATGGCTTGGGCAAATGTGGTTGCCAACGGCCCTCAAAATTTCAACGCTGCGCCTGACGGCATCGATTTCCTGACCGTCCAGTCCTCGGAGACTTTGAGGCCCGGAATCATCAATCTAGGTGTATTCTTCAACTACGCGGTCAACTCTCTCCCCTATCTCGAAAGCGCTGGGCAAAGCGGCAACTCGGGAAACGGCTTGCTCGGGATGGATCTCAACTTCGCGGTTGGAATCCTTCCGAGTTGGGAAATTGGCCTCAGCACTCCCTTCATTCTTGACCAGCATGTGAGCGACACGGATCGAGTACATGGGCAGTTCGCCGCCAAAGGACTGACTGAAATTCGTCCGAATACCAAGTGGCGGATCCATGGAGACGATACGGGAGGAGTGGCGCTGATCGGGACTGCCGGGTTCAACACCACTACCAGTAATCCTTTTCGAGGCATTAGCCCGGGAATCGACCTCAGCCTTGAGTCCGCATTCAGTATCCGCATCCACCACTTCAATATGGGCCTCAACCTTGGGTATCGCTGGATGAACCCGGGTGGTGCACCCGTCCCCGGATCCATCATCACTCCCTTGGGCAATCAATGGATCGCTTCCACTGCCGGAAGCTATCTGCTCGAAGGGACACAAACAAAATTGATCTCGGAGATCTTCTCGAGCCTTCCGGCCTCGAATCGGGGGTCTGATTCCAACCGTGCATCTTCTTCGCTTGAGCTTCTTTTCGGGATGAAACATGACATCAACCCAAATTTGGCCTACCAGGCCGGAGCGGGTGCGGGCTTGCGTCGCGGAGTCTCCTCACCCGATATCCGGATCTACGTGGGCCTCAACTACGCATTCGGTCCGGTCTTCACTTCCAAATCCGAGCCGACATTCCAGCAAGTCGAAGCCCCCATGCGTGAGGTACTGACCACCCGGGGGATCACTTTTGATTTCGATTCCACTCAGATGACCGGAGATTATCAATTGGCCATTGAAGAATTCGTTCAGCTTCTCCATAAAGGCGGAACTTTCAAGAGCTTGGTAGTGACCGGATACACGGATTCCATGGGAAGCGCCGAGTACAATCAAAAACTCAGTGAGCGCCGCGCGGGTGCGATTCGCGACTATTTGCTTCGAGAGAACCATCTGGATGCGACCCTGATTTCAGCAGTCGGAAAAGGTGCCGAGGATCCGATTGCGGACAATGGGAACTTTCAGGGACGTCTATTGAATCGACGCGTGGAATTCGTCATCAATCGGTAACTGTCCCTGCTGCGGTTGGACGTCGACGGAGCCGTTTAGTCACCGTCAAGAGGATGTCAAAAGCGCCAGTATCCAGATCTACTACAATTCCTTATCGAAATTCTACGCAGCCGTGACTTTCATGCTTTGAGAGCCGGCTTCATTTCCTAACTTTAGCGATCTGCTTTCGAACTTCACTCAGCAGGAGCGCGCCGTTCGCGGGATTCCGCAAAACGCCCTTGATCTCCTTCACGAAATCCTTGGGTTGCAGGGTTTTTCCGCTTTTGTAGTAGGCAGCTGCCGCAAAGCCTACACCCGTAGTGATTTTTTTCGCGCTGAATCCGGCAATCGTGGCGTCGACCAGGTAAGCCGTCACGGTACCGGCTCCCGGAATGAATTTGAGAACAGTCGTTGCGGCCTTGACGCTAGAAAACCAAGCCACGCTCGTGAGGATCACCCCGGTGAACAAGTCGGCTGCCAAGGATTTCGCATCTGCGAAAGCGGCTTCTTCGCCATAAATACGGGCGATGTCGATGAGCATCTTTGCCCACAGCCCGTAGGTGGCCGCCATGTCCGCTCCGGGAATTGGGATCGCAATCATGGTACCGACCGACCCCAGGGAGTAATTCTGGATGATGCGGATCGCTTTTTCATCGCGAGTATCCGTTTTATCCAAGAGGAAATCACGGATCACTTCATAGCGGAAAGGACGCGAAAAAATGCGGGTACCGGATTGAACTTGACGCGTGCTGCCGGTGGGGACGACCAGAGCGATCGGTAGATCGGAAAAGCGCAGCTCTTTGCGAAACAAATCTTCGAGGTATTCGCCGCTCATCTCCTCGAGGACCAGATCGATCAGTACTGCATCTGGATTTTCGCCTTGCGCGGTAGGAAGTGCGTCAGAACCGAAGAAAACCGGGATCACCGCAAAGCTTTTTTCGAACGCATCCTCATACCGATCCAGGGCTTCCCAATCATCCGCAACCAAGAGGAGCTTAGGGCGAGATTCGACCATAAGCTTGGTATAGCAAGGACCAACGACTAAACGAACTTGTCGATTTATTTGGATTCCACTCAGTAGTTCCAGTAGCTTTCCCAAGGTCCGATCAAGCGACTACGAAAAACTGGTCAATCTCGTCCGTGAGCTTAAAGGTGACTGACTGATCCAGGCCCTCATGACAAAGCGCTGCAAACGTTTCCCTACGCCACCGATTGAGGCTTCGACCTTCACAGGACTCCTGTGTGTGTTCGCTCGAAAGTCATGGCATGGCTGAAGCAGCCGCGATGTTTTCGAGCGACACTACGTCAACGGACTTTGGACGTCGGCGTCGATCCTTCGTAATTTGCCCAAATGGTTTGCCGACTCCAATAGCAATCACCCTCAGCCAGTCTAGAATATGAACTCGCCCCACTGCTGTCCGGACTGAAGCATAGCGTCAACTTAAAAAAGTCCGAAAACAGCCTTTGATAGAAGGATTTCGACCCAGCAAACCCTTCCCAGGAGAGTTTCAGATCCGAGGCCCAACCTGCCGTTTTTTCGTAACTCATCAAGCTGATTCCCCACACTGAATTCGAGGCACTGAATTCGAGGTACGATGGCGATCCTGGAGGATCTCGATGCTTGCTACTCCTGCTCAAGGAGCCACTGCCGAGCCTCTTGGGCCGCTTACCCCGCGTGACCCGCCACTGTGACGGCTCTCAGCTGGCGCTCAGACCCTGACCGGAGCCGGACAGCTATGATCCGATTTCATATAAAAAGGCGGAGTCAGCGTTGATGGATTCGAACCTTAAGTCTCCTCCTAGGGCTTTATGAACAACAATTGCCTGGAGATCGACAGCCGGTCGAGTGAACCTCACAAATTTTTAGATTGGCCATTCAAAGGGACCCATTTTTTAAAGCCTCGCTCTGTGTCCGAGTTGACTCATATAGTCAAATTCATGAACCCAAGCTATTCTGAGAACTGGGGATCCCGACTGTTATCGGGGAGGGGAATAAAATGATTCAACTGAGATGCCAGACAACTGGCTCACTGATGCTCATTACTTTAGCCGCGCTTTTCGCGCAGGGCTGCAGGAACGAGCAAAGCTTCACCGAACTTCCGATCCAAGCGTTGGTCACCCCGCTAACTACTCCCGAAGACACTTTGCTTCGCGCAGCCCTCGAATGCCCCCACACCACCTACAATGCAGGCATCGGCCTGAAGTTCAAAATCCTGACTCAGCCGCTTCACGGCAAACTTACTCTCACGAACGCAGTGACCGGCGACATCAGTTACATGCCATTGCAGGATTTCAACGGCGACGACGGGTTCCGCTACTCCTGCGAACTCACTCTGGGCGCTCCACGTGTTTCAGAAAACCTCGGTCTCGTGCGGGTGACTCCTGTCAACGACCCTCCCGTCGCGGATCGGGGCACGTTTCAGATGAATGCCCTCGAGACACTGGAGATGGATCTCTCGAGCAAGGTCTCAGACGTGGATGATGCCACCGATCGCTTGCGATGCGGAGTGGACTCCGCAAAGCTCCCACAACATGGTCGGCTCGAAGTGGTCGATGCCGCCCATTGCCTTCTGAAGTACACTCCGAACGAAAACTTCCGCGGCACAGACCTTTTTGGTTACCAAGTCCTCGATCCGGCGCAGGCTTCCGGAAAAGGATCGATCGATGTCACGGTGGGAAACCCCCTTCGTCACATGAGGCCGGCTTTGGCGGTGCGGGCCTCGGGTTGCTTGATGTGCCACACTTCGGGTCTCGACCCGAACGTCAAGAATTCAAACATCATCACCGATTTCGGATATGGAAGCCCTTGGTTCTGGGGAATGGGCGCGGGCGGCGGCGAGGTCGGCTACAATGACTTCACTCGCGGAATCAACAATGGAGCGAACCCTCCTCCGACTCCAGCAACGCAGGGGATCGGGCTCACTGCGAACTGGGGCCTAGCCCAAGTCGTCAATGGCAGCGTTACCGTACCCAAAGATGCGCGAATCCCAGCCTCAGCGATCGGATCGGTTTCCGATGCGGGTTGGTCGAATGTGGTTTTCAGCGCGAAGGATTACTTGGTCCGCCAGGCTACGAACGGCGCAACCGCGGCTGCACCCCGCTTTCAGGTCAATGAATCCTCGAACATCATGATCGGAGCTCCGACCGCTGAGCAAATCCGCGCGGGTGGCAGCACCTGGATTGCCGGCAATGCCGTCTTGAAATACGTCAAACAGAACAATCAAGCGCCTGAACTGACTGGCCTACGCGCCATAGGAACCGGAACTTCGCTCTACTACGTCGCCGACTCTTCCGAGCCCATTGTATGCGCGGGTGACGTGGTGATCGACGCTCCCGTTTGGCTGAACAAGACGAGCGTGCAATCCGGCGACTTGGGCTGTCGAATCTACTCAACCGCTTCGATTTTCGTCACAGGCGCCTTGCCAATCCGCGGACTAACTCCCTCAGTGACTACCCACAACCTGCAACTGGCCAGTTCGAGGGGAATCTTCATGGGCATGGGTCGGCACGACGGCTACGAGGACGGGCCCGGCCGATCGAACAGCGCGACCCCTTGCGATCAACAGGATGTGGATAGCTTGAGACTGCGCCTGAGCGACAGTCGCTTCGGCAACCGCCACCGAACTGCGGTCAACGACGCCGGCTGGAACGACTATAAGACTGCGGTTTTCGCTGACGAGGACAAGATCCCGGCTCTCACCGGAGCCTGCGGTGTTCCTGGATTCGCATACAAGGAAATCTTCTTCGAAAGGCTCCTCCTGAACGCACCGTACATCGGCGGGCGGTACGACAAACCGTTCAAAGGAAGCATGATCGCCGAGATCATCTCCTGGCTTCCGGGCAAGTTTGCCTTCGAGTTCGACCCGGTTTTCGAAACGGTACCGATTCTCCCGATCGTGGACTTCAACACGGTGTTCTCGATCGGCGCTATCGAGTAAAGCGCGGGCAGTCCACATGTCGTACGTGCTGACGTAGGCGGGTCGGACACATCTGCATTTGAATCCGGACAGGATAAACTGGTTAAGCTTATGCGTGTTTCCTCAAGTTAGGACGTTGGCCTCTGGAATTCAGTATGGTTTCCAAAGGGTCGCCGGACTCTGCTTTGGGTTATCCTTGGCGTCTTGTGCACCGGAGATCATTTCCCACCCCAACCTCCGGATTAAAAGGGCGCGTTGATGCCCATGAATCGATTGAATTTCACAAGCCGAGCATCGAACTTCGCGGGCTCCAACGGATCCACGCAGACCTCTATGGAGACCTCTCCGTAGGTGGTCTTCATCTGCGCGGCTACCAACTTCCCTGGAGCGAGCACCCATAAACAGATTTTCGGAAAACGGCTCGACTCCCACACTTCGACTCCCTTGTTGCTGTCCACTTGGGACGGGACAACGCCGGCGGGGAACGATTGTGGAAACAGCGATCACTCTTAACCTCAGCCCTGAAGCGACCCTGGTCTCCTTCACCTGCGGAGCCAACTCATTTCCCGATGCTCAGTCTCAAGACTAGGGTTACGTCAAATCCTTGCACAATCGGAACGTTGCTCCCGGACTTGTGAGCAGTACGAACGGGGTCACGCCAGAGACCGGACCTTACGGCGACGACCCATTTTTCTCGCCCGACGGTACGAAGCTGGCCCTGTACGTCAGCGCGACGAACTTTCCGAACAACGCAATGAGTGTGACCGATCAGTTCGAAATTTTCCTGAAAAACCCGCTCGCTTTGACCCTGGCGCCAGTCCTGATCAGCAGGGTGAATGCGACCACCCAGGGCACGGGTTACTCGTTCGCGATTCGCTTTGGATCCGATAGGCATAGGGTAGGATTCATGTCATCGGCATCGAACTTCCCCGGATAGGTCGCCGGCGGTGTCGGAATGAGGTATCACTCCGATTTCTCCACCGACCCGAGCCGAATGACTTTCACTTCGCCGTCCAACAACTTCCCGATCGGCGGCGGGGAATTGGATCAGTGCTAAATCAAGCGATTGGCAAATTTGACCTTGCCTCTACTGCCCGTAAGTACAACCAATGGAACGACTGGGGGCACTTCGGCGAGTACGGATTGCCACGTCGCGATTGACTCCTCGTTGGCGCTGTTCACAAGCTCAGCGGCTAGGGCGGCGGGAGCCGGCGACAGCTTCGGGGCAGTCATGATCAGAAACACGCACTGATTTGAGTTGGGTTGTCAGCCCATGGTTCCGGCAGACAAATCCTCCCTTTGAACCCAATTCCGGACTGGCTACCTCCCTAAAAATACTCACGCAGTACGTCACCGAGTCCCGGTTTTAACGCGGTGCCCGCGATATTTCGAGCAATTGAGTCTCCAATTCGGCTCAAGTGGGCGCGAAGTAGTGAAAAAAGCCCCAGTCGAGGTCGGCACCTGTCCTGCATTAGCAAGCGGCATATGAAAATGAACTTCTACGCTTTGGACTACCGTCAATTGGCTATCGCTTTGGCCGTCGGAATGACTCTCACCTCCTGCGCCTCGGGAACGAAGACCTCCCCCTTTCCAGCAGGTACCGATCCGACTTCAAAAGTGACCGAAGTGCGCACTCAATTGGAATCCGATCGTGCCCAGCAGTTTGATCAAATGTCTCCTGAGCATTTCGCACAGGCGGAGAAATCCTTGGCAAACGCCAAGGGAAAACTGGAAAAGGGAGAATCGGCAGAGAAGATCCTGAACGATCTCGCCGACTCCTCTTCGAACCTTCGAGCTGTCGAAGAGAACTCCCGTAAGTATTCGGAGCAACTCTCCCCAGTGCTGAGCGCTCGTCAAGCGGCGATCACCGCTCAGGCTGCTCGAGTCGCTAGCGAGGAACTCGCTTCTGCCGACAAGGATTTCCGCTACTTCGGCCGCGAAATCGAGAAGTCTGATTTCCACCCTGAAGGAAAAGAGATCTCCAAGCTCGAGTCCAAATACTCCGACGTGGAATTGAAGGCAGTCAAGCTCACCACCCTTGGCAACTGCCGCGACATCTTGAATCGGACCGACAAACAAGGTGCCCGTAAAAAGGCTCCGAAGACATTCGAAGCCGCCCATGTTCAGTACGACTCCGCTTTGAGGTCAGTCGAAGCCAATCGCCGAAACCCTTCGGGTTACGCTGCCGCTGTCGCTCAATCGAACCAGGCCGCAAACAAGCTCGAGCAAGTCATGGCTACGATCCAGTCGACGGGGAGCAACGAACTTGCCGCAGTTCAAATCTATGAGCAGAAGCAGCAGCTCGCCGAATCTCGCCAAAACCTTGAATCCACCCAGAAGACCCTGACCCAAACTGAAGACCAAGCTCACCAAGCTCAGGAGCGTGCTACTGCTCTTCAAACGGAACAGAGCAACACCGTCGCCGCATTGCAGGGACAGAACGACCGTTACGCTGACAAAGCAGCGATGAACAGCCAGATCGATAAAGTCAAAGGTGAGTTCTCCTCGGATGAAGCCGAAGTCCTTCGTGATGGGAACAAAATCATCCTGCGCCTGAAGACTATGAAGTTCAAGTCGGCTCGAACGGAGTTAACCGATTCCTCGATCGGCACTCTTCAGAAGGTCAAGGATATGATCGCAGCGGTTCCCGTGTCCAAAGTCGTCGTCGAAGGCCACACCGACTCCGTGGGTGGCGAAAAGAAAAACCTCGAGCTCTCTCAAAAACGTGCTGAAACCGTTGAAAAATACCTGGTCGCTGAAAAAGCCCTGACCCAGGATCAAATCGAAGCCAAAGGTTTCGGTTACCAGCGTCCTTTGACGTCCAACAAGACGAGCCAAGGCCGGGCAATCAACCGCCGTGTGGACGTCGTCATCGAAAGCGCAACCGATCTTTGAGATCTCACTCCTCATTCTGAATGAAAATAAAAAGGACATCCTATGAAGAAACTCAATCTTGGCCTGGTTACACTGCTTGCGACCTCGCTCCTCACCACCCTGCCCGCCTCCGCCGCAGACGAAATGGCGATCAATGACACCAAGGAAACCGCTCCTTTCAGTGGTGGCGCAGAAGCCAACGTGAACCTCAGCACGGGCAACACCGACATCAAAACCTTTGGCGCCTCGGCGTTCATGGACTACAGAGCTGAAGTCCTCAATACGCGCGTCAAGGCGGGCTACATGCAAAACAATACGGATCACATTCAACGTGCACGCCGTATCGACGGTTCGGTGAGAACCGGTCTGAACATCACCAATAACGTCGACTTCTTCGGGCTCGGAACCTACATGCAGAATCCCTTCAAAGGGATCAACAGCCAGGTCCTGGTCACCCCCGGGATCGGTCTGTATGCGATCAACACCCCGGAAATCAGCATCCGGGCTGAAGGCGGTGTCGGCTATATGTGGGAAACCTACAACCCCTCCCTCATCACTAACCGATCCTTCATCACTGGGACGGCGGGGGCAGGCATGCGATTCAAACTCTCGGACGTCGCCGACCTATCGGATGACTTCGCTTACATCGCTCCGCTCAATAAAACCGAAGACTGGCGCATGAACAACGTAGCGGCACTCACGACAGCCTTGTCGAAGCATTTCGCGCTGAAAGTTGCCTACACGGTTGAGCATCGTCATCTCCCCGTTTTCTTCCGTGTGCAAAACGACACGTTCACTACTGCTTCGCTCGTCTTCAAACTCTGAAGTTTTGAAGTAGAAATCAGAAAGGCCTCGCTCCCTTGCAGGGAGCGGGGCCTTTTTTTAGTTGAGAGACTCAAACGAAGGGCTGGCCTCCCCCGACTACTTCCGCTTCAATGCACGGGTCATCAGGAAGTTCTGACGGATCAGATTGTCCGCAAAATTTTCGGAAGCCATGTCGAGAACGCGATCCTTCCACCGGGCTTCAGCACGCGGAACATCTCGGCGATCGCGACTTCGGCCCGCAGAGCGAACATGTGCCCGAACTGGCTCAAGACAACGTCAAATGAGGCGTTTGCATAGGGGAGCGTTTCCACGTCGCCCTCGATGAAGGCCAGTACTGACGCTCGCGAACTTGACCAGCTCGGCCGCAGGTGCCGTAGTCACCGCTTCCATCGGCGAAAAAAGACCCATCCTTTGTTCTGGGTTTCCTTGAAGCCAATGAACGGGTCTGCGCCGGAGGGGCCAGGAATCTGCATGACGACTAACTACTTGAGAGGGCTTCGACCTTCACTAGAGTTTGGAATAGGATGCAGCCCCAGTTTCGATGCCCACCCTAGGCCTCCGTCAAGAAATGACCGCATTGACGCCAGGCGGCCTCGCTTGGATAATTGGACCTCAGTGGGATGGTCGCGCAGGGAGTCGTTCGCGCGTCGTACCCGGCAAGGAATCAATTGAAGGCATCGACTTGGCTGTGTTTAATTTCGGGGTTGTGGACACTGGCCGCTTTGGGTGCGCCGGGCGCGCGCGCCAATGGGGACGGGTTCGAAAAATTGTTGAAAACCAGCATCGGCGGCGTGGGCTGCTGGAGCGGAAAAGGGTCGCTCGACGATCGGGTGGGATCGCCTTGCGATGCTACCCGATCCCTGTGCCGAATGGCGCGAACCGCCCTCCTCGACTCGAGCGGTCCTCAAGGCTGGAAAGCCCTCAGCACGACCCTTCGCGGAATGGCGCGCGGTGAAACGTACCGCTATCCGGTAATCATGCTCACCGCGATGATCGGGGATGCCCGAATGCTTCCCTCTTTGAAGGAACTCGCGGCCTATGAAACCCAGGCCAAGATCCCCTATCCCTACGGGAGATTCGCTTGGCAAAGAGTGCAGACGGGGACTTGCGAAAAAGGCTATCCCTCCTACGCCAATGAGGTCTGCATGTCTCACGATCCTTGGCTCGCGAAGCTCCGCGAGTTCAACTCCAGGGATTCCCGATGAGATCGGGGATTCTTTTCGCTTGCGTCGCTACATGGGTGCCCCTATTCGCCTATGCGGCTTCGGGAACCGAAAACGCACAATTGCCGTTCACACCTTACTCCTCGACCTACTTGCCCAAAGTATTCGGACCCCTGAATCTCAAGGTCAAACCGGATGGCAATGAGCCGCTCTATGGCGACGAGAGGGTCACGATGACCTTACGGGAGATCTTGAGACCCGAAGTCATCCGTCAAATGACCTCGGAAGCCTCCACCTTCGATCGCTTGGAGCGCCTGCGCTCCACGGTGCTCGGCAAGACGGATCTCATCACTCAACAAATCGCTGATCTCAAGCCGCAAACCAATCTGGAACCCTGGCGGGGAGTTTGCCACCAATGGACAGCGGCTTCCCTCAACGGCAATGTGGATCGCCTCCTTGAAGATGTCGGACCGCTCCTCTGCGGCAGCACTTTCATCGCACCTGGCGAAGTCGAGGAACTGGTCACCGGACTTTATGCCGATGAGCTCATCCAGGCCTCTGAAACTTATGGTTTGAAGACTTCGATCCTCTTGGTCGATCCCAAACCGAGAGACCAGATCCAGACCCTGCTCGGGATTGACGACTTGGCACCGTCGGTGTTCCACGAGCAAATCTACAAGCACCTCCGTGCAGGACAAGGGATTGCGATGGACCGGGATCCCTCCCGACAGGCCTGGAACCAACCCATCTACAAGGCGAGTACCGCATTCAAGGACCTTACCGCGAAGGAAGCCCTCAGCGATTATCCGGCAAAAATACCAGTGAACCTGCTGGAGCTGTCCCTCCCGGACGACTCGGAGGCCAAACAATTGCTCGAGAGCCTCCTCCAGATCCGCAAAGAGTTGTTTCTCTCCGCCAATGCGCTGGACTCGCCCACGTTCACGCCGCAGGACCGCGATCGGGGCGCGGTTCAAATGATTCAATTCAATTCGCTGTTGCCCAAACTCAAGCAATTCGCGGCGAATGGGAGGATCCGGCTTCAGGCGGGAGTCAAGGCTCGTGCCTCGACCACTACCCTCACCTACGGGAGCGAAGACGACTTCTTCGGCGAGGATTTGAAGAAACATCATGGGCAAATGACTGTCCGTTACGTGGAGCTGGAGAAAGCAGGTGCCCCGACCGACTCCTTTTGGGTTAGCCCTGAAAGCGAGCGGCCCGACTACCTCTGGGTCCCCGCTGCCCTTTCACTGGAGAAAATCTTGGAAATGGCACGTCAACCCGGAGCGAGCGCAAAACTCCAGGCCATGGGGGACTTGATCGAACTCACGCGCAAGTGCCCCTCGGGCAAGAAGTTGCTGGCCCTCGCGACTGCGATCGTTGCTGCACGAAAGGACAACGTGATCTCAGAACCGGAACGAGCGCACTTGAGGGCGATGCGCGCCGAACTCGGTGACTCCGTCATTTCGGAATCAGCCTTCAAGAAGGCGCTCGAAACAGGGATCTCCGCGCCCTTGAACGCAAGGGTCCCCGAAGAGTAGGCTCAACCGTTCGGGTAAAGCGGCAAGCGCAGGGACTGGATGTACAGCCAATATTCGGAGAGCCTCATCCGAGTGAAGTCACCTTTGAAAGGCTTGGCATTGTAGGCCCTAGCCGTTCTTGAGTCGGTATCCCCCAGTTTTGACAAGCGCTCGTAGATCACCTCGTGGAGCAAGAGACCGGCTTGCGATGTTCGATCAAGCTTGTCCCAATGGAACACCTCGGATCTGCGGGTTCGAAAGCATGCCGCGAATCCGGGACGTCGATCAGCGAGACAGCTTTGCTGAACTCGAGTTCGGACTTCATTTCCTTGAGTCGGACCGCGAACTGGCGGCTCAGATCCGGGTGCACCTGGACGAGCTCCTGGACCTTCCGGGTCGCGACCTCCCAGGCATCTCCGGCGGTGCTCGAGTCCGGAACGAAACCCGCCTCATAAAAATCGAGAAGTCGAACCGACTCCGGACAAACTAAGACATCTCCCCCGTTGCCGACCCGGACGCCGTTGCCGGCAACGGCGTCCGGCGATCCGTCTAGGATCGAAAACACAAGAGTGGATAGCGCGATGGAAAACAAGCCTGCTTCATACATCGACCGCATACTGCTCCTTCTCGCCTTCAATGGTGCGGATGCTGAACACCAGGTGGGTGATCCTCTCGTTCGATGGCTTGTTGAGAAGGACCCACTTGCGGATGAAGCGCCTCCCGGGGACCGCGGAAGGCTGACAGACATGGTTTTCAGGAGCCTTCCGCGGACTCTCAGCTGCCGATTTAACGCTGCTGATTGCGTCCCCGACGGCGTAGGTCAGGGCTCCGGCCACTGCCAGCCCACCGACCGCATGCACGACCTGCCCTTCCTTGGAGGCGCTGTCATGGGTAAGAGCCGATGCGACCGCTTCATTTTGGGCGCGGAGTTTGGCACGCTCCTCGACCGCGCAGGCCCAGTCGGTGAGATCCTTGCCGACCACCACACTCACCCGGTCCGCGATCGAAGCGCCGATCTCGATTTCCGTCTCATCGATGCGCACCCATCGATCACCCAGGTTCTCGAAGGTCAAGTAAATGACCGCGAAACTTTCGCCGCCCTGCTCCTCGGCCACCTCCGCGCTCACCTTCAGGGGTAAGTTGCGTTTGCCGGTCACAGCCGTGCCCACGTTTCCAGGGTGGACTGTGGCGCAGCCCGATATCCCAAGGTGGACGAACATCGCGAAAGGACTCAGGACCGAGCGAGGCTTCATAAGAACGCCGATTTTTTTGGGCTGCGACTCACTGGAAACAACTGGAAAGCGAGGGTGTAAACTTCCTGGAGATCCCCGTCGTCGAGGATGTCGGAAGCCTCGGTCAGGAACTCGTCGATTCTCCCGCGCAAGCGCTCGATGCGTTTGGGATTGATGGCGAGGGTGATCGATTGGAAGTCGCGAAGTTCCTTCGGGACCGCCTCGAGCTTCTCGATCGCGAGGGACAGATTCTGGTGGTGGTAGGGCCTGACCGCCTGGGAACCCGCACGCGGCGCAATGCGGATCGGATCGGAGAGCTGCTCGAACTTAGGTTTGAGCGAAAGGAGACCGAGCCTCACCAGTCTCGACAAAGACTCGTTGGCCTCCGATGAACTCATGCCCAAACGGCGGGCGATCCAGCGTGGTTCCGACTTCGCTCCCTTGACTCGAGTCAGACTCAGGATGGCTAGGTGATGCCAGTCGGCGATCGCCCGAAACCGGTCGTCTTCGAGGTCAAGAAACCTTTCGGATTGCCTCTTCCTCGACTGTTCGGCGGAGAGGGTCGCCGAGGCATTCGAGAGGAAATCGAGTTTTTCCCGCGGGGAGTGCCCGAGCCGATTTGACAGCGCGAGCGCCATTTTGGGCGAAAGCGGCCGCTTGCCTGATAAAATCTGAGAAAGCTGTCCAGGACTGACCTTCAGCCAGCGGGCGAACGCGCGCAGGGAAAACTCGGGGTTCCTTTCCTGGCGGCGATTGAATTCCTGCTTCAGCTGGAGGGCTCCGAGGTTCATTCCGCCACTCGTAGCGCTGAACCGAAGAGGCGGAAATTCAAATTTAGAAACAGTGTTTTACGCGTTGAAACACCAGCAATCGATCCGCCGATCCATTTCCTCACTTTAAAATATCCATACCTGGCTCCTGCACCGCTTTTTTTCGCCGAATGGTTCTTCCCCTGCTTCTCAGGGACCACTCGGATAACAGAACTCCCGTTCCAAGGAGAATTTGAATGAAGCTGTCTTTGATGGTCGTTGTTTTTGCCCTCGCGACGGCCATCCAAGCGCAAGCCGCCTCTCAAACCTACTGCAACGTCGTTGGCGTTCGCCAAGGCCGGTTTAAAGGTGAATCCACTTCAGCTCAGCATCGCGATGCTATCCCCATTTTGGATTTCGCTTACGAAGTCAAATCGCCTCGCGACCCCGCCACTGGATAGGCCACGGGCAAGCGCCAGCATTTTCCAGTCACCGTCACCAAGGAGTGGGGTGCGTCCTCGCCCCAGTTCCTACAGGCGATCTTCACAGGCGAAACACTCCCCGTCGTCACCTTCGAATTCTACGATACGGATGCGAGTGGTGTTAAGGTTCTCGGCTCGACAATTCGGCTGACCAACGCCCAGATCGCTGATGTCCAGAAAAAAACGTTAGCTGTACCCGGCACGAACGTCGCCCGGAACGCGCAAAGTATCGCGATCACCTTCCAGAAAATCAAGCTCATCGACCGTACGGGCGTCACTGCCTCGGACGACTGGCCCGGTTCGCCAACGAACTGATCCTGATCTGAAATTTGAGTCACATGAAGGGCTGAGAGTGGCTGATCGCTGCTCTCGGCCCTTTTCGTATTTTCTCACCGCTCCGCCACTGATGATCTCCCTCGCTTCCCCCCCTGCAGCGCAAGGTGGCCGTCTCAACCGCTTTGTAATTGCAACTTAGTTGTGATTGTCGTGGATATCGCCCATGCTCAGCGACTCAGTCAACACCCGATAAACAGCTACTTTATGGGATATAGCGGGAATCACAGCCTCCACGCTTTGCGCAGTTCACTGTATCGCCACTCCCTCTATCCTGCTGCTGGTACAGACCTGGGGGGCTAGCGTTCTAGATGATGATATTTTTCACCCGATACTGGCTCTCACTGCGATCGCCATTGGCGCGATGGCATTTCGCAAGGGTTTCATCCGGCATCGAAAACCAGCCATCATCGGACTGGCGTTGACTGGCGCACTTGGACTCCTCCTGAGAGCGCTCAATATTGGCCACTGCACCACCGAAGCCTCTGAATGAGTGATTTCCGTGTACTCAGGATTCTGCGTTGCCACGGCGCACGCTAGGAACTTGAGGCTATCACGACGGCAATCCAATGATCACGGCCGTGCCGGCGACGAAACTCGACATCCTTCGAGCCCCGCACGAACGTGGATCGCGTTGAGAGAGACTTCCTCAGGAAAGTAAGTCACCAGAATCGAAGGAGGTGAAGGATTGACTTCAAAACTCTTCACCCCTGGGAGGCTCTTCATTCGCGCGGCAATTTCTTTGAAAGTACACTTCCCCCGCTTCTCCTTTTTCAGGAGGATACGCACCTCTCTCGGTTGAGCGGACAATTTTGACTGCTCCTCGTCAGTGAGTAGCAGGTCCTCCAGGCCAGGGTCGCCCCGGGCACAAAGTGGACACGCTAACGCCGCTCGATTCACTAAACCTATGCAGACCAGGAAACACATCAGGGTACTTTGAAGTCGACGACTCATACGCTGAGCGCTCTTCGATTCTACAAAGACACGAAGAATGCCGGAAAAAACGGAGGCTCTCTGCCAAAAACCCCAGGGACTGGGGATTGGAAGCAAGGAAACTAGAAACAGCTAACCTCGTCTCAGGGCAATCCAAGGCGACAGCAGAAGCAAAATGACGGGAACTCCGGCGAATAGGACGACGACGAATGCCCCAGCCGGGAGGTCCCAACGAAAACTCAGCACCAGCCCCAAAAGGCTCAACACAAAGCCGAGCGCCCACCCGAATAGGAGTCGTGCTCGAATCGATTGGAAGAAAAGGGTGCTGACGACGGACGGAACGATCAAGTAGGAAAAGACCTGGAGAATCCCCGCTAAGCTTACCGAAGAAGTGATGACGACTCCGAAGAGAGCATAGAACAAGAAGTCCCAAGCTCCCGATGGATGCTGAGCATCTCCCTGCGAAGACGCAAACGACGCGCGAAGCAGCTTTTCTCGGAAGAAGTAGTGGATGAGGCTGACCACGCCATAAATGATCGATGTCTTGAGAACATCGTGCCAGCTCACCCAAAGCACTTGGCCTACAAGCAGGTCCTTGATGTGTTCGGCTCCGTGCGCGATTCGGTCCGATACCAGCACCACCGAAGCCGAGGCCAAAGCGTAGGTGATCCCGATGATCGCTTCCTGCGAAAATACCTTTTCATGGCGCCTAGCCAAGGCGAAAAGGGCAGCCGCTGCGAAAGTGCTCCCCAGAGAGATGAAATACGTCATGAGGGAATGGGGGTCATGACCGAAGTAGATCGCAATCGTCGCTCCGAAAGCAGCCACTTGGGCTAAACTCAGATCGACGAAGATGACTCCCCGGGCGAGGACATGGAGGCCTAAATAGCAGTGAATTCCAGCCAGAACGAGGCACATTACGAACGGTGCGGCGAGGAACACGACGGCTTCGTTCCAGCTGGCATTCATATTTCATTTCCCTTCAACGGCAGAAACGAGTTTTTCGAAAAGTGAATCGATCGAGTCGACGCCCGGTGAACCGTTGACTTCGACCGGCACCGATACGACGCGGATCGAAGGGATCGCTTCTTTAATGCGGTTGGTGACGGTGGAATCGAAATAGTTTTCGACCAAGATGAGGGGGATCTTCTGCTCCTTGATCGTTTGAATGACTTCGAGGATATGCGGAGCGGTGGGTGGAACCCCAGGCTTCGGCTCAAGAATCGCAGGGTTCTCGATCTTGAAACGATCGAAGAAGTAGGTCAGCGTCTTATGATAACTGACAGCCTTCCTGACCCCGGAGGCTGTGACTCGCGCTTGCCATTCCTTCGTCTTGCCATTGAGACGCAGCTGAAGCGACTTCGCCCGATCCATGAATACGCCCGCGTGCGAAGCGTCCAGTTGCCCCATGCGCTCGGCGATCTTGATTGCGATCTCCCCCACCCGCACGGGATCAAGCATGACGTGAGGATTGCCATCCGGATGGACATCGCCATCCGCACGCGTGATTTTTCCTGTCGGAAGCTCAAGGGGGTGAATCAGGGAGCCCACTTCGAGATACCCGCGGCTTCCTGGCATGACTTTTGGGTTTCTCGCACCTTGAAGCAGTGGCGGGATGTAGCCAATCTCCAACTCCAATCCAACCACTACGACTAAATCAGCCTTGGCGATTTTGGTCATGTAGGAAGGTTTGGCTTCGATGAAATGGGGATCTTGAGTTCCCTTCGCGATGGCGGTGGCGTCCACGTCGCTGCCGCCGACCTCAGTCACCACAGCGCTCAGACTAGGAAGTGTCGTCACTACGTTCAGCTTCGCCGAGGCAGCGATAGGACAGAGGGACGCAGCCAAGGCCAGGGTGAGCGCAGGAAGCGATTCGATCAATATTCTCTTCATGATGATTTTCATGTGTGTTTTTTCTTTCTGAACCTAGTAGGAGTGGGCGGGATGCGCACCGATGGTGATATTCCACTGCAAAGTCACTGCATGCTCCGTGGGCTGGCGATCCGCAAGAAGGTGATCGTATTGAAGTCGAAATTCCGAGAATTCGGAAGGATAGAAGCCTAGAAGCGCGCTCTGCTTTCGACGTACCGGCAAAGTCACAGACCGATTCAATCCTTCGAACTCGACGCGCCCCTGAATCCACCAGCGTTCTCCAAATTGGTACTGAAGCCAACTTGCGATCCCGCCCAGCCTTTCGCCGTTGCTTTGGCCAGTGCTTGGACCAACGTTGAATCCGTTCGACGGATTGAGTCCAGCCAAGTACTCGCTAACGAATATCAATGCATGGTATTTTCCACCTTCGGATGGACGCCACTTGAAGATCAGGTCTGCACCACCGGCTCGCGAAGTGAGAGAAAGCGGATTTTTGCCTTGGGTGCCGTAGACGTTCAGCTCGGTTGTCCAGTCGTCCGAAAGGTCCCACAAGTTCTTGAGCTGGACGACACCACTGACATCCCCGGAGTTCGTGCTTCCGTAAAGGACAGCGTTGCCATTGTTGAAGACCTGAGCAGTCACTTCGGTGAACCAAGGAGTCGGTACCAGCGCTGAAACCGACAAGCCCGTCTCATTCAGGCCTTCCCGACCCAGCAGGTCTTGATTGATCAAGGGCGAATCGATGAAAGGGAAGGCATGCGTGTGAAGCGTGTTGTGTTTTCCGAGTGCGGCCTTAAACTTGCCGCCCCGGACAGTGAGCATCGGGATGAACGTCGTCTCGAAGAAGACCTCTTCGGGATCCAAACCAAAACTCGAGTTGGACGGAGACAATGAAAAGAGTGCGTTGGCTTTGAGGTAGGGGTCGACGTCAGAAAAAAACTGCATCTCCGCTTCCTGGAAAGTGAAGCCATTGTGAACGTCTGAGGTCCTTCCGATCAAGTCGCCGGTGTTGACCGATCCCTTGCGCGCGTATCCCAAGAAATTCACGCTCACATCGGGATTGAATGCTTTTCCGGATGCAGCGCCGCCCCCACTCGGCTGCGCACCGGTCGCGTCGCCTGAACCCGATCCCCCCTCAGCGAATGCGAAATGAGAGTTGAGCATGGATCCGCCGACTCCACAGCAGAGCAAAACGGCTACTTTCGAACTCAATGAACGAGACATAGCTCTCCTTGAAAAAATGAAACGAGGCATCTCCGGTGCGCGATGCGGCTACCCGAGAGCGGACGAAGTGAAAATCACAGTACGAAACTCACATGAAAAACCGGAGACTCCCCGGGGGATCACGCGCAGCAAATGGAAGTCGGACCGCATAGCGGGCCTGATCGAAGCCGACCTCCTGAGGGAGCCGCTCAAAGTCCTGCGAAGCTGAAACTTCGATGACCGCAGGTTGCGCACGTGCGGGCATCGACGCAGAGTCGCAGATGGCGCATCCGGCATCTGTCAAAGTAGCCGAGTGGGAACGAGCGTCTTGCAGATGCTCAAGCGTGTGCAACGTGTGGTGAGCAGGCTCGATCGCGGACTGCCAAGCCAGCGACAGGAGCAGAAAACAGGCGATCCTGAGTCCACTCGAGAAACGGAAAGCCTGAAATCTCGCTCCAGAGCGACGCATGGAGAATAAAGGTGTAGTCCCGTTTGCGAATGAGTGCAAGTTTGTTGCGTTTGCAACGTCTCTTTGACTGAGTGCCTCATCCAATTCATGAGCTGATCAACCCACGAGTCAAACGTGCATGGGTTCGAAGGCCCCGCCGATGAATTCGTCGTTCTGGCCGTTGGCAGCCTGACCCGCGAGATCAGGGGCTTTCGTGTCGTTTCCGCAACCTACGGGGGCCATACTGATCCGCGAGACACGTTGCAGAAAGTTTGACACTCAAGGCTACTTATTCAGAAACGGAAGTGCAACTTTAGTGCGCGCGATCGATCAGTTCTTCCAGCTCTGGCCTTCGATCAGAATATCCACGATGCTCGCTTCGCCCGAGTTCCCGATCGCCAGCACGATTTGGACATTCTTGCTCTGGATGCGCACTTCTAAAGCATGCGCTTTTTCTTGAGGGACATAGAACCTCTCTACACCGGCTTTAAAACGGCCATTCCGGCAAACTCCGGCAATCCACCGCCTACAACTCCCTCCGGCCATCAATTCATTCACACCCAAAGTTTGCCACCGGAACTCGCGGGCAGGAGAAAGGCAAATCGAAGCAGGCGCGGAATCTGAAGTCGGACGATCGGAGCTCTCGCAAATATGCTCGGCTCCGTAGTCCACCGTGAACTGGAGGTAGCTACCCGAAAGCAAATCACGAGGATCATATCCGGAAATAGGAAATACGAAACGCTCCCCTGAGTGGACACGATGGGACTTCTCTGCGGCGAGCGCAGCTAGCATCAGTATGGGGATCGCTAAAGCAATTAAAGTCCTTCTTGACGATTCCATTTCACCAGCTCCTCCAGCAGCTCTTGAAGTCGCGGCCTGCTCTTGTTCCATGCCCAAACCAGGCCAATCATCAAGCCTCCTGAAACGATCATTCCCACACCCGTGGCGGCCAGGCCTCCCACTGCCTGCTGGTAGAGAATGAAGAATCGCAAGCCCACGAGTAAGGTCAATGTATGGAAAATCCGCCGATTTCCCAAAAGCCCGAAATGGAGCGCCGAAAGGACCAAGAGGAGCAACGTCATCAATGCACCCAGGAACTCCGAGTTCGGTACCAAGAAAGCCAGCCACCCATCACCGACGTAGAGGATCAGAAGCGATGCTACGCCGATCCGACTGAGACGGGAAAGCTCGCGATCAGCGAAAAACCGCCATGCGGCGAAACCGCCAAGAAGGGTGGTCGCGATCATCGCCCGCTTCAGACTCCGATCCGAATGCTCATGGCCCGCAATCAGAAGATCCATGATGCCGACGGCGGGAACTGCCGCCAGCACGAGCCATGAACGAAACGCCTGCACCAGGCTTGAGTTGCGGTGCCCGGAATTGAAACCGGCCGCCAGCAGGGCGATCAAGGTGGGCATGATGAAAAGCGCCCCAATCCAGGCGCCTTCGTAAGAATGATTCTCCTCAACCAGCAAGAACTGCGACCGTGCAAGCCAGAGCTCGAGCGCAGTCAGAAAAAATCCAGACCAGAGGAACGCAACCAAGCGGTGCCGAGCCAGGAGTACGATCGGCAGAGTGATGATCGACCAAAGCAAAAGCGCTTCATAGACCTCGCCACCCGTGTGGAAAACCTGGGCGATCAGCCCGATCGTCGCGAGACAATGCAGGATGAACAACAGGATCCAGGCATCGCCGCGATAACGATGGACGGCACCCGC
>JAYVNB010000009.1:0-22475 GCA_043759365.1 Bacteriovoracaceae bacterium | reverse complement strand
GGATGCGGAGCCCGCGGTTTCGGCGAGTGCAACGTTCGTAGAATTCCCGGACTGTTTCCAGATCGTCCTGGATCATCCCATAGGCGAACTTCGGGATGTTTTCGCGCTCGAGGAGCTGTTCAGTCAGCTGGGCGATCAGGGAATCTCCCGTCCCGTGGAAGTACTGCTTGAGCGCAAGGGACCATTCCATCGGGAACCGGATCGAGTAGAGCCCCGGTGGGCGGTACTGGGTGAGCTTGGCAGGAAACTCGAAGTGTTCGAGCTCGAACTGCTTGGCCCAGATCAATCGGAGGAGTGCCGAGTATCCCCATTCAACCGAGTTTCGTCCCTTATAGGCTCCAAAAAGGATGTCTCCTTGGCGTTTCGAGTTCAGTGTGAGGCGAAAGCGGACCTGATCGGTTAGAGAGCGGATCGCGATGAAATAGTAGGTCTCTGGCTTCGTATTGACGACATTGAACGGGGGCTTCAGATCCCTCAGGAGCTGGTTCTCGCTTTCACACTCCTCCCACTGGATTTCGCGGATCATGTGAAGCATCCGAATCACTTTGCGGGAGACCTGGTCCGGCCGCGCCCGGGGATAGGACATGAGACGAGCTTTTAAATCCTTGGCTTTGCCGATGTAGAGGGTCAAGCCTTGGTCCCCAATCATTCGGTAGATCCCTGGGGTCCTGGGCAAGGCTTTGAAGAACTCCTTACCGAGGCGCGACGCCAATGGGTTCTGGCTCAATGTCTGCCGCCACGTTAAAAACCTAACAGATTCATAGGTCTGTGTCGAACTGGACTTAGAGGAATTGTTAAAGTCCTCTATGCCTGACTTAAACGATCCGAATAGATTTTAGGCGTAGGAGCAACCCAAAAAGTGTCGTCTTCCACCAAAGTCGGAACAGTCGCCCTAGTCATCAGATTGGAACAGGATTCACCCGTCCTAGTTGATCAATTCTCGGACGATGCTGAAATCAACGCATTCGAGTCGGCCGCTCAAGAAGGAACGGAAAACCCTTTGGAAGCGGTTTACGAGCGACGCCAAAAGCTGGCCCGCGAAGACGAGGAGTTCGGAAATTACGTCGAGGATTTACTCTCCCAGCCGTTCGTTCGCCCCGAGATTCAGGAGCACGGAGTCCAGTGGCTCAAATCCAAGCTCAAGATTGAGAATTTTCAGAAGTGCGAGAACGAGGCTTCGAAGGTGATCGCGGACTATGCCTTTCGGGTGTTCCTCGAAGATCCCTCCAAGACAGACTTTTTGCTCGCGGGACCGATGGCCAAGGTGCGGATTCGCGTTCTTCCCTTGCCCCGGAACTCTAGAAAAGCCGCCTGATTCACTTGATTCAATCGCCCTTCTAAGATAACTCCTCGATTCATGAAGGTTTTTGCAAATCCCGACTTGATCCAGAGTGGCGAACAGGTCCGCGAACTCGCCGAGAAGCTCAGGTCCGAGAAAATCATCTCGTTCGACACCGAGTTCATCCGCGAAACGACCTTTTTCCCCGTCGTCGAGATCATTCAAGTCTCCACCGATAAGGAGTCCTGGATCGTCGACGCCAAGGCCTTCAAACACAAGAGTTCCGACCCGAAGGCGCTGCAGCCTCTTTTGGATATCTTCGAAGACCCTTCGATCCTCAAGATCCTCCATGCAGCCCAGGGCGACCAGGAGTGCCTTTACACGAGCTTCGGCGTGGTCGCGACGCCGACGCTGGATACTTCCGTTGCGGCCTCGCTTTGCGGTTACGGCGAAGCCGTGGGTCTCGGTAATCTTCTGAAAAGCGTGCTCAACGTGCAGATCAAAAAGGGCCATGCCCGGACGGATTGGTCGGTTCGCCCCCTGCCGCCACAACTCGCGGAGTACGCCCACGCCGATGTCGAACATCTCGTCGAGCTGGGAGTGAAGCTCATGGAGCAGCTGGAGAAGCTGGGACGCAAGGAGTGGGCGCTAGAACTGTCCGCAAAATGGGAAGAGAAGAAGCTCTATCAGGCGAATCCTGAAGAGACCGCCCAGAAGCTCGCCCGGGGTGGGCGCCTCGACAAGCGGGGATACTCCGCCTTGATCGAGCTGGTGAGATGGCGCGAGGAGCGCGTCCGGGTATTGAATCTTCCGAGACGTTGGGTCGCCGACGACAACGTCCTCATGGATCTAGCCCATGTCAGGCCCAAGGACATCACCCACTTGAGCGCGTTTCGCGGCCTCAACAAGGGCGAATTGAAGAACAGCGGCGACGCCATCCTCGCAGCTCTCAATCGGGCAAACGATGCTCAGGACGTGGTACTGCCCAAGCTCCCGAAATCTGACGTCGCGAATGAAGCCGAATCGCAGGTGCTTGACCTAATGAAATGCTACGTGGGAATCCTGGCCGATCGGCTACGAATCGCTTCGAAGCACCTTTTGACGGCGTCGCAGTTCCTCCCGGTACTTCGCAGCAAAGCCAAGAGCGCGCAAGATCTGGTCAAAGCCGGCATCTTGACGGAAGGGGCCGCCCATTTGATCGGCGAGGAGATGGTTGCTCTGATTCAGGGGCGCCGCGCGCTCTCGATCAACGGGACTCAAATCAAGATCGTGGAACTGGATCGAGAAGGTGTGGCCGGAGCCGCTCCGAGCACGGCTCCAGTCGTCGGATAATCGACCTCGCGAACTCTCCTAGTCATTTTTTTCGCGAACGCGGCTGGGGCGCCGGCTCTTTCGAGACGGCGCCCCAGCGTTTTCATCAGCGCTTTTGAAGCTCAACCGATCGGGAGTGAGAATCCCAGCGTGCCAGTGAACAGGTTTTCACCGGTCGTGAAGGTCATGTCCGGGCGAAGGATCAAGGCAGCGTTTCTTCCGAGACCGAACTCAAGATCGAGGCCGGCGTTCGGAAAGATGCTCCAATCACTGCCTGAACCCACTGAGTTGCTACCGAGGGATAGGGCGTTCTGCTGAGATCGGTAGATCACGTTGCCCCCACCGTGGGCGCCCAAGCGGAAACCGTCCGTGAGGTTGTAACCGATCTTCGCGTTGGCGGGGATCAAGAGGAGGTTCTGGCCCCCGCGGGCTCCTTCGCCAGTTCCGAAGAAGTTCGAGTTCGAACCTCCGAAATGGGAGTAGAGTCCCCCCGTGCTCAGTCCTAGGTAGACGGGAGTGGGGTTGGAAGTGGCCAAACGGGTGAGGTTCAGGTCGATCGTGGCGCCGTAAGCGGCACGAGCATCCTTGTTCCCACTCACTGGATTGTTGAACACCATGGCACCTACCTGAGGCTTGATGCCCAAGGCCTCGTTCTTCAAAGCGCTCCGGTACTCACCCATATCCGCAGTCGACGTCTCAGCCGAACCGGCTTTTTGATTGTCCGTGTAAATGACCGTGTCATCGGCGACAGAACCCGCTTCTTCATTGGAGTTCATGTTCTCGTTCAGGGATGGATCATGGTTCGCACTGAGGTTCGAAGCGTTATCGTCGGCCCACCCTGCAGTGGCGACCAGCGAAGCTGACATCATCATCGTCAAGATAGTCCTACGCATAATTTCTCCTTGGTCAGTTTACAATGTAAGTGTGCAACCGGCGTTCCAGTGCTCGAATGAGTGTGGTTGACTCGCCCCGAGGGAGAAGAAAATGAAGGGTTCGATGAAGTCTGGCACACCGCTTTTGAAGGGGATCGTCCGCCTCGAGAAGTTCTCCGATCGGGCTTGGTACAACCCTTTGATCGGAGTCCTCGCAGGCTTGGACCACTTCATCATCGTGGTGCCTACGGATGGACTCATCGTATCCTCGGCACTACTGCAGCCGAAACGTTGGCTATCGCTCACCCTGTTTGCTTCTGCAGGATCCACGCTGGGGGCATTTGCCATGGCGGCATTGGTGCGTGCTCAAGGTGAGCCCTTCGTCCGGTGGATCGTGGGAGATCCTGCGCGCTCCCCAGGGTGGCAACAAGCGGCCCATTGGCTCCAGTTCTACGGGAGCCCCGCTTTGATCGCCATGGCCATGCTCCCTTTGCCCCTGCAGCCTGCGATCGCGGTCTGTGCGCTGGCCGGCTTGCCTCTGGAAACCATTGCACTGTGGGTTTTCATCGGTCGACTGGGCAAATACGGGCTTTATGCCTGGGGCGCCACGCGCGGGGCGAAGTGGATCCGAAAGTGGAAGAAAGCCCGGAGCGAATCCGATGCGATCAACGCGACTGCACAGGAAATGGCTGCTGGCTTGGGGTCTGTTGATTGCACGAAGGTTCAGGTTCAACCCCAATCAAAAGGAGAATCCGGAAATGAAGAGTGAACTCAATAGAACGCTGATCGTGTCCGTTGTCACTGCCACTGTGCTTTCCTCGCTCATCGCCTGCAGTCCCAATCGCGCGGATCGCAATGCGGATCAGCCTGGAAGAGCGGGACTCACGGAGGATTCGATTCGTCCCGCTCCGGTGCCCTCGTCTCGACCCGACCTGACCAACCAACCCGGAAGGGTCGGGAACGATACACGCTCCAATTCGGCTGGGTCTACACCGAGCGCCGCAGAAAATGCCACCAGTGGCAGCGGTGCGGGTACATCGACGAGTTCATCCGGTGGTTCGGGACACTGAAAGGAACATTGAAGTTGAGGAGGCCCTCGGCAATCCCGAGGACCTCCTCGTGCTTCAGCCTGCCGCTCGGATCGGAACGTAAATCTTTCGCTCAGGACCGCGCTGCAAATAGAAAACCGCGAGATCTTTTTTCTTCAATCCCTTGACGAATCTTTCCACATCCTGGGCACCCTTCATCGGCTTTTGGTTGACGGTCAGGATGATGTCCCCAGGGGCGACGCCTGCATCGAACGCATGTCCTCCGGGAGAGACCGCGGTGACCAAGGCTCCTGCTCCGGGAGGCACTCCCACGATCGTTTCAAGCTCAGCGGGGATGTCATGGACGGCCAGACCCATGCTGTGGTCTTCACTTTCGTCCGCCACGCTCCCGGCCTGTTCGACGTCACTTTTCCCAGACTTGAGAGCGGGGGCTTCTCCGATGGCCAGGTTGACGACTCTCGACTTGCCCGCGCGCATCAGCTCAATGGGGACTTTGTCACCCACCCGGGTCTGATTGACAGCGGCCTTGAGGTCGGTGGCGTTCTTGACCGACTGACCGGAATACTTCCGGATCACATCGCCGTTCTGCACCCCGCCTTGGATCCCGGCGGGGCCTTTGGGGTCGACCTGACTGACCAACGCGCCTTGCGGAGCGCCGATCTTGAAGTACTCGGCAAGGTCCCCATCCATGTCCTGCGCGACAATCCCGATGTAGCCCCTCACCACTTTGCCATGAGCGATGATTTCGTCCGAGACCTTGCGTGCGAGATTCGAGGAGATGGAGAAGCCGATCCCCATATACCCGCCGGTCTGCGAGAAAATCGCCGCGTTCAGGCCGATCATTTGACCCTCCAGGTTTAGAAGGGGTCCGCCGGAGTTCCCGGGATTGATGGCAGCATCCGTTTGGATGAAATCCTCGATATCGTAGACGCCCATGTGAACCCGTCCTTTGGCGCTCACGATGCCGGACGTCACGGAATGGGTGAGGCCGAACGGACTTCCGATGGCGAGTGCCCAGTCACCGACTTCGACTTGATCCGAATTGGCGAAATCAATGACCGATAGGTTTTGCGGGGGTTTGACGAGCTTCAGAACAGCGATATCCGTTCGGGAGTCGGAACCGATCAGCTTCGCTTTGAAGCGGTCCGTGTCGTTGAAGTACACGAAGATGGATTTGGCATGTTCCACCACGTGCTGATTGGTCAGGATGAGACCGTCGTTGCGGACCACCACTCCTGAGCCCACGCCCAACTGGGGGCCCGAAGGAGAAGCTCCAGGAGAAGCACTATGTCCGGGGGGCATCATCCACTGGGGAGGAGAGTTGGTGTCATCATCTGAACCCAGCTTGACCGTCCGAATACTCACGACCGCGGGGGTGGCCTTTTTGGCCGCTTGACTGAAGGCTTGAGAAGTCTGCTTCAGCAGTTCCAACGGGGGAGCTGAGAGGGCAGCTACCGGACCGGAATGGTATTCCGCCCAGCAGGCGACGGGTGAGGCGAGGCAGGCAAGAAGCATCGCGGACGCGAAGATTTTCATGCCTCTCTCTGTGCAGACACGGTGCCGAAAACGGGGCTCCCAAATTGCCCGGACGAGCGGCAACTCCTCGAATCCGCAGCGAGCCTAAGTCAGCGCGAGGATCGTTTTAGGCGGCCGCCGCGCAGCACTTCTTGGATTTTTTGCCGCTGCCGCAGGAGCAAGGGTCATTGCGGCCGATTTTCGGCTCCGTCCGTTTCAGGGGACCTTGGCGGACACCTTGGGCATCCAAGAACTTCCAGTCGCCGCTTTCCTTCTCGAAAAGGCTGTTCTCCCAGTGGTCGTTTACTTTTCCCTCTGCCTTGTACTGGGCATGAAACAGGATCGTTCCCTTTTCATGGGCCGCTTCGCCCTCGGTTTTTTGATGGACCTTCATTCCGATCCATTCCGATCCCTTGGACCATTGCTCGATTTCCTCGCGATTCACGTCAGCGCGGGTCTTGGAGTGATGGGTTTGAAGGATGTAGTCGACGTCTCCGCGGGTGAAAGCCGTGTATCTCGAGCGGAGAAGCTCTTCGGCAGTGGACGCTTTGCGAGCGCCTTGGATGACGGGAAGGCAGCAAGTCGCAAGCGACTGATCGGAACCACAGGGACAAACAGCGGATGTGGGGGTCATAGGGATCTGATCCTAACTGAGGAGTTCTCAAATTTCCATCCGCGCGATAGAGGTTCAGCGGTATGGCGTTAAACGAAGTCGAGTTTCGGAAGAAGATCCAGGAAACATTTGATCGCATCGAGCGGGCATTGGTGGATGAGGATCCCGATCAAGTCGAATGTGAGAATTCTCACGGCTCGTTGACCCTCCGAGTTTCCGATGGATCGCGGTGCATCTTAAGCGCCCAGCCCTCGGTCCGACAGCTCTGGCTGGCTCTGGCAGCTCGTGGGACTGCGCATCACTTCGGTTATGAGCCTGTTTCGGGGACCTGGACCGATGATAAAGGCCAAGGACTGGAAGTTCTGACCCTAATCGAGAACTACATTGTCGAGAGCACGGGGCGAAAAATCCGGTTCTGAATCAGAAATCCAAGGATTGCTCGCTCAGGGAGCGCAATCGGTGCCCGAGATGGGGCCGGGAGCTGGATCGGGAGGATTCGAAGGAGTTGGAGTTGGTGTCGGAGATGGGGATGGGGTGGGATCGGGTCCAGGTCCCCCGTCCCCCGACCGGATCGCGATGTCGGCGCAGGAGTAGTAAAGGGACGGCGGCTGCGATTCGGACATATACTGGATCAGCTGAATCGTGCACTGCTCGCATGGCGCAGTCGGCAGAGTCACCGTGGTGCTGTAGCGATGAGGAAGGGTCCCCCCTTGGAGGTCCGTGAGGTGGTCGGCCAAGATGTTTTGGTCAAATCCCCGGTCTCCCGATGGAGAGAAGGCGATTCGATAGTATCCGGGATGGTCGATGACTTCTTCCCACTCCACGGTAACGACTTGCCCCGGGGCTAAAACCGTAGGCTGACTGGTCCGAGGAACTCCACAGGGTCCTCCCTTGTTCCCCGCATTGGTGTTTCGCGGTTTCAGGGCTCCTGCCGGCAGGAGTCGCGCATGGGACCAAGCGGACGCGGGGATGAGCAAGACTAAAAGTGAAAAAAGAAGTGGATTCATCTCAAGGCTCCTGAAGCTGGGAGAGGAGTTCTTTGCATTGGACTTGGGCTCCTTGGAGCGCCGAGCTGAGCTGGTCCGCCTCGGACAAGGCGAGAAAATCGTTCCCGTCCTTGAGGTCCCGATGGAGGCACCGGTACTCGTCCCGGTTGAACTCGCCACCGGGGAGAAGTGCGGCGGGATCGGTATCGACAGACTGAGCGGCGGAACGAGTGCTGAAGGTGGTCTTTTCGACGGTCATGCAAACGCGCCCGGTCCCTTCGGGAGTCTCAGCGCATTCGATCGCCGAAGATTTTCCATCCTGAACTTCCGGGTGGAAGCTGCGCACGGTGCAATTGAAGGCGGAGGGGTTTCTGCAGATTTCAGCCTGTTGGGTCGAAGAAAGTCCGACCAAGCCAAGCTTTTTTCCGATCGAAGCGATGGAGCGACTGGATGTTGGTCGACAGGTTTGCGCAAGCCGCCCCAAGTGCGCAGAGATCACTTTCGTGGGCGAACAAGCACTGCTCAAAAGTGCTATCGCGTGCAGACCTGCCCAGAAGCAGGGTCGTTTCGACTTGAGCATGACCTAATTACCCCTATTTCTAGGATAGAGTTAAATTCTTGATAGAAATAGTCATTTATACAGGGATCAAAGGGACACAAAATCCCAGGCAAAATTCGAGGGTTGAAGCCCGGTCGAAGGCTGTGTCAGGTCGGTCGCAGGGGAGTTTTCTCCCGGTTCGCAATCGGCGGATGGTAAATCATCTGGATGACGATCCCATCGGGATCCTCGATATAGAACGAGCGTGCCCCATCTCGATGGGTCTTGATCTCTCGAAGTACCCGGGCGCCCTGGGCGCAAGTCCAGGCGAACCACTCGTCGACAGCCTCCGAAGTAGGAAGGGCGAAGCCCAAGTGATCCAGTTTCTGAGTGACTTGGCTCTTGACCGTCGAATCAGCGGGAATCGCGTGCAGCGCCAAGTTGTCGTGGCCCCCGCTGGTCAAATACACGTTCTCGGGATCTGGCTGCCACTCGAGTTGCATCTTCAGGACGCGAATGTAGAAATCCTTGGACACCAATGGATCCCGAACGTTCAGTGCGATATGTCGAATTCCTAGGGTTTCCATGGGTGGCTGTCCTTTCTAGCAAAGACGAGGTACATCTTCAACGATGCCGAGTGCCTCCCCGTTTCTCTTCACCACTTGCCAAGTGGGCGCTGAGCCCGTGCTCAAGGCCGAGATCGCGCGCGAGCATCCGGAACTCCGTTTTGCCTATTCCCGCCCGGGCTTCGTCACTTTTAAACGCGCGGATGGGGGGAGTTTTGGCCTCGATCTCGAGCTTCGCTCGGTCTTCGCGCGTGCCTACGGACTCTCGTTCGGAAAGGGCAAGGACGCGTCCGCCCTGATCGAGGCGGCGCGCAAGCTGCAGTCGGATGAATCGGGAACCGGGCCGGGGCGTGAGTCGCTCCCGCCCCTTCGCCTGCAGGTTTTCGAGAGAGACCTCCACGTGCCGGGTGAAGAGCCTCAGGGGTTCGTTCCCGGGGAACGCGCTTTACTTTGGAAGAAAAAAATCCTAACCGCGGCACGAGAGGTGGGTTTCGACGGATTTCGCACCGACGGTGAGGACTCCCGCGAGGCTGAACTGGTGCTCGACTGTGCGGTCGTCGAGGAAAACGAGATTTGGTGGGGGGCTCACCGTCAGTCAGTGCGGCACGCGCCCTGGCCCGGTGGCAGGTTTCCCAAGGGAACGACTCATGAAGTCCCTTCGCGCGCTTATCACAAGCTGGAGGAGGCACTGGCTTGGTCGCAGGCCCCCATTCGCAGCGGAGACTGGGCAGTGGAGATCGGAAGCGCGCCCGGTGGCGCTTCGCTCGCCCTATTGGAACGGGGGATCAACGTCGTCGGCATCGATCCAGCGCGAATGGATCCCCGTGTGATGGATTATCAGGGTGCTGCTGAATTTCACCATATTCCCCGCCCCGTCGCGACCGTACCGCGCGAAGAGTTGCCTGATGCAGTCGACTGGTGCCTGCTCGACATGAATGTCGAACCCCGAATCTCGCTCTACTCCGTGGATCGCCTTTGCACTCGGATGATCGACACGCTTTCGGGAGTTTTCCTCACCGTGAAGCTCAATCAATGGAAGCTTGCTTCGGAAATCCCCGATTGGCTCGAGCACATCAAGGCGATCGGAATGCAAAGAGTGAAGGCTCGCCAACTCTCGACGAATCGCCAGGAAATACTCATTTACGGCCTGACCCGGAAAGGCCTCGCACGCATTTCGACCGGGAAAAAAGGATGAATCCGACCATGTCCAACGCCAAAGTCACTGTCTACACGATGCAGAGCTGCCCTTACTGTGAGCGCGCCAAAAGTCTCCTGAAGTCCAAGGGCATCGCCTATGATGAAGTCAAAGTTCCGATGGACGATGATGCCCAGTGGGTGGCGCTCGAGAAGCGTTCCGGAATGAAGACGATGCCCCAGATATTCGCGGGCGAAAAGCTCATCGGTGGCTACCAGGATCTGGCAGAGCTGGATCAAAAGGGTGGGTTGGCCGAGTTCCAGTCCGGATGATCCAAGTTCTGGGGACGGGCTCGGTGGGCATTTTCCTGGCGAGTCGACTTTCGCGGGTCGCGAAAGTGACGTTGCTGGCTCGCGCCGGCGGCGGCGATGCATCGGCGAAGGAATCGTCGGTTTTTCGGACGGAAGGTCTGGAAAGTTCGAGTTACCCAATTCCGCTCCGCGAATGGGATGAGGGCAGCGGGAGTGGGACGTTCGACCCAGACGATACGTTCGTCATCGCGTGCAAAGCTTTCGACCTGGACCACCTCTTACGGGAACTGCGACCCCGGATCCATTCCGGCAGTCGAATCGTCCTGATTCAAAATGGCATTGGAATCCTCGATCAAGCTCGAAGAATTTTGCCGGCCGCGAGCCTAGGCCGACTGATTTGTTGGTTCGGCGTTCGCAGGACTTCGCCCCGGGTCGTGGAGTGGGCAGGAGACGGAGCCATGGACTGGGCCGCCGAGGATCCTTCTTTTCAATCGGAGTTCGGTCAAATGCTTCGGTTAGCCGGGTTTCAACCCCGCGAGGGAGCAACTGCCCAGCAAGCCGAGTGGGGCAAAGCCCTGATGAATGTTACTTTGAATGCACTTTGTGCGGTCGTGGACGCTCCCAATGGCCGGATTCTCGAGGATGCCGGTCTTCGCCGAGCTGCAGAAATCCTGCTCGAAGAAGCACTCGCCGTTGCCCGGACCCAGACCGTGGCATTGGATGAGATCTCCGCGCGCTCCCAGGTCTGGGATGGGATTCAAAGCGTGGCCAAGAACACCAATTCGACGTCGCAAGACTTGAAAGCGGGGCGGCCGACCGAAATTCCCTGGCTCAATGGAGCCATGGTTCGATTGGGGAAAGCTTCGGGAGTACCGACTCCCGCCCATGAGTTGATCGTGGGAATGATGGCGGTCCTTGAAAAACGCGGAATTGAAAAAACCCTGAACTCCCATCTTGCAAACGGAACTCACCCAGGGTAACTCCTTGGCTCCTCTGATTACTGTGTCTCCATCGTCTAGAGGCCTAGGACACGCCCCTTTCACGGGTGTAACCGGGGTTCGAATCCCCGTGGAGACGCCATTCATTTCCGATTCGAAGAATAAGGCGCCACTCGCGAAAGCGAACGGCGCCTTTTCTATTTAAAAGCCAATCATTGGACCCGAACGGGATTCGAACCCCGGCTGAGCGACGCTGGCACTTCTCCGAAACGGGGTCAGAAAGGTTTAACGGACCGGGGATCATCTCCGATCTTCAACGGATGAGAGTTTCGTGAAACGCGGTACTTTCGACGGGTCTGGGCATCAGGATATGGGTGGACACCATCGATCGCGATAGGTGCCTTTTGGATCGTAGATCTCAGCCTGCTTTTCGAAGTTGAAAGCGCGATCAAGTCCATCTTCACCCACTCCGGCGAGGTAGGCCCAGTTTCCCCAGTTACTGGCAGCATCGTATTCAATCAGCATTGCTTCGAAGTAGCTCGCCCCCCGGCGCCTGTCGGCGTGGAGTGCTTTCACAAGGTGGCTGGCGACGTTCTGCCTTCCTCGATTGGGCATCCATCCCGTGGCATTGAGTTCACGCATGTTCGCATCGACGAATCGATCGCCCGTCTCGCCACGGCACCATGCTGCGAAGTCCACCGCTGGGTCATAGTCCCCCCGAAGCGTCCCAGGCGCTGGCGCCGGAGCCGGCGACTCCGGCTTCATCCCCGAAAAAAGCTGGGAACACCACTTTTCGGCGATGAGTTTGAAATTGTCACGCCAGAGGAGTTCGAAGAACAACCAGTAAGTCGACTCGTTTTTCATACGCGCTCGCTCATAGCGTTTGAGTTCAAAAAGAACTCGCCGAGGTGAAAGTGCACCCACGGAGAGATAGCGTGAGAGTTTCAATGAGTCTTCCCAATTGACAAGGCCGCTCGTCTTGATCCCAAGTGGGAAAGGGTGCAGTCCAGTTTCCGCAGCTCGGCAATCGAGCATGGGAGATCGGCTGGGTGCAAAAACCTGGTCTGGGGATCGGCGATGAGTTTTCCACCGAGCGCCGAAGATACGACTCGTTGCTCTTCAGATTCGTCGAAAGCGGGAAGCGAAGTACCGAACACTGAATCAGCCCCAAAGGAACCCGCGATCGCCGGAAGTACTTCGCGGCCCGGTCGATTGAGGATCAGAACGGTCCCGCCAAGACGTTCGACGTCGATTTTGAATCACGACAATGAATTCAATATGAAGCGCCGCCGGATCGCTCCTGCACGGTGAAACGAGGGAGTCATGCACCAGACGAGGAGTCCAGAGGTAGACTCCTAAGCGAACTGCGCCAAGGGACGGTTGTCGTGGATGCGGAGATCATCTCGGAGCCACAGGATGGACTTCATCTTTTGAGCTTCAGGCGGATGGGACCGCGAAACTCGGATGGGTCCTTCGATGGTTCGGACAATGCATCGGACGGGCAAATCGAGGAGTGGTGGGCAAGCTCCGCGAGTAGGGCCAGGATCCTTTCCTCATGAACTCCATCGAGCGTCCCTTTGAAGCGACGGCATTTCTCGCCGTAGTACTTCACTTCGCTCCAGGTCCGTTCCCACTTTTTACGCCAAGTGACTTCGCGTCCGCAGACCAGGCAGTTTTTGGGTGGGGGATGGGTTTTCATGGGAGGTCGCCCTCGATCCTAATGGCCTTGGATCGAGGCGAGCAATTTTTTTCAAGAATGTTTCTGTTTTCGTCTGGCCAGCACAGGGCGTGTCCGGTAACCGGGTTGGATGCGAACCCCTTTCCAGCTTTACGCTATCGTTCCTTTCGACCGCAGCGCGAAAGTCAGGTGGCTCCTCACTGAGTTGGGACTTCCTTTCGAGGACAAGTGGGTCGATTTCGAAGATGAAAACGAAACGCTTCGCGAGTTCCATCGCATTACGCCGATGGGAAGGGTTCCAGCCTTGAAAATGGGGGATGAAGTGATGGTCGAGTCGGGCGCGATTTGCGCCTACTTGGCCGACCATTATTTGGAACGCGGATTCGCCCCGGCCCTCACTTCGCCGGATCGTGGGTCCTACCAACAATGGATGTATTTCTCGGTCGCTACGATGGATTCCCTCGTGTCCCAGATTATGATCGCCGAGGAGTTGCCCCCCGGGGAGATGCGGTCTCAAAAGGAAGCCGCACTGTTGAATACTCTGCGCGACGGGATGGTGATGATGGAGCAGACCTTGGCTCGGAGCCCGTTCCTCGTGGGCGATCGGTTTACGGCGGCTGATATCGGCATGAGCTATCATCTCGCTTTCTGCATGCTCTGGCCCGAGTTTGACGCCGTGATCCGGGATTTTCCGAAAGGGATCTCCTACTTGGAGAAAATGAAAGCTCGTCCGGCCGCCATCGACGCCAAAGTGTTTGCGTTCCCCGGCTGAAGGGCGGCTCAGCAATCGACGACAGTCATCGCAAAAGCATCCAGTCAAAAACTAATCGTCTGGCGGGATTGGAGACGTAATCGCTTGTACTTGATTGGTCTGATCGGGTGATGGGGCGGCTTGGGGGCATGCAGATTCGTTCCTGAACGATGGCATCCCCGATGCAGTTTATCCCCTGTGCAATTTATAGAGCGGCCGAGTTTATTAAATTTGCATTAGGCAATAAATGCCGCTTGCTTCATGCTTGAATACTACTTGAAGTAGCTGCAGTGAATCCGTAGTCAAACGAGCCATCCAAGGATGAGGATGGGAAGGGACGGAACGCGTGAAAGCATTTCGCTGGGCAGGGAACGCCTCGTGGGTCGTGGCTTGGGTCCTGGGTTCGGGCATCGCCTTCGCGCAGCCAGGAGCGCTCGCACCGCCACCTTCGGCGGTAAGGAAACAGAAAGCGTTGGAGTTCCTGGATCGGAGCGGGGGGCGTTGGGTCACCGAGCATTCCTGCGTGTCTTGTCATTCGGGTTGGTCGTATGGGTTTGCACGGATTGGGACTCCCGGCTGGGAGGGTTCCGCAATTCGCGAGCTGGAAGCGTACATCGTCCGCAGGCAGACGGACTGGGATCGCATCGATCCGTGGTATGGCTCACGCGGCAGTTCGAAGGGCACCGAATCCATGGGCAGCGAAGGCGTTCTGGGAGCTGCAACCCTGGTTGAGCTCGACCTGGCGCGGGGACTTCAGCAGGCATCGGCTCCCACTCAGCTTGCGATCCGGCACATGCTCGCTTTGGTGCAGTCGGATGGCAGCTTGCCTTGGCTTGACTACCGTTTGCAGCCGCTCGAGTCCATTCAGGCCCGGATTTTCGGGAGCGCCCTCGCGCAAGTCGCGCTCTCCCGTTCCAAGCTTTCGGCTCGGCCCGAATTCGGATCGTCGGCCTCGAAGTTGTCGGCCTACCTCAAGAGTGCATTCGTACTTTCGAGCACTCCTTTGTACTACAAGATCGCGATCGGATGGGCCGCTTCTCAGACACCTGGACTCCTCACGTCGGCGCAGCTTCAAGGTCTGATTCAATCGACCACCTCGATCCAGCGCCCGGACGGGGGTTGGTCCATGAACGCGCTGGGAGCCTGGTCGAAACAGGGGAGCTTTCCCTGGTCGGGAGCTCAGCAGTCGGATGCCAACGCGACTTCCTATTTATTGATGGTTCTGACCCGAATCCAGACGGGGTCGTCGAGCGCGATACCGGGCCTCGCGGGGGCGGTGCAGGGTGCAAGGGCTTGGATGCTCGCCCATCAGGAAGCCGATGGAAGTTGGCCTGGGAACTCCGTCAACATGGACTCGTCCGAGAATCACGAGTACATGCAGGACCTCGCGACCGCGTTTGCGGTCAAGTCTCTCGGGGATTTTTGAGTGGATCCACGGGGCTCAGCTAAAAGTCAAAGCAGGGTCCCGTGGAGCAATAAGCTCGCCACACTGAAGTAGATCACCAGGCCTGTCACGTCCACTAAAGTGGCGACGAACGGAGCGGAGGCGGTGGCCGGGTCGAATCCCAGCCTTCGCAGCGCGAAAGGCAGCATCGATCCTGCGAGGCTTCCCCAAAGCACCACTCCGACGAGACTTCCCGAAACGGTGAATGCGACGAGCATGTAATGCTCCCCGTAGAGCTGATTACGGCTCGGCCAGACCATGATCCGCAGGAATCCGATCGTGCCTAGGATCAGACCGAGGACCAAGCCGGAGGAGAGCTCTCGGGCAAACACTTTCCACCAGTCCCGAAGTCTGAGCTCCCGAAGTGCCAGTGCGCGGATGATGAGGCTGGTGGCCTGGGAACCTGAGTTCCCCCCGCTGCTGATGATGAGCGGAATGAAAAGCGCTAGGACCACAGCTTTCGAAATTTCGTGCTCGAAGTAGCCCATCGCGGTCGCGGTGAGCATCTCCCCGAGAAAGAGCACGGTCAGCCAGCCGGCCCTTTTCTTGATCATCTTCCAGAACCTGATGTCGAGGTAAGGCTCGTCGAACGCCTCGACGCCCCCGAGTTTCTGCATGTCTTCGGTGGCTTCTTCTTCAGCTACTTCGACGACGTCGTCGACGGTGACGATGCCCTTCATCCGCATCTGGCGGTCGACTACGGGGAGAGCCGGCAGACCATGACGGGCGAACTCGCGACTCACTTCCTCCTGATTCATATCCTCGGGAAGAGTGATGACGTCCTTCTCCATGATTTCGTCGACTCGTTGCTCGGGAGGCGACAAAAGGAGATCACGAAAGGAAATTGTACCCAGCAGCCTTTGCTCGGCATCGAGGACGTATCCATAGTGGATCATCTCCACCGGTCCCTTGGCTTGAGCCCGGAGGTAGCGGATGGCCACGTCGACGGTAACGTCTGGACGCAGACGAATGAAGCGCGGGTTCATCAGACCGCCCGCCTCGTCCTCAGCATACGCCAGCAGGGCGATCACGTCCTTGCGAGTATCGAGATCCAGGACCTCGAGCAGCGCTTCCCGCTCCTTGTGGGAAAACACCTGGATCAAATCGGCGGCGTCATCTGGAGCTAGGAGGCGCAGCCAAGATCGCTTTTCCGGGTTTCCCATTTCGGAAATCAAATAGGACTGGTCCGAGGGACCGAGGCTCAGGAAAAGCTCCTCAGCGTCGGACCTGGGCAACGTCTTGAACGCTTGCTTGCGTTGGTCGGCGCTCAAGCTCGGCCAAGACTCTTGGAGGAACGTGAAAAAAGAGGGGGCTGGGGAAGCGTGCGCGGTGTTTTCAATGCTTTTCATGGGGCTGGGTCCATGGGGTGTAAGGAAGGGGTTACACCACTGCAATGGGACGCGGTCAACTTTCAAATCGGTCGGCAAATCAGGCCGTTTTTCAGAAGGCAGGACTGATTTCAGGGATCGAGGGTCCGCGCAGACTGCCCGCCCGCAAGCATCGTTTTCATCGGTTCAGTGGCCATTTCAAGGAAAGCCTGAAGCTTCGGCGGCATGAAGCGCTGTGCAGGATAGACCCAATGGACGGGCTCCGGGTAGGAGAACCATTCCGGCAGGATCCGCACCAGGCGCTTTCGGGAGAGGTCTTCGGAGCAAATGAAGGTCGGAAGGAGAGCGATACCTTGTCCTGCCACAGTCAGAGCGCGGATCGATATGAGGTCGTTGCTGGTGATCGCCCCGCGGATGCGGACCTGGATACGATCCTTTCCGTTGAAAAGCAGCCAGTGGTCTTCGTCGATGATGGTGAACTTCAGGGTTTCGTGTTTTTCGAGGTCTGTAGGATGTTTCGGGACACCATGGCGTTTGAGGTAAGCGGAACTCGCGAATGGAGCGAAGTGGCTGTAGCCCAAGCGCTTGGCTAAAAGGGAGGAGTCCTCCAGCGAGCCCGCGCGGATGGCGACATCGATTCCTTCTCCGATCAGATCGACCAGACGATCGGTCAGTACCAATTCGACCGACACTTTCGGGTACTTGCGGACGAAGTCGCGTACGAGCTCTGGCAGTATCGTGTTCCCCATTTCGACCGGAGCAGTGATCCGCAGCCTCCCCTGAGGCGCGCTTTGGCTGGAAGTCGCTTCCAGTTCCGCAGCGTCAAGCAGCCCGAGCGCCTCCGTACAGCGTTTGAAGTAGGCGTCCCCGGCATTCGTCAGGTGCAGTCTCCGCGTCGTGCGCTGAAGCAGGGTGATGCCGAGCCTTTTCTCGAGAGCGGAGACCTTGGTGCTGACGGTCGAGTTGGGCATTCCTAGACCGCGTGCGGCTTGATTGAAACTCCCCGCTTGGGCCACTTTGACGAAGATACGGATTTCATTGAGATCCATTATTCACCTCTATGAAGAGTATCTATCAATTATTCAGTCTACCGAACAATAGAGAATCCGATTAATGTCTTTCCAGGGAGGTGGTCCATGGTCCGATTGAGAAAAGCCAGCGAACGAGGGCATGCCCAGCATGGCTGGCTGGATAGCTGGCACACGTTTTCATTTTCAGATTACTACGATCCCGCTCACATGGGTTTTCGCGACCTCCGCGTCATCAACGAAGACCGGGTCGAAGCCGGAGGGGGGTTTCCGTCTCACGGCCATCGGGACATGGAGATTCTCTCCTATGTCCTCGAGGGCGCTCTTGAGCACCAGGACAGCCTGGGTACCGGTTCGGTGATTCGCCCGGGCGATGTCCAACGCATGAGTGCAGGCAGCGGAGTCAAACATAGCGAAAAAAATGCTTCCGACACCGAAGGCGTGCATTTCCTCCAGATCTGGATCCTCCCTGAGCTGAATTCCGCCGAACCAGGTTACGAGCAGAAGCACTTCTCCTCCGACGAGAAACGCGATCGCTTGAGACTCTTAGCCTCGCCCGAAGGGGACGATGGGTCGATTCGCGTCCATCAGGACGTTAAACTTCTGGGCACGCTGCTCTCTCGGGAGAAAGCAGTCTCCTACACGCTCGGCGCCGGACGGCATGCATGGGTCCATGTGGCGCGGGGAGACATCGACCTCAATGGGCAGATCCTTCGAACGGGCGATGCGGCTGCTATTAGTGATGAGAAGCTCTTGAAACTTCGTGCCCGAGAGGACTCCGAAGTCCTGGTCTTTGACTTGAAATAGCTTTGAACGCACGCTGAAATTTGAAAACGAGGAAACCCTGCTGAAGAATCGTACCTTGAAGAAGTTGATCGCCACGTCGAACGACACGGTCGCCGCGTTGCTCCGGCTCACCCTGGGAGGAGGGATGTTCCCCCATGGTGCCGAGAAGGCACTCGGGTGGTTCGGAGGCTAGCGGTTTTCGAGAACCCTGGACTTTTTCACTGGAAAAATGGGAATTCCTGCCGTCTTTGCGGTCTTGGCCATCTTGGCCATCTTGGCTGAGTTCCTGGGCTCCTTGGGTTTGATCGTCGGGCTGTTCACGCGGATCGCGGCTTTCGGCATCGCTTCGGTGATGGTTGTTGCGAACGTGACGTCGCATCTCGGGAACGGATTCTTCATGAATTGGGCCGACAATCAGAAAGGCGAGGGATTCGAATTCCACATCCTGGCTCTCGGACTTTCGCTGGCTGTACTCATCCGAGGAGCAGGAGCAGGAGCGGGTTCCCTGGATCGAAGTATTTCTCGATCGGGTTGAATCCTGACCCCTTCCCTTGAGACTGACACGAACCAACGACTGCAAAAGGACCTCTCATGAAAACCCTGTTGATCAAGTACCTTCCTTCCGGCCAGAGCTCCAATACACAGAAGCTTTTGGGTCTGTTTCTAGAAGCTCACGGAGGCAAGGATCTCGTGGTTTTGGATCTTTTGTTGGATCCAGCGCCGGCCTTCGGAATGGACAGCATGACTGCGTATAAAAAGCGCAATTACATGGCGCAAGGTTTGTCGTCCGCCGAAGCGTTGCTCCTAAAGCCCCATGATCGCTTGATCGCCCAGCTCAAAGCGGCTGATCGAGTGGTCATGGCGTACCCCATGCACAACTTCGGGATGCCCGGGCCGGTGAAGACCTGGTTCGATGCAGTGATGTTCAGTGGCGAGACTTTCGAGATGAGTGCCCAAGGTCCCGTCCCTGTCATGAAAGGAAGGAAGTCCCTCACGCTCTACACCGCCGGCGGAATCTATCCTTCCGAAAAATCGGCGGTGGAGTATCCGTTCTGGGACACGCTGACGACTCTAGCCAAGATCGAGTTCGGGTTCATGGGGTTTGACGAGAATGACGTCATCTCTACTTCGCTGCGGGAACCCTCGAAAGTAGAAGAGCATCTAAAGGACGCCCGCAGCAAGATAGAAGCAGTGCTGAAACGCTGGCGCGATTCGATCGCCTCCTGAAAAAAACAAGCGGGGCTCCTGAGACGAGCCCCGCTCCAGATCATTGGCCGGGACCCTCGTTCTTGAGCTTCGAAGAAGCTTTCGGCGCAGTACCTGTCGTCATGGGAACCACGGAAGCTGAACCGACAGCACCGCCTGGAACGGTGGGGTTCTGCTTGCGCCCCACCCCACCCTTGTTCAACCAGGAGTTCATGACCGACAGCAGCTTCTCAGGATCCACAGGTTTCGTGACGTAGTCGGATGCGCCGGCCTCGAGGGCCTTCTCCCGGTCGCCTTTCATCGCTTTCGCGGTGAGGGAGATGATCGGGAGCTTCTTGAACTTCGCGATCTTCCGGATTTCGGTGGTCGCCGCCAAGCCATCCATTTCAGGCATCATGGTGTCCATGAGGACTAGGTCGACATCCGGGTTGGCCTTGAGCAATTCAATGCCCAGCCTGCCATTCTCCGCATGGAGGACCTTCATCTTGCGGGCCTCGAGAACGCTGTTGATGGCGAAGATGTTTCGGATGTCATCATCCATCAAAAGGATCTTACGACCCGTGAAGTCCGCGTTTTCGGGCAATGCCGCGATCGAGGAGTTGATGTCCTGAGGATTGTCCTGCGCTTGAGGAACTGGAGCTTGACCCCGGGCTTCCGCACCACTGTAGTTCTGCGGCAGGAAGAGGGTGAAAGTACTGCCGGATCCCGGCAGGCTCTGAACTTCGATCCATCCTCCCAGCAGTCTTGCGATCTCGCGGGAGATCGTGAGGCCGAGTCCCGTGCCGCCGTACTTGCGGGACGTGGTGCCGTCAGCTTGCTGGAACGCTTCGAAGATCAGGCTTTGCTTCTCGGCCGGGATGCCGATCCCGGTGTCGCGGACTGCGAAAGCGAGCATCGTCTGCCCACTTCCCGCGAACCGGGCTTTTCCTTCGGCCAGCTTAATCGTCAGTTCCACTCGACCCTGCTCCGTGAACTTGAAAGCGTTCGAAAGCAGGTTTTTGAGGATCTGATGGAGACGGTTGACGTCCGTGAACATCTGGGCAGGTATCGACTCCTCGCGCCTGATCTCGAAACCGAGAGACTTCTGCTCAGCGATATGGCGGAACGTCTGTTCGACGTAATCCGACACTTCCGGCAGACGAATCTCCCGTGGATCGATCGGCATCTTGCCGGCTTCGACCTTGGACAGATCCAAGATCTCGTTGATGAGACCCAGGAGATCGGTCCCCGAGGCGTACACGGTTTTCGCGAACTTGACCTGCTCTCCCGTGAGGTTGCCGTCCTTGTTCTCGGCCAGCATCTTCGAGAGGATGAGCAAGCTGTTGAGGGGGGTCCTGAGCTCGTGAGACATGTTCGCGAGGAACTCAGACTTGTACTTGGAGATGAGCTGGAGCTGTTCAGCCTTCTCCTCGACGCTCTTGGAAGCGAGCTCGACTTCCTGGTTCTTGACTTCGAGCAGTTTGGCTTTCTCGTTGAGCTCTCCGGCTTGCGCCTCGAGTTCGGCATTGGACCGCTTGAGCTCCTGAAGCAGCTCTTCCGTCCGCATCGAAGAAGAGATCATGTTCAGGATGACGCCGATGGAGTCCATGAGCTGGTCGAGGAAAATGAGCTGGTTGGTGCTGAAATCCTTGAAGGACGCGAGCTCGATGATCGCTTTCGTCTCGCCCTCGAAAAGGACAGGAAGGACCACTACGTTGCGCGGAGACGCTTCTCCCAAACCCGTCTGGACGTAGATGAATCCCTGAGGAACATCGGTGAGCAGGATGCGCTTTTTCTCGTAGGCGCATTGCCCGACCAAGCTCTCTTTGATTCTGTAGGAACTCGAGAGGTTACGACGACTGGTGAAGCCGTAGCTGGCGATCAGGTTCAAGGTTGGCTCGGCCTGCACGCCGGCCTCCATGAAGAAGAAGCCGCCATGCTGGGCGGAAACGAGCGGAGTGAGCTCAGACATGATCAACTGGGCCACCGAAACGATGTTTCGCTGCCCTTGCATCATGCCGGAGAACTTGGCCAGGTTCGTCTTGAGCCAATCTTGCTCGGTGTTCTTTTGAGTGGTGTCCTTCAAGTTGGAAATCATCTGGTTGATGTTGTCTTTCAACTGCAGGACTTCCCCCTGGGCTTCCACGGAAATCGAACGCGTGAGGTCGCCTTTCGTCACTGCCGTCGAGACATCGGCGATCGCGCGAACCTGGGAAGTGAGGTTACCTGCGAGCTGGTTGACGTTGTCCGTCAGATCTCGCCAAGTGCCGGCCGCGCCCGGGACCTTGGCTTGTCCGCCCAGCTTCCCTTCGATCCCGACCTCGCGAGCCACCGTGGTGACCTGGTCTGCGAACGTGCGGAGCGTGTCCGTCATGCTATTGATCGTCTCTGCCAATGCGGCCACTTCGCCTTTGGCTTCGAGAACGAACTTCTGATTCAGATCGCCGTTTGCGACGGCTGTGACCACCTTGATGATGCCGCGGACCTGGGTGGTCAGGTTCGACGCCATGAAGTTCACGTTGTCGGTAAGATCCTTCCATGTTCCTGCGACGCCGGGGACCCGAGCCTGGGCGCCGAGTTTCCCCTCGATCCCCACTTCGCGAGCCACCGTCGTGACTTGATCGGCGAAGATGCGGAGCGTGTCCGTCATCGAGTTGATCGTTTCGGCAAGGGCTGCGACTTCTCCCTTGGCTTCGAGGACGAACTTTTGCGACAAGTCGCCGTTTGCGACAGCGGTCACGACCTTGACGATGCCTCGGACTTGCTTCGTGAGGTTCGACGCCATGAAGTTCACGTTGTCGGTGAGGTCTTTCCAGGTGCCGGAGACGCCTTTGACGTCGGCCTGGCCGCCGAGCTTTCCTTCCGTTCCCACTTCTTTCGCGACGCGAGTCACCTCGGCGGCGAACGAGTTCAGCTGGTCCACCATCGTGTTAATGGTGTTCTTTAGTTCGGCGATCTCGCCTTTGGCATCCACTGTGATCTTTTGTGAAAGATCCCCCTTCGCGACGGCGGTCGTCACTTTTGCGATGTTCCGGACCTGCGCGGTGAGGTTACCAGCCAGACCGTTGACGTTGTCGGTGAGGTCTTTCCAGGTACCGGAGACGCCTTTGACGTCGGCTTGACCTCCGAGCTTTCCTTCCGTTCCCACTTCTTTCGCGACGC
>JAYVNB010000008.1:0-7798 GCA_043759365.1 Bacteriovoracaceae bacterium | reverse complement strand
GTGATGGGGGCCTAAGTATTTAAACTCGGGGGATTGCCGAGGTCGACATATCCGGTAGTTCCGTTGAGTCGTACCACCTGATTGAATTTGCCACTGATCCCTTGAGTAACCCCTCCTGTCAGGGTTCCCCAGTTGCCGTTTCCGGAGCTGTCCCTGAAGTCCTTGCCTGTGCCGCCACTACCGGTGGTCGATTCATCCAAATGCCAAAGCCCCACAATCCCGCTCATCAGGTTCGTACTCTGCGAAGCATGGCTGGTTTGGCTCTCACTCGCTCCGGCGTCTGGAAGGGCTTTTAAAAACGGTAGGGACGGAGTCCAAGGCAGGCATGTCCAGAGTTTGCCGGCTGAAAGACCGTCCATCACGCGAGAGGTGAGGGTGCCGGTGTATTTGAAGGATGAGCATTGTGTAGAACGTCGCGACCGTCGATGCGGAAAGGACGGTGTTCCGGATGGCGACATCGTCCAGTTTGCCTTTGAAAAACGAGGTGCTGTAATTGACGTACCCCAAAGTTCAGCCACTGAGCACTATTGCAGGCCGGTCCGAGGAAGTGGCGCTGCCCACGAGAAATCCATTGATGTAGATCCCTTTGAAGTTTCCTCCGCGCCCTGCAGAGACGAGAGCGATGTGGGTCCATTTGTCTCAATAGGACGTGTAGTCGGCTGTGACTCTCCCGTTGCCAGCTGAGTCTCCCTAGTCCCAAAAAGATAGGGTGACCGCGGTTAAGGCCGGCCGCGTCACAGGCCCAGGCAGCGCAATCGAGTCGTCCACGCCATCAAAATAAATTCCCTGGCTAAGTTTCTCGGCTACTTATGCCATTCCAGCGCCATTTGAAATGGAGCCAATGGCCCCGTTCAGTGCCCACTACCCAAGGATATTTCCCCAAGCCGGAGCCCAGCTGGCGCCAAGTTCGGCGGGCTCGACGAGCGCCTCATGAATGGTCCATTTCGATTCGCCCCGCTCGAATCAAAGAATGCTCCACCGGTGTAATCGATACTCGATCCCGTGATGTAGGTGCTCCCGGGGCTTTCAATGAATGCGTCAATCATGGTTTTCCCCACTTCCTCGAAGTGAACCTCAATGTCGTTTATGAGGGTCGGGCACTCGAGCTCTTGGATACCCATTCCTATTTTCCTGTCCGAATCGACGGAGCAGTCCCGATCAAGGCGTTGTTTCCTGAGGGGACCTCGTTCACGCGGGTTACTCCGACTAGTTTCGACGTGATGGGCCCCCCCTGTTTTGAGTCGAGAAGTGACGGTGGATAGTTTCGGCCGCCACTCGGGTTCGCTCGGAACAGAAGTATTTCGGCACTTGAAGTTCCTTTTTACGACTTATGGAGAGCGCGGCATCGTCTCGGCTGAAAAAATCTGACTCTACATGAAGGAGAAGATGTCTCTCGATCGCTCCCGGATCGACTATGAGGTCGTCACGGCTCAAGGCACCTCGCAGGCCAGGACCATCATCGGGATCTTTGACGGGACTCGCCGTGCGGGGCCGGTCACGCCGGAGAGCAGGCGAAAGGAAATGACTTTGGTGGAACGGAATCGCCCGGGCTTGATCCTGCCCGAGCGCGAGGAAGTAGATGCTCAGGGTCAGCCCACGCCCATCTATGAGATCGGGCGGCTCGGTAAGGATAAGGAGGTCATCGACGGCGTGCCCCTCTTGTTCAGGGAGGTGGCAGCCACTCTTGCCCAGCCCTGGACTGATGAGAGACACTGCCAATCCAATCCTGTGGCAGGAGTCATCTATGCCACGGCGACCGGAGCAGGGGCCAAGTTATATGCCCGCTATTACGGGTTCAAGGATGTCACTCGAGAGTTGGGCATCGAGCCTGGGCCTGACGGGATCCGAGTGATCAAGCTCAGCGTGAAGGAATTTGTCGAACTAGCCGGAGCGATCCGGGGAGTCCCCCGGGTCCTCGCTGACCCCTGAGCTTCAGGACCTTCAGCTCGCCGTTTTAGGCTGGTAGTTCACGTTGATCTTGTCGGTAGCGCCTAGGTTCAACACCAAGTTCTGGTCAGTGATCGTGATGACGTTGCCGGTGATCGTGTATTGGCTCGGCTGGACAACGGTCCTCGATCCATCTGCGTGGACCACGCTCAGGATCATTTCTTCGTACCCTGTAGGTGCCCGCTGGAGAGTGAAAGTGGATTTCTTCAGCAGAATCGATTGGCCGAGAGCGTTCAGGATCGGAGTGTAATCCGAAACGCTAAGGTCCATAGCGAACGACCCGTTGCCCACGAGATTGGAGAGCCCGATGTAGCGATCGCCGCGGTCTGAAGAGGCTTCGCGTCGCGAATCGCAGGTGCCGAAGATTAGCTGTTGTTCGGGGCAGCGCTTTTGCTCGCGAAGCGCCTGGATCGATGCACCGTTGACGAGGACGACTGAGGCCACGAAATAGCTCGGAGTGGTCGGTGAAGCTGCGAGTCCATCGAGGTTCTGGAAGAATTGGTCGAACTTCGTCTTGACGTGTGCGATCGGCATCAGTACTGCGCCTGTCGTCGGAGCTTCGGCTGCCGGATATCCCTTGGGGCAGACTGGAATCGTGTAAGTGTAACCATCCACGGTCTTGGTCGCGCAGCAGTTCGCGGTTTGGGGGCTTCCGGGGGTGATCGGGCATCCTGCCTGAGCGGTGATGTAACCGCTGAACGGGTTGGTCGGTACGAAAGGAGCGGGATCCAGCGCGTCGCTTGCGTCCAGACTGATGGTCTGGTCGTCCTCGTCGGAGACGAACACGATCACGCGTAAGGAGTTCTGGCGAAAAAGGGGATTCGCTTGCGCTTTGCGGGTAGTGGCATCCTCATTGTCTTTGAGGAGCTGAAGGACCGAGCCGAACCCGCGCTCAGAGCCTGAGCCCGAGCTGCCAGTGCTCAGGTTCAACATGAAATTGTTGGTGAGGGCATCGACCCAGGCGGCGTCCCCGGCTGTTCCTGCCGGCGGTAGAGTCGTGACGATGGGTTGATTGGAGTGAATGGTGTCATTCATGAAAGTGTTCACGCACTGAGTGGTGCTGTCTTCGGCACCCTGCGGGCTCAAGCAGTGGCTGGGTCCTCGGTTTGATCCGTTGTCACGGACGGAGCACTGCGACTCGCCCCAGAAAAAGTAGGAGTTCTGCTCGTAGCAAAGCGAAACCATTGGTCCATCATGCCCCCCAGGAAGCAGCATGCCCCACTTGGCTCCCCAGGACGGGAACATCTGGCTGACTGTCGTGGTCCGAGTGAAGCGACCGGTGTTGCTGATGGTGCCAGCGGTCCAGTTCGAGTAGCTCGGGTCGACGAAGGGGCCAGTGTGAGGATTGATTTGAGCAGCCGTTCCACCGGGCGGGTTCGAAAGAGCGTTGCCGTAATAGGTCGAGGTGTAACCTGAGCCTTGATAGCCCGCGGCCAGGTAGTTGTTGAAGGCGGAGTGAGCGAGGTAAGTATCCGTGGTGATCGCCGCTACGCGGATGTCCCAAGTCGGCTTCATGTATTTGGCGGCGAAAGCGCGGAATCCATCGCGCAGGGTTTTCTGCGAAACGTCCATGCTGGCCGAATTGTCGATGACCCAGAGGATGTCGACCTTGGTGTTGACATCCTGACTCGTTGAGAACGATTCGTCCTGTTGGGCGTACCGAAAGGAATTCGGTAATTGCCCCGTGCAGGCCGAAGTGATGGAGGCGAGCAGCGTGAGGACCGCTGAACGGCTCTGAAGGGTTTGGCGCTTGTGCAAGACGTCCGATAGAGAGGTGCGCATTCATTAAGTTTAGCTCATAAAGCTAATAAAAGTTTACTATTTTTATTTATTAAATAATCCAACTACTTAGAGATGCGGCAGGTCAGGTACAGGATAGGGTGCTTTGTCAGAGCCGGACGCGAGCGACCGCTTTCGTCCAAACCTCCATCGCACGGATCCGGTCCAGATCCGTGAATTGGGGGTCAAAGCAGCGGTCCTCTTTCCAGGTTTTTTCAACGTCCCCCAAGTCGGTGAAGATTCCCGCCCCCAAGCCGGCTGCGAAGATCGCTCCCAAACTCGTGGTCTCGAGATACTTCGGTCTCCGGAGTTGAAGTCCCAGGATATCCGACTGGAACTGCATCAAGAGGTTGTTGGCGGAAGCTCCTCCGTCGACGTTCAAGGCGGCGAGAGGTTTCCCCAAGTCTTTTTGCATAGCGTTCAATATGTCGGCGTTCTGGAACGCGATCCCTTCTAAGATCGCCCTCGCCATGTGGGCTTGAGTGGTGCCGCGAGTGAGTCCCGTGAACATCCCAGTTGCGCCTGGATCCCAGTAGGGTGCTCCGAGACCGGTCAATGCAGGAACGAACACGACTCCTTCAGTCTGGGGAACGGAGGCTGCCAGCGCTTCAATCGCAGACGCGTCCTCCACGAGCTTCAAGCCGTCTCTCGCCCACTGCACAGCAGCTCCTGCGATGAAGGCGCTGCCTTCCAAAGCGTAAGTGTAATCATCGGCCTTCAGTGCCCAAGCCACCGTGCTGATCAGGCGGTGGCGACTTTTGACCGGCTTTTTTCCGGTATTGAGCAAAAGAAATGCGCCCGTCCCGTAAGTGCATTTCGCCATTCCTTCGCGCGTGCAGGCTTGTCCCAGGAGGGCGGCTTGTTGGTCTCCGAGCGCCCCGGTGATGGGGATGCCGTCTGGGAGCCCCTGGAAACCTTTGGTCAGCGCGAAGATCCCGGTGGAGGGAAGGACCTCGGGCCAGATATCGAGCGGGACGCCGAGAGCCCGATTCAGATCTTTGTCCCAGTTGTGATGGCGAAGGTGGAATCCCAGTGTCCGTGAGGCATTGCTCGGTTCGGTGACATGGACCGAATTGCCCGAGAGTCGTGCGATCAAGTAGCTGTCGACGGTTCCGACTGCGAGTCTTCCCGCTTTTTGAGCCAATTTCACGTCTCCCCAATGCTCGAGGGCCCACGCCACTTTGGTGCCCGAAAAGTAAGGGTCGATCAAGAGACCGGTATTGTCCTGGAAAAACGGCTCCAAGCCTTGTGCCCGAAGTTTCTCGCACATTTCGGCGGTTCGCCGGTCCTGCCAGACGATCGCACGCGCGATGGGAACTCCCGTGGCTTTGTCCCAGAAGCAGATCGTCTCGCGCTGATTGGTCAGGCCGATGGCGAGGATGTTTCGAACGTCGATGTGCTGAAGGACCTCTCGGACCACCTGATGGACCGCAGTCCAGATGTCCTCGAGGTCATGCTCCACCCATCCGGGTTTCGGAAAATGCTGGGGAAAGTCGACGGATGCCTCGGCCACGAGTTCCAGTTCCCGGTTCATCAGAAGCGCCGTGGTGCCAGTGGTCCCTTGGTCGATTGCGAGCAGGTATTCCATGGGCAAAAACTACCCTAAAATCTTTTCAGGGGCACGCCCTTGAATCCTTCGGGGGTTGATCCGATGCGTAGTGAGATGAGATTCGGCTTGATCCCTCGTATGGTCGTCACCGCTTGCTTGAGCCTGGGTGCGGCGTCTGCGTTTTACCAGTGGGAGACCGCCCATGCCTGGGATGAGGCAGCGGAGATTTCATGGGTGCTGGCGCGTCAGGTCGCCTCGCAGGCCGAGGGTCTCGCTTTTGCCGCTCGGGAGCGGGGGGAGAGCGATCCATTGCGATGGGCCGCCAATTTCTTGTCGCAAGGGGCGGACCCCCGAGTGGTGCGAGTCTGGAAAATCCAGATTCCTTCAGGCTCGACTCCTGAGTCCACCCGAATCGATCGTGTCCTGGGCACCTTTGAGCTGACTCGCCTCACTTTGCCCGAACAGTTGATCGGCTTGAAAGTGAGTGTCCATTGTGACGCTCCCGGGTTTCTCGGTGCGCGTTCGAAAATCTCGGGTGATTTGCGTTTTCTCGGAGTCGCTCTCGCATTGGCAGGACTCCTCTTTTATCTGATGTTCCGGGTCCTCGGTCCTTGGAACGGTGAAGTCGATTTTCGGGGTCTAGCCTCGGGTTGGGTCCGGGATGCCAAGGGACTTCTCCTGCAGCTTGGCCTCCACGTCCGAGACATGGTCCGTGAAGCCCAGAACATCGCCGTCGCCGCCAGCAAGTCCCGCACTGCAGTGACTGCCCTTCGTGATCGTCTCCATGGGGAGGTCAGGGAAATCGAGGGAGTGAGAAAAGCCCACAAATCATTGGGGCAAGCCAGCACGCAAGGTGAGGTCCTAGCCTTGAACCTGGTGCTCGAGACCCAGCAGCTCGGAGAATCCGGCAAACGCCTAGGAGCGATGGCCGAGGAGCTTCATCGCTATTTTCAGACCGTTCGCCACCTCAGCCAAAAGGGCGAAAACGCAGTGCTCTCCCTTCAGCAGGCTTTGGATCCCGTCGTGACGGATGCCGATGAAGCGTTTCACGCCCTGGAAGAAGTGTTTAAGAACGCCCAAGGCATGGATGGTCACATCCGCGGCACCCGGGAGTCGATCATCGCTCAAGCCAAGCTTATCCAGGCAGCCCATGGCCAGCTCGGGAGCGAAGTCCAAGAACAACTTCCTGCGCTGTCCCTCAAAAAAACGGGAACCGATTCATGAAATTCACATTTTTCCTGCTTCTAGCCCTCCTGACGCCTTCCGCCCATGCGGATCTTCGAAATCCAATTCGAACTTTGTCAGGGCTCATTCGACCCACGAGCGAAAAAGCCTGGCGAGTGAAGACCGCCCGAATCCTCCTCGTGGATTATGAGCTCGTTCGTCGCGATTTTCCGGTCATGGTTGGAAAATCCGACACTGAGGTCGATCAATGGCTCCTCAACAACACGGCTTACGTGACCGAGGAACAAGCCAGGCAAGTGGTAGTGAACACGCAGATCGAATTTGTCCACGGTCCAGATGGTCAGGAGGTCACTCGCCGGGATGTGCTTCGACCCGAGCTTTACAACCGGGCTTGCGTATTTCCTGTGGAGGGTGGCCTGATCGATGCCAAAGGCACGGGTGCCCCGCATCCCCGTCAAGGGAGTCACGGCAATGGACTCGCCACGACAGGCGAAGTGATCCGGGAATTCATTTTCCAGAAGATGGTCCAAAAGATTTTCAAGCATGCCCGCGCTCCATTTGAGACCGTGGCTTGTTACGGAGTGATTGATCTGGGGTTCCAGGTGAAGCATGGGGATGGCTCCACTTCGCCCGCCGGAATCGTAATTCGGCAAGCCCACAAGCGATTGAGTACGGTGGAGGCTCAGCGGCGCGGGCACATGAATACTTTCATGGACCGCGAGTCGTCGACGAAGATTGAACGGACTCTTCGCTACTACGGCATGACTTCGTCGGGTGAAACTGTCGCAGGACCGGGACGGGACGTGATCAATATTCAGGGGCTCGATGGAAACCTGGTGGATTTCGGCTCCTACCTAGTGAGGGATCAATATCACAATCCCACAGTTACTTACTGGGACCGCTCGAATGCCAACGCAAAGCCGGTTTTCTCCCCCGGCAAGCCCGGGTGGATCAACCCCGACTCGAGGGTTCGGCTGCCCTTCAGCATCTGGGGTTACTCAGTCACTGGAAACCCGGACCCCAAAGCAGACAACGTCTGGGTCTGGTCACATGAGCTGGCGGAGAATTTCAAGCGGGGAGTCGCGAGCCGTCATGACGTGTGGACGCATTATTCCAACATGTTGAACGCCATTGCTTTTCCGCCCGAGCTTGAGGGGCAGGCAACGGCGGCCGAACTCGGCGCATGCGTCGAAACCGCGCTTCCCTGAGACTCAAGCTGGGCAGAGACTCAAGCTGGGCTGTGATTTGCCAACGACTCGGTCACCTTAATTCTCCAATGAATCGGTCACCCCAGGCGGCTATGGGAGGGATCGGCTGATTAGGCTGCGGCCTCAAGCA
>JAYVNB010000007.1:0-7813 GCA_043759365.1 Bacteriovoracaceae bacterium | reverse complement strand
AGCGGAAATTGCTGCAGCGCAAAGCCAAAGCGGATGCCAAAGCCGAGGCCAGTGTCCAAGCTGCGAATGTGACTGGGGTCGAAAGTCCGGTGGCTTGGACTCCGACCGCAGTTGCGCAATTCCTGACTCGGGCGGACCTGAAGGCGTTGAAGAAGGTTCCTGAGAGTCAGATCCATCGCGCCTTGAAGCTTTTCCCGGATTGGACCGGATTAGCGGCTCTGGCTGATCAGCTCAAGAACTCTTCGTCGTGTCCTGCTGTCCCTCTCTTGACCGCTCTCGGGCAAAAAGCGGAGGAGTTCCTTCCTGACCCGAAGTTTCGCCAGACTGCGATCGGTCTCTACTCCCGCGCGGCATCCTGCACCGAGGCCAAGGACGAGTCGTCCCACAAGGCGCGGTTCAGGCTGAGTTTGCTGTATGTTTGGGAAAATCAGTGTCACTCGGCTGAGCCTTACCTGAAGCAACTCAGTGATCTCCACGACGGTGAGTTTTCTTCGCGCTCGCTGTACTGGAAAGCGTTTTGCGCGCGCACTTCAGGCAACAAACTCCTTGAAGCCGGTCTCATGGGACGACTCCAGAAGGAGTACCCTTTGAGCTATCACCAGTTGGTGCTGAGCAAAGCCAAGTCCAAACGCACATGGAGTCTGCTTGATTCGCGCGAGCCTGAGGTCCAGATGCGCTCGAAGGTCCGGCCGGATTTGAACTGGCCCGTCGCTTGCGTCGAGGCACTTCAGGCCGCGGGTGCCTTCGATCTCGCAGCGGAGGTCCTCGAGCAGGGAGGGGACGATCGATTCGAGTCGACCGAGGCCGCTTTTCGCCTTTATATGGCGGTGCTCTACCAACGCTCGGGATCGATGATCCATTTGTTCAAGACCTTGGCGGGCGTTTTCCGGGACGACCCGGGAGCGATTTCGCGTTCGACTCTCCGGCTGTTTTATCCTTTGGAGCGTTTCGACGTACTCAAGAAGCATCGGAGCGCGATTGATCCGTTCTTAGTGGCGGCCCTGATCCGGCAGGAGAGTGGTTTTAATCCAGGGGCGCGCAGCGCTGTCGGCGCCGTGGGGCTCATGCAGCTCATGCCCGATACGGCCCGCAGGTTGGAGCGCCGAAGGTTCAACGCGAGATCCCTCCTGGATCCTGTGATCAACGTCCGTCTCGGCGTGAAATATTTCCGTTCTTTGCTGGATCGCTATGACATGGATGCCGAGCTTGCCTTGGCCGCCTACAACGCAGGCCCTGAAAAGGTCGATGAATGGAAGCGGCGGTACCCAGTCGACGACCGCGTGCTGTTCATGGATCTCATCCCGTTCGCCGAGACCCGCAACTACGTGGCCCTCATCGGTCGAAACTACTACTGGTACCACAGCCTTTATGGGGCGAGCTTGGAGCCATTGGCGGCTGTCTCCACCTTAGCGTCCGCCCGAAAGCCTGCGAAAGGAAGGGAGAGCGTCTGGGCGCCGAAAGGCCGGGTGTTCCCACTTCTGGGTACTCTGTGAGCAAGAAAAAGGCTCTGACCTCAATCAAGTCGGGCACTTTTTCACGGGGCTTCGCTTTGGCAAGACTATCCGTCTCCGCTGGGGCTAAGGCTGCCGGTCATGCGATCGGCAACTTCTTCGGAGAAGAGGATCAGAAGGAGGCCCGGTTCCGCCAAATGCTCCTTTCCCAGGTCGAGTCCTTGGCAAGTGAGCTTGGCCAGCTGAAGGGCAGTTTGATGAAGGTCGGGCAAATGCTCTCGGTCTTCGGGGAGCATGTCCTCCCCCCCGAGGTCAACGCGGTCCTGAAATCCCTCCAGAACCAATCCCCACCGCTGGAGTGGCCCGCGATTGAAAAGGCGCTCAAGCGTCAATTGAAAGAAAAACTGGCGTTACTCGAAGTGCAGACCGCTCCTCATGCTTCAGCATCATTGGGTCAGGTTCATCGAGCGAGAATCATCGCGAGCGGACAGCAATTGGCTCTCAAGGTCCAGTATCCCGGGGTCGACCAATCGATCGAGTCCGACGTCCAGGCGATGAAACGACTGCTTTCGCTTTGGAAGTTGATCCCCCGGGGTCCGAGCCTGGATGAACTGTTCAAGGAAGTCCGAAGTATGCTCCGCAAAGAAGTCGACTACCGGAACGAGCTCCAGGAGACGGATGATTACCGCGAAAGGATCTCCGGGGATTTCCGCTTCGTAGTGCCTCAGACCTTCCCGGAGTTTTCAACCGGGAGAGTGCTCGCCACTTCGTTCGAGGAAGGCGTGGCCGTGGACAGCCCCGAGGTTCGAGCCTTGAGTCAGGAGCGTCGGAACGGCTTGGGCCGCGCCATGCTCGAGCTTTATTTTCGCGAACTCTTCGAGTTCGCCCGGGTCCAGACGGACCCCCACTTCGGCAACTATCGGATTCGACTTTCGGAAAAGCCGGGGGAAGTGGATCGTTTGGTTCTTTTGGATTTCGGAGCGATGCGCGAGATTCCGAAGGCGTTTCTAGGCCCTTATCGCACGATGGTCCGAGGTTCCTTCAGGCAGGATGTCGCAGAAGTGATCCGGGGGAGCGTGGGGATGGGATTCCTGGAGTCGACGGACCCCGAGGAATTGACCCGGGCTTTCGCCGATCTCTGCATGGGAATCACCGAGCCTTTTCTTCGGAACGAGCCCTATGACTTCGGTGCGAGCGACCTGCCGAAGCGGATCATGCAGAGAGGGGGGGAGATCGCCTTCAAGTTCCGACTGCGCCCACCACCCCGTGAACTGATTTTCTTGGATCGAAAGATGGCGGGTGTTTTCACTTTCATGTCGGTCCTGAAAGTGAAGATCGATGCACGCTCGGTTCTCGAGCCGCACCTCGTGGATGCCTGAGCCGTCGCGTCGTTGACTTTGCCGCTGGCTTCCGCCTACCCTGAAATCTATGCCATCGGTATTGCACCGTCTCGTGGATTGGGCTCAGACTGCTCCGGACTCTCCGGCTCAACGTTTCAAGGTCAACGGGGAGTGGAGGACGATTTCGGCGCGCGAGTACCGCGATCGCGTCTATCATTTGGCTCTGTTTCTCGAGTCCAGGGGGTTTCAGCCAGGAGAAGCGAGCGCGATCCTTTCCTACAACTCACCCGAGTGGGTGCACGTGGATCTCGCCGCGATGCTCGCCGGAATGCTCTCGGCTGGCCTGTATCCGAACTCCTCGCCCAAAGACATCCAGTACATTTTGAATCATACAGGCGCGACGCTGCTCTCGGTCCAGAACAAGGACTACTTCAAGAAGATCACTGGCGGTGAAAAAGGCGAATACTCCGTCCCGGAACGGATCAAGCTCATCTTGGTGTTCGACGGCGACACTTCGATTTCTCCCAAAGCGGTGTCGTACGAAACGGCGCTCGCGGAGGGACGGAAAATCGCGGCTGAGCGTAAAGATGCCGCTCAACTCGGCAAGCTTCTCTCCAAGATTGATCCGAAGGCTGGCGCATTCCTGATTTACACCTCCGGCACCACAGGGAACCCGAAGGGCGCACTCCTGTCTCATGACAACCTGACCTACACTTCCGACATCGTTTCCCGTTACTGGAAGCTGCCGTCGGCCCGAGGGACGATGTTCTCGTTCCTTCCGCTTTGTCATATCGCGGAGAAACTCCAAAGCGTCGGCGTCGGGATCACCCAGCGCTACACCGTGAGTTTTTGTACGAAGTTCGACAACGTGGCCACCGAGCTCGTCGAAGTCCAACCGACCCTCCTCCTCTGCGTGCCACGACTCTGGGAAAAGATGATGGAAGGGGTCCAGAACAAGCTGAAGCGGGGCAAGGGCGCGAAGAAGCAACTCGCTTTGTGGGCTCTCTCCGTCGGCGAGCGCGTAGCTGCCGCCCGTTACTCGGGGCAGACTCCGAGTCCGGTGGATCTCCTTCAGCTGAAGCTCGCGGACAAGCTCGTCATCGGAAAGATCCGGGAAGCACTGGGACTGGCCAAGGCGGAAGTCTTGGCTTCAGGCGCAGCCCCACTCGGGCCGCACGTCTCAAAATGGTTTCGCTCGATCGGGCTCGAGATCCTCGAGGATTTCGGACAGACCGAGTCTTCGGGCGTGATTTGTATGACGGAGGCCGGCGTCGAGAGCGCGGGCACCGTCGGGCGGCCGGTTCCAGGGCTGGACTTCAAGCTGGCCGAGGACGGGGAGATTCTTACCCGCGGGCGGCACGTGTTCGTCGGATACTTCAAGGACGACGATTCCACTTCGGCGACGCTCGCGGGGGGATGGCTGCATACGGGTGATCTCGGAGTCTTGAATGAAAAAGGATTGGTGCAGATCCGCGGCCGTAAGAAGGAGGTCCTCAAGACTTCGGGCGGCAAAATGATCGCTCCGGTGCCCATCGAGGAGAAACTCAAGGCTGCCGAACTGATCAGCCAAGTGTGCATCGTCGGGGATGGGCGAAAGTACATCTCGGCGCTGATCACCCTGTCCGAATCGGCGCTCGCGGAGTTCAAGGGTCGGGGCGGAAAATCGGATGGCCTGGTAGTGACGGATTCGGAAACGCTATCGCAGGTCAAAGGCGAGTTGGATCAGCTCAACCGCTCTCTCGCCCAGTTCGAGCAGCTCAAGAAGTTTACCGTTCTTTCTCGCGAGTTTTCGATCGAGGACGGAGAGATGACGCCTACTTTGAAAATGAAGCGCAACGTGATCGAATCGCGGTTCAAGGACATCATCGACCGGATGTACCAAGGGGCCGCGGATTGAGCAGCTGGTCCTCTCCTCTATGATGGGTTTCGAGTCGGGCGCGCGCAAACTGATTCCGGCCGTGCTGATCTACGCTCGAAGCGCGGGCCGCATCCTGATGCTACATCGTAATGCCCCGGATCGAGTGGGGGACTACCACTCGGGCAAATGGAATGGATTGGGTGGCAAGCTGGAGCCGGATGAGTCTCCACGGCAGGCCGCGCGCCGCGAGTTCAACGAAGAGTGTGGTCTCGATATCGACGAGGAGTCTTTCCAGGAGCTCGGTTGGCTGCAGTTCCCGAATTTCAAGGCCCACGAAGCGGAGGACTGGCTTGTCTTCGTTTTCATCTTGGACCTGCCGCCTGAGGATTCTGAGCGTAATCTCCTGGGACCGGAAGGGACGCTTCACTGGATTCCTGAGGCTGATCTTCTCACCCTCGAGCTGTGGCCGGGTGATCGTCACTTCATCCCTCATGTCCAGGCACGGCGAATGTTCACAGGCACACTTTGGTACGATGGCCCGAAAGTATCGCGATTCGATGTCCGGACTCTGGAGCTACCCGTACCCCTGACCAACCTTTAGACAGCACTCGATCGCTTGGGCGGGCTTTTCGAGTCGACATACGGTCTACTCGGCTGGGGTAGCGAACAGGGTCAATTTCGGGATGGCACCTTCTCTGCACAGTGGGCCGCGGCAAAAGGAGCCCCCCATGACCTCAGCGCTTTGGAAGAAACCGTCCGTGTACCTCGCTTTGGTTTTGGCCTCGGCCGTCGGAATCTGGAGCGTGCAGGGTTCTCGCGCCGATGAAGGTGTCGTCGGACCCTTTGACTCCTCGCTATCACCCGAGCAGCAGCAGTTCAATCGAATCGCAATCGCGCGTGAAGCCCATGCGGGAGCGGTTCAGATTCTCGATCGAGCACTCGCCAACCCGGCCATTTACGACTCCCCAGCGGCGCAGACCATCTACCGGGTCCGCACGGCGATCTACGACCAATACTTCAACATTATTCCGCCGAACTCCGCCGAGTTCTATCAGGTCTGCGTAGGTGCCTCGGCGGTCGACGGACGCATCCAGGCCCATGCGGGGACCGTAAATTCCGGAAGCTGCGTGACCGAACTCATGGGCGGTACGATCGGTGCTTCCCGTTGCACAGTGAACATCTGCCCAGCCGCTTTCAGTGGCTCCTACCTGGGACAAGTGATCATCCACGAAATGGTCCACGCCATCGGGATCTACAATGAGTGCACTGCCGAAGGCACGACTCTTTGGGCGTTACGCCTCGGCGGGGGTGACATGCGCCACAACGGCTACACGAGCCCCTGTGGCTTGGACTTCCTGTTCTCGAACTGAATCCTACTTTTCGGTGACGCGAAAGAGTGGAGCGTTCTTCAAAAACTGCAGTTTCTTGTAATTCTCTTCGGCCCAGCGGAGCGCCCAATCGGATTTGAAGAGCAGGACCGGCTGACCGTCGCGATCGACCAGGCAGCGGGAGTCCTCGCGACGTTCGAAGAAGTCCGGATCGAGGCCTTCGCCCACCACCCAGCGCGCGTGGACGAAGGGCATCTTCTCGATTTTGACGTCCACCGTGTACTCGGCCTTGAGACGAGCCTGAAGCACTTCAAACTGGAGCGCGCCGACCGCGCCGAGGATGGGGTCTTTGTCGCCGAACTGCCGTTGACGGTAGATCTGGACGACGCCCTCTTCGGAGAGCTGATCCAAGCCTTTTTGAAGCTGTTTGCGCTTCATGGGGTCGAGGATCGAGACCATCGCGAAGTGCTCGGGCGAGAAGCGTGGCACGGGCTCGAACTCGACGATTTGGCCGGTGCAAAGCGTATCGCCGATCCGCAGGTCCCCGGTCGTGTCGAGCATGCCGACGATGTCGCCTGGCCATGCTTCATCGACGATCACTCGTTCCTGGGCGAAAAAGTTGAGAGGCTTGGAAAGCGTGAACTCTTTTTTGAGCCGGGCATGCTTGGCCTTCATGCCGCGCTCGAAATGTCCGGTGCAGATGCGCATGAACGCGACGCGGTCGCGATGCTGGGGATCCATGTTCGCTTGGATCTTGAAAACGAAACCTGAGAATCGCGAATCGGTCGGCTCAATCGTGCCCTGGTCGGTCTTGCGGGTGCCGGGAGGTGGCGCGAGTTCGATGAAGCGCTCGAGGAACCTCTGCACTCCGAAGTTGTTCATGGCGCTGCCGAAAAAAACAGGCGAGAGCTGCCCAGAAAGCACGCGAGCGTGATCGAACGGATCACCTGCGACTTCGATCAGCTCGAGTTCAGTTTTGAACTGTTCGAGAAGTTCCCGGGCTTCATCCAAGTCCTTGCGTGGTCCCCCGAGCATCTCGAGGAACTCCGGCGAATTGAAATCCTTGACGAGTTTCGCGTTCAAACGGCCTTTGACGTTGGCTTCGCCTTCGGTCTGGAACATCAGCATTTCTGAGGATTTGCGGTCGTAAACACCTCGGAAACGGTCACCCATGCCGATGGGCCAGCTCATGGGGCAGGTGCGGATGCCCAGGATCTCCTCGAGCTCGGTGAGGAGATCCAGCGGATCGCGGCTGGGCCGATCGAACTTGTTCATGAAAGTGAAGATGGGAATGCCGCGCATCCGGCAAACCTCGAAAAGTTTGCGCGTCTGAGGCTCGACGCCTTTGGCAGCATCGATGAGCATGACGGCCGCGTCGGCAGCGGTCAGGGTGCGGTAGGTGTCCTCCGAAAAGTCCTTGTGGCCTGGAGTATCGAGGAGGTTGATCTGGTGGCCCTGGTATTCGAATTGAAGTACCGAGCTTGAGATCGAGATTCCGCGCTGTTTTTCGATCTCCATCCAATCGGAAGTGGTGTTGCGCTGGTTGGCCTTAGCTTTCACAGCGCCGGCCAAATGGATGGCTCCGCCGTACAGGAGAAGTTTCTCCGTCAAAGTGGTTTTTCCGGCGTCCGGGTGCGAAATGATGGCGAAGGTGCGGCGGCGGGCGACTTCGCGTTGAAGGTCAGAGGACATGCGCCGCACAATGCATGAATTTCTACTCCGGTGCCACCGCTTTCAGCGCTGGGCGAGCTTTCGGCGGGTGCTCCGGTCCGGGCGCTCCACGACCAAGAGGCCATCCAGCATCGTCTGTGAAATCAGCCGTCCCCGATGGCCTTG
>JAYVNB010000006.1:0-7882 GCA_043759365.1 Bacteriovoracaceae bacterium | reverse complement strand
AACTCCTTCCATTCGTCGTCCGTTACATCCGTATCATAGGCTTTCCGTGCCATCCCGGCACAGTTTCATACCTGCACACACTTTTCAAACGGCCTCTCAGCCCCGCCTCGCGCCTCCGGAGAAGAGAGCATGAAGCGGGGCTGACTTTCACCTGCACCTACGGACTTCTCAGTCGCTCAGCATTTGGCTGAGGGAGTGGCGGAATTCTGAGAAGGGGCACAGCATGAGGTTTTGACACCAACAGCCTGCGAACGGCAGAGCGTTTGGGAGGGAGCCTTTTTCAAGTCCTTCTTCATGGCTTTCGAATCTTGAGCTCTTTCGAAACGCTCCAGTGCGATATCGGACTTCTCCGAAGTGGCGAATGCGGCTTGAGAAATCATCAGAGCGAAAGGCAAGATCACGAGAAAGTTTAAGTTTGTTTTCGTAAATATTCCTTGGTTTAGATTTGATTGAAGGTCGCTTTCAAAAGGAGGCGAGAGAATCAAATCCACCGTGGAGGCTTGGGATCGGGCTGATGAGGACGCACCACGCCGTGTTCAGCGACTGTAGCGGAAATTTTTGAGCTGATCTCAGGCTTTGACAGATGCGGGGCCGTACGAAGTCCCAAGGGCGTAGGACAGCAGCCTTGCGAAATGTGGCAAGGCTGGGATGACGACACCGGAGTATGTGGCACACGCTGCAACTGGCAGTGTACTCCACTGGCTTGCGCTGCGGCCGCTGAGACCGGGATCGACGCGTGCACAATACCCGCGAACCCCATCTGGAGGAGCGAGAGCAGAGTCAAGAATATGGCCCAAAGGTGTCTCATCACCCTGAGTAACGATCGAGCCCAGTGGATTGTGACAACCGAACGAAATAAACGGAATTTTGAGCGTGGGGATCAACTCAAGGACTTACCGGATACTTTGACGCCTTTCCAGCGTGTCCGTGGAGGCGCCTTGGGTCACCTTGATCTTGAATTTCCAGACCCCAGGCATTCCGAATTCCAAAGGTTTTTCATACTTCCCACCGCCCAACTCGACGATCGGAAGGTTGGGCGGATTCATCGCCATGTCCACGCTGTCATAATCAACCTTCAACGTGGCGAGAGGTACGGGCTGTCCGTTTGCATCAACCACTTGGAGGCTCAGTTTGGCCCGGCTGGCGCGAAGCGCGCTCCAGTTGGCGCTGATCTGATACATCCCATTGACTGTGCGTTCCGCTGGATCAAGCGGCACATCCGCCGCTGATGCCAATGAGGTCGTCATCAGTGCCAGTACCGAAATTCCAATGAAGTTCTTCATTTCATCTCCTTTTCAAAGTCAGGGGGCTGCGCCATCCTGAATCCATTTACGAACTACTGCCATCTGCTCGGCCGTCAAGCGGGGGAGGCCGGTATTGGTCGGCGGCATCCTTCTCGGATCGGAGTCAGTCCGTTCCAATGCGATGATAAGTCCGCTCTCGCTCGGGTTGCCGGGGAGGACCAAGTCTCGAGGCGAGGCGAGAATGGCGCTTAGTGTGGAGAGCGGAACTCCTGAGGCCATTCCACCGGTCACATGGCATCCCAGGCACTTCGGCTCAAACAGCATCCGTTTGATGGAGCTGAAAGTAGGCAGCATCGCCTGTGGACTTGGCTCAGGGCTGGGGGAGGCGCCCGACGAAGGCATGGCACTGGGCCCGGGACTAGGGGTAGGGCTTGAGCTTGGAGAAGCCGAACTTCCCGGAGTGGGAGTCGTGAATTCGGGCGCACCTTTAGCGATCCAGGTCGAGAGGAGTGCCTGCTCGTCTGCGCGTAGCGGTCCGCTCGGAGGCATCCTGCGGTCCACGAGCGCGGCTTGAGACACTCGCGCAAGATTAGCTCTCACGGATGCGTAGGTCTCCAGATTCACTCCTCCAAAACTTCCGTGGCAGCTGACGCATCGAGGTTGAAAAATGCGTTCTTTGACAAACGCGAAGTTCATCATTGTGTCGTTGACGGGAGGAATGGGAGGGGTATTGGGAGGGTTTACTGGGGCCGGAGGCCCTCCGGGCAATTCAGGTGCGCCTTGTTCAAACCATGCCGATAGTATTTTGCGCTCGTTCTCGGTGAGCGAGCCTCCGCGCGGCATATTCTGATTCACCAGAGTCGCCTGCTGGATCGCAGGCAAGAGTGACTTCAATGAGGCGTAGCTCTCGAGGTTTACTCCGCCCTGGGAGCCGTGGCACGCAATGCACTTGGGAGCGAAAACGGCGCCTCGGACAAAATTATAGGAAAGCCATCGATTGTCGATCCGGACGGAATTGGCATCCTCGGTTTCAGGGGCGCCGCTTTCAATCCAAGCTCTGACCGCGGCGAGTTCGGAATCACTTAAAGGAGACGCTCCTGATGAGGCAGGCGGCATACGCTTCGAGTCGCTTCGTGTGAGCGCGATCCAGAGTCCGCTCTCCTCGACATTGCCGGGAATCACGAGATCGCGCGGCGAATTCAGGAGGTCATCCAAGGTATTAAAAGGGACACTTGCTGCCGTCCCTCCGGCCGAATGGCATCCAGCGCATTTGGGTTCCAGTACGCTCTTTTTGAGGGCCGCGAAGTTGGCCTTTAACTCGTGGATTGGTTCAAGCGTTCCGGAGTCCGATTCGGGCGCACCCGCGCGGATCCAGCGCTCGAGCAAACTACGTTGATTCTCATTCAAGAGGTTTCCGGGCGGCATCCGCTGTTCGATCAGCACCATGCGCTCGATTTGCGGAAGGTGCGACTTTACCTCGGCAAAAGACTGGAGACTGACCCTTCCTCCCCCGGTATGACAAGAAAGGCAACGCGGCACCAGGATCTTGTCCCTGACCTCGGCATAGGTGACTTTTAGAGTGGAGAATTCCTGGAGTCCCTTTTCATGATAAAAGCTGCAGCCACCCCATAGGATGGCCGCAAGCGAGCTCAGGATCAGGCTTTTGGTCAACTTCTCCACTCTCACGATTCATCCCTTACTCGGTTGGCGTAGGCGCAACGGCCTCGGCTGAGTCCCACGTTCCGTCCAGTTTCACGCGGACGAGAAGGCCGGCTTGTTGAGCGCCCGTCTTGAACTCGGCCACTGCAACAGCCTGACCAGTGGCGTTCGTACCGTGCGACAAGTTCACTTCGGTGAGGTTTTCATCGATCGGTGCCAAGGCGGGCGTGGTTGCGACATTATCCAAGACGTAGTGCAACGAATTCTCAGTCAGGGTGACCGCATCCTTATCTGTCCATGCGGAAGCGACGGCGGGTGCGCTGCCTGCCAAAACGTTCTGGCTCAGGGCCTTTCCGTCGGCGTTCGTAACGAGCTCCAAACCGCGGCGGGTGCCATCTTGAGCCACGCCCTGATAGGCCGTCACTTTGAAAGCGGGTGTGATTTCATCAGAATGCGCGATCAGAGAAAGCTTGAGGCTCTGGATCTCGGTCAGAAAGCTCGCGTCGACCCGGTTTAAGATGACTAGGCGTTCGATCCGGTGAAGCGAGAGCTCGACGATCTTGGCCTGACTTACTTCGTGAGCAAACGCGGGCGCTGCGGATAACAGGGTGGTGAGAAATAGAGAGGCGGGGAAATAGGATTTCATAGAGGCTCCTGTTTAAAGAGGGGACGGTTGAGGAAGAACAGTCAGGGTCAAAGGAACAGTGCGGACTTCGGATCCGTCCTGGTACTGAACCCAGAGACGGTAACCTCCGGGTTCACGGAACTCGGCGTGAAGCATGAGCTTTCCGCTGGTCCCGGTTTCTATTGTGTGAAGGTGAGCGAGTTGTTCGCCGTCCCAAGTAACTGCGATGACGTGAGCAGAGGCTCCCAGCCAAGGATGGATCTCGATCGGCGTTCCGTCCATGCGGGAAAGCGTCAGTCCAAGCATGGTCATTTGCCCGGCGTAAACGGGAGTGCCGCTCAGGGTGACCTGAAATATACCGGTATGGCCGATACGGGCCTCGCCGGGGAAGGGCAGAACGAGATGCGCCTCAGAGCCACCCATGACATCAAAACCAGTGTCGGCAGTGAACTCCGCCATCTGATCGGTCAACGTACCTTGAACCCAGAGCGAGTAGTGACCTGTAACTGGAAGCTCGGCTTCGACCGTCCAGCTGTCTCCCGCGAAAACGGGATGCACATGATGGAATTCACTCAATGCCTGGTCGAAGATGAAAGCATGAAGTTTTTTTTCATGAACGACTTCGATATCACGGTCGGTAACGGGAAGGCGTCTCTCCATATCCGCCATCTGGATCTTGATCACGACGTGTCCGGCTTGAACCGGGCCAGTCACATCGGACTCGATCCCAACGCGGCCCGTGTCATGGGCCCAGGTGGTCTGGGACAGAACCGAAGTCAACAGAGCTATGCTGAGCGAATGCCAGGTCGCAAGTTTCATGCAAAGTTCCTCTTTCGGGTTAAGGTGCAGGACAATTGGGTGATTCAAAAGCCTTGGGATCTTGGGCCATTCGGGCGATGCGAATCCCTTCTGAGCGAACTGCGGGGCCCGTTACGCGCGGGGAAGTCAGGATGTCCGACACAATGTCGTGCATCATGTGATTGTTGTCGAATGCGGACGGGATCCTCGGAAACATCCGCGCAAAGGTCGGGGCTTCTGTCGCGGTCTCAGGCATCATGTCGAAATCGGCCGAGTCAGGAAGGTTGGAGATGAGCTGCCAGAAGTCACGTACCGTCTTGGCAACGCCTGCATCACGCGCAGCCTCGGTCGGAGCCATTAAAGCCTCATAGAGCTTGATCTGAAACCAGTGGTAGCTCCAGATCAGGAGGTTGAAGCTGGGATAAGTGCGCCGAAAGGCTTTCGAGAAGTCGTGACCGTCCATGAAGAGCATGGTCTTGCAATGATCCGTGATCGCGACCGGGCGATTGGCCTTGTACTGCTCAAAGAGCTGGTTGATCCGAGCTGTCATCGCAGGGCCCCGGTCCTGGGAGGTAGCCAGGACATCGAGCACAAACTGGTGCAGCGCATGGGACCAGTCGAAAAGACTGAGAGTGAGAGGAAAAGTAAAAACGTACTGGGGCGCGATGTCCGCCTCATCGACCTTCACGTTAGGCGGGTTGTGGAGGATCTGGATGATTTCTCCCATGATCTCACGTTCAAAAGCAGCAGGGTCGGCGATCTGACCCTTTTGAATTAAGAGTCGCTCGTAAACCAGGGCGTGGCCGTAGTCGAAGGCGAACAAGAGCTTTTGTGCCTCGGGGTATTTGGTTCCGAATTGGTAGGCCTCGGCGGGAAGCGGATACCAGATCACCTCGGCGTGTCCCGCGGTGGAAACCAAAAGCCCCAACAACGCCATTTTCACGGGTCCAATCAGCGATTTCAAATTCCACCTCGGCCTGCATCCACCAGCACCGCTGGTATTTCGTTGCGGCGATAACGGAGCTTCACTTCGACTGGCAGCATGATGGTTGGGTCCTTGACCTCGTAGTAAAGGTAGGTGTCCCACATCTCGCGCGGAGCCCCATTGGACGGCCAGCCCGGATTGATCGGGCCCGTGCAGGTATAGTCGTTCGCGACGAGATAAACCTTGAGGACGAACTCCGGGAAGAGCGGTGAGGAATTGCCGGAAAACCGATTATCTTGGCCGCTGACGAAGACACAGGTGAGGGGGATCTTTTCACCGGAAATCTCGAGAGAGGAGTCATCCTGAAGTGCAATCTTCTCCCAAAAGCTTCTAAAGAAGCGGCTTCCATCGCTGAAGTGAAAGTCCGAGACGACGGGCTGCGGAAATATCGCATCGCCCATCTTCAAACTGTAGTTGAAGCTTTGCCGGACGGGTCCGGGCACGGGTACTTCGAATTGCCCTGCGGTCCGCACTCGCCTGGAGAGATTCAGGTAGAAGTCAAGATCCACTGCCGCAGGAGGCTCGTCGGCGTGGCTCTCTGCAACCATGAAAAACGGCCCCACACAGAGTACAGCTGCCATGACTGCGTTCCATCTGAATTCCATTCACTGGGAATATACCCCAGGAGGGGTACCCGTCAAATTTTCATTTTTGTGGGGAGGCGATCAGGGGGTCATTCCGGGAAGTGCGGTCCGAGTCAGGAACCCGGCCAAGGCAAGCACACCTAGTACGAGGGCCATCTCAAGACCCACTTCACGGCAGATGCTTCTCGAAAAGACAGCCTCACGCTCTGGATGCCAGGTTCTTAGGTGGAGGAACTGGTTGACCGACGCTGCGAGCAGGGCCGCGCCAAAGAGGAGGGTTTTCCCGATTAAGAGCTTGCCGTAGAGCTGTGCTTGCCATGGTGCAAGGAGAGGAACACCTGCTGAATAAGCCATCAGGAGTCCACTGAGGCCAATCGCAGCCGTACTTGCCATGGCGTAGCGCGAAAATCGCTCCACGACCCTGTGACTCGTCTCGGGAAGAAACTTGGCATTCGATGAGTTGCGCGCTCGCAACCAGGACCAGAGGCCGAATAGCCCTCCAGACCAGATGCCTGCAGCGACGGAGTGGGCCCAATCGACTCCGATTTTCCATCCGTAGGCGCTAGGGGTAGCAGTCGCATGTCCACTCAGGCTCGAAAAGAGGGGAAGCAGTCCTGCCACCGCCAGAAGAATAAACCTGCCCCGTTTGGAGAGCAGGAGCTGTCCAGAGAGGCCAGTTGCGATCAAGAGGAGCAGAATCCTGAAGCACCAAAGGTGTCCGAATCCTGTATGAGCCATGGCTGCCCAAAGATCTCCGAATTCCCACGAGTCAGCCATGTCCTGAGCGGTGAGGATCATCCAAAGACTGGAGCTGATGAAGCTTAGGATGAGGAGCAGGCGAACCCTGCGAAGGATAGGCGTTTGGAGCGCCACTGCCTCTGACCCACCCGCGGGAACGATCAAGAGCTGGAAAATCAGTGTCCCAAGGAGGAACAGAGTGAAGACGTAGTCCAGACCATGCAAAATCCCCAGGAGTGCGCTCATGCCTTAGCTCTCACTTGGGATTCAGAGTGAAAGTATACGTGCCTTGCATCTTATGAGTGTCCTTGGAGACCGCCTTCCAGGACACCTCAAAGGTCGCTTTCTCTTTTTTCAAGGGTTTCATAGCGATCTGAAGGGTATTTTCGTCTTGGCCGCGCATCGTGGGATTGCCGTCGCTCACCACTTCGCCAGATTTGACGTTCTTAACGAGGAGCTTGCACATGGCGGTCTCCAATCCTTCGGAGAACTTGAGCGACACGGCTTCAGGTGCCAGCGTGATCGTGGAGTTCTTGGCAGGGACGGAAGACTCGAGATGCGTGTGGGCAAGAGCAGGCAGCGAGACCATCGACAGGGACAAGACAAGAGATGAGAGAAGTGCGTGTTTCATTTTCAATTTCTTTCAAACAGGTTTTGTAGACTGTGCAGATTATTTGCCGACATCGAAATTCAGAATCTTCTCTCCGCCGCCAGGGATCATGATCTTTACGGCCCAAGGGCCTTTCATGGCAAAGGGCGCCTTGAGGGAATAGTTTCCGGGCGATGCTTCCTTCACTTTGGGCTTTTCGGTCCCCATATCCATGCTGGTCATCGAAACTTCGGCCGTGGGCTTCAAGGCCTTAGCAGGTTTGCCATCCTTCGCGCTTTTGACCGTGAACTGGATGATGTTTGATCCAACCTTGGGAGAACCCGTCGGATTCGATAGCTCGATCAAGTAAGGCGATGACCCGGATGGGGCGGCCGCAGGGGCCATGCCCGTCATAGCGGAGGCTGAATGGCCGGAATGGACTCCCTTCGGGTCATTCGCTGCCATTTTCATGCTGCTCATATCCATGTCCATTCCTTCCATGCCCGAGCCTTCGACCATCATGAGGTTCATCATCCGAACCATGGGCTCTTGATCACCGAAGCCTCGATTGTCCAGGAGCTCTTCGCCTTGATCGGCGCTTTGGACCGCAAAGGACTTCTTGGGTTGGATCTGCGGCATGTTCGGCATGCCATCGTTTCC
>JAYVNB010000005.1:0-2507 GCA_043759365.1 Bacteriovoracaceae bacterium | reverse complement strand
TGCATGAGGGTCTGCATCCGGCCCAGTTCCGAGGGAGGAAGCTGTTGAAAAAGCTGAGAAAGCTCCATCAAAGCTTTGGGGTCCATTTTGCTTGGGTCGAATGACGGCATTCCAAATGGGGTAGAGTTCATGATGTTTCCGAACATACCTTTCTCTGTCCCGAAAAACGAGCCCTGAGCTGCGACGCGATGCTTGCCCAGGTCACTTCGGAAATACGACCCGGAAAGTCGAGCCTATACCCAACGAACTTTCGACCTCGACTGTTCCGTGATGCGCTTCGACAATCGCTTTAACCCAGCTCAATCCGAGCCCAAGACCGGGTTCCGAGCGGCTCCGATCGCAGCGGAACAACCGCGCCCAGATCCGCAGCTGATCCTCTTCTTGGATTCCGATTCCATTGTCGCTCACATTCAGCCAGATTTTTTCGGTGGATGTCCCGGTCTCGACGCAAACGCGACCTTCGGGATGGGTGTATTTCAAAGCATTATCGAGGAGGTTTGCGATGACTCGAAGCAGCTGCGCTCGATCGCCCCGGGTCAAGACAGCGTTGCCCGGCAAGAACTCCAAGTGGATTTTTTTTTCTTCGGCCACATCCTGATAGAGATCGCAGCCCTGTCGAACCAGCTCATCCAGGCTGATGGGATGGTCCTCGATCGGGAGAGCGCCTGCTTCGGCGCGGGAGATTTCAAGAACCTGATCGACGAGGGTGAGCATCCGCTCTGAGGATTCCAAAGCGTCTTCGATCGCTTCGCGAAGCGAAGTGGAGTCGGATGGACCTGTCGATTGGAGGGCGCGTTCTGCATTGATCCGGAACCGGGTGAGCGGCGTCCTCAAGTCGTGGGCAACATGGTTGACGGTTTCGCGAAGTCCCAGGATCAGCTTCTCGATGCGATCGAGGAGTCCATTGAACAGGGAGATCAGGGTCCCGAGCTCGTCATCGGATCGGCCTTCGGGAACCCGAGCCCCCGTGGTGCCCTCGCGAAGTTCTTCGAGGGTGCGGGTGAAGGAGCGGATGGGCTTCAGGGCGCCATCCACCAACCAGGCGCCCAAGAGCATCGTCAGCAGGAGGATGGGAGCGGACACGGCGACTAGGACGTTTAGGAAATGCGCCAACTCCCCTTCGCGCTCCGCGCTGGACTTGCCAACTTGGAGAAGTGATCCATCGTCGAGCTTTCGAGAGAGGACGGTCAGGACGTCTTCATCGCCTTTTTGATGAATCTCGAGCCAAGCTCGAGATTCGCTTTGAGGATGTTCAGATGTCGAGGCCAATCGCGAAAGGTCGAAGCCTTCCTCGCCGCTGGGCGCCCTCTGAAAGAGGATCGCTCCGTCCCTGTTTTGGAGTCGGATGAAGACCCAAACTTCGGGTCGACGAAGTCCAGGAATTCCGTCTTTTCCATAGCGGACGTTGAGCTCCGAGGACTTAAGCTCGATGAGCTCTCGGTCCTCGCCCTCGAGCGATGATGACAGCATGACGTACGAGGCGCCGATGACCGCTATGAGGATGAGGGTAACCGTGCCCACCAGGACTGCGAGGAACCTGCGACCCAAGCGGCTGTGGAACACTCTAGCCGCGCTTGAGAGCATAGCCCATGCCGCGAATCGTGTGGATCAGCTTGGTCTGGAAACCCCGGTCGACTTTGGCTCGAAGGCGACAGACCAGCACATCGACCACATTCGTCTGCGGATCGAAGTGGTAGTCCCAGACCTTCTCGAGGATGAGGGTCTTCGTCAGAACTCTCTCCGGACTTCGAAGGAGGCATTCCAGGAGAGCGAATTCGCGAGCCTGGAGTTCGATTCGCGTGCCATTCCTTGAGACTTCCCGGGTCAGAAGATTGATCGTCAAGTCGTCGTAAGTCAGGCTCGTTGCACCTGCCCCGTCGCTGCTGCGCCTAAGGACGGTTTCGATGCGCACCAGGAGTTCTTCAAAAGAGAACGGTTTCAGGATGTAGTCATCGCCCCCGGCGCGAAGTCCAAGCAGCCGGTCTTCGAGACTTTGACGCGCGCTGAGGATGATGACGGGGGTCAGGATTTTTTGCGCTCTGGCATTGCGCAGCAGCTCCAGCCCGTCCATTCCAGGAAGCATGAGATCGAGCACGATCAGATCGAAGGTCTTCTGACCCAACTGGATCAGGGCCTCGATCCCGTCCCTGGCAAAATCAACGACATAGCCCGCTTCACACAGTCCGCGTCCCAGCAGCTCCGAAATCTTGGCTTCGTCTTCCACGACAAGAATGTTCACGCGTCAGTCCTTATAGCGTAAGGTGGGCCGGGCATGAAGAACAAGCGCCTGGCCTGGATCTCGGCTGCTCTTTTGTTCCTGTTAGGTTTCATTCGAATCACCTGGGAGTTGAGCGAGGGGTCGGAGCTGGGACTGCTGGATCGGCGAGCGTTGATCTGGATCGCCACCCTCCGTCGCCCGATGCTGAACGGTCCAGTCATCGAAGTCACCGCTTTGGGCTCGGTTCTGGTCCTGAGCCTCGTTTCCGGCGTGGTGCTTCTGGGTCTGA
>JAYVNB010000004.1:0-22771 GCA_043759365.1 Bacteriovoracaceae bacterium | reverse complement strand
CGACTTATTTGAACTCAGTCTCTTGGCTCCGCCAGAACTCGGCGATCTCCTTGAGGATGCTGGTCGAGACCAGCTCCGTAGCGCTCTTGTCGAACCAGTCCGTGGGCATGGATCGCGAGTAGCTCGACTGTACGAAACGATTGTCCATCAGCACGATGATTCCGCGATCCGATTCCGAACGGATCACACGACCGGCGGATTGGACGGCTTTCGCCATGGCGGAGTAGGTGTAAGCGTAGTCGAACCCCGATCCTCGGCCATATTCCTGGTCGTAATATTCACGCATCGCCTCACGTTCGAGATCGAAGCTTGGCAAGGGCGGTCCCACCACGAAGGCCCCGATGATGGTATCGCCGGGGTAGTCGACGCCCTCTGAAAAAACGCCCCCTTGCACAGCGAACACGAGCGTCGGCCGGGAGCGGCTTCGGAGATGTTCGAGTAGTGCCTCGATATCGGCTGCACGCATGTCGCGCTCCTGCCTGCGGATCGTGAATCCTTCGGGAGGGCTGAACACTTCGAGCGCGCGCTCGAGGAATTCGAAGCTGGGGAAAAAAGCGAAGTAGTTGCCGGCTTTCAGTCCCGCGATCCGGCGAATCACGTCGGCGACCTTGGGGTAATTGCGTTCGCGATCCGAGTATTTCGTCGAGACTTGGGGGATGATCAGGAGTTTTCGGTGGTGCGCTGGGAACGGCGAACTGAACTCGGCGGTCTTGAGTGTCGATGGATCGAGTCCGGAGAGTTTCGCGTAGTAATCGAAGGGTTTGAGGGTGGCTGAGAACCCGACGACCTGCTCGTACTCATCGTAGCAGGTCTTGAGCATTTCGGATGCATCACAACAAGTGATTTTGACCGTGCCGCCGCTTGGATGGAGTTGAAAAGTAGTGAAGAATTCAGTCCGTTCCGGATCCTTCACGAACTCCAAGGCGCCGGTGAATTCCGACCAATAGAACGAGAGCCGAAGGACTACATCCCTCGGTTTTATTTCGACGTCCGACTCGAGGTAGCGGGAAAGAAAGGAGCGAAGCGCTTCGTCCTGATCGAGAAACGGCGAGGCCGGAGGATCGATCTTGGTACTGCGCTTTTCACCTTCCGGGCGGCAGTCCACGAGGACCTGGATGCAGTCATCCAGGAGTTCCTCGGCTTCCTTGCGAAACCGGCTGGGGAGCGCACGGATATCGGTCCGCATTTTTTCCAACGCGATACTCGACAGTGCGGGAGAGTAGTAATCCATGGCGCGGGCCAGGAGATTGTGGGTCTCGTCGATCACGAGATTGGGTTTTCCCTCTTGTCCCACCAGCGATTGGGACATCCGGCCGAAGGCGCTCCGTGGGGCAAAGACGTAATTATAGTCGCAAATTACGACATCCGCGTCGGCAGCCGAGTCGAGCTGAAGTTCGAATGGACAAACTTCGTGCTCCTCGCCGAGCTGGATGAAGGTACGGGCGGAAAGCTTTTTTTTCTTGGCCAGGACATCGAGGAGCTTTTTTTCATGAATCTTTGTGTGGTAATTTTTGGCGAACTCGCAGTAGTCCGGGTTGCAAAGGGGCTCAGCCTTGAAGCAAATCTTGCTCTTGGCGGTGATCGTGAGCGACTTGACCTTGGAGCCGGTATCCTGAAACCTTTCGACCGCGTCCTCGGCCACGGAGTGCTGGCTGTTTTTTGGGGTGACGTAGACTACTTTCTGGCCACGCGCGAGCGCTTCCTTCAGCGCGGGATAGAGCACTCCTGTGGTCTTGCCGAGCCCCGTAGGAGCTTGGATCAGCATTCGTCGGCGCTCGGCCATGCCCTCCTCTACGGTTCGGATCAGCTCGATCTGCCCGTTCCGGGGCCTTTCAAAGGGAAAGAGAAACGAGCCAGCGACCTTCCGACGGCGTTTTGCCCGTTTCTCGGATTTCTTGGCTTCTTCGACCAGTTCATCGAGCCGACGCTCAAGCCAAGTCTCGTAACTGGCGAGGTCGAGCGCGATATCGAGATCCTCGGAGTCACCGTTCCGGCTGGAAACGAAATGAAAGTTGAGTCGGGGAAGGGATTTGTTCTGCAGCCAATGAAAATAGCCGTAAGTCCGGAGCTGGAGGCAATAGGGATGTTGTCCATCCGAATCTGAGATTTTCCGGACCAGCTCCCGAAGGCTGAAGGCGCTCTTGATCTCCTCGATCCGAGGAGGATCCATTGCGAAGAAGCCATCCATCCTCCCGCCGATCTCGAATCGATAGTGGTCCCGTTCGAATTCCTGTTGGATCGCCACCTCAGCCCGGTAGAGAGGCTCCTGTCTTGTTCGAAGTGCTTGAATGCGAAGGTGAATTTCCTGACCTTCAGTCATGGCCCGCCCATACCCGGAATGAGTCTCGATGCTCCCCGTGCGCGGCACAGGGACCGCGAAATCCCGGATGGGAAGGAGGATTTTTACCATGAGGCCTGGTCATAGCACACGGAAGGCGCCAAGCGGAGCCTAAGCCCTAGGCGGGCGACTCGGGGAGGAGGTCGGGCAATTCGATCCGGATCACTAGGCCAAGCTGTTGGCTGAGCTCGGCACGGACTTGTCCTCCGTGTTGCTCGACGATTTCCCGGCACAGGTAGAGTCCTAGTTGAAGACCTTTGGCGGGAAAAGTAGTGCCCTTCCAGAAGCGCTCGAAAAAATGTTGAACCTGATCGGCATGTGCGGTGGCTGTGGCGGAGGAAATCGAAAGGAGCGTCCGATTCTCCTCCCTGCGCGCCTGAAGCACGAGCTTAGCGGGTGGAACCGACAGCGCAATCAGGGCACTAGCCGCGCTGATCAACGCTCCGATCAATCGGCTTCCGTCGCAATGGACTTGCCATTCGGACGTGGGGGTATCGAAAAGTAGCGTGACTGCGGCTTTTGAGGCAATCGGCGCGAGAAGGTCGCCCGTTCGTCGAAGCAACGTGTGGATGGGGACTGAGCTGGTTTCAAGCGAAAAACCTTCCGACTCCATGAGGTTGAGGAGCGTGAGATCTTCCATGATCTTGGCCATCCGATCAGCGGCGTACTCGACCCGAGCGATTGATGAGGCAATGACCCCCGTCACTTCTTTTCCGGTGGCCCGCCGAAGCAACTGCCCACTCAAGATGATAGCCGAGAGGGGATTCTTCAGATCGTGCAGGACGAGCTGCAGGAGTTCATCGCGGGCCTGCGTAGTCAGTCTGAGTTGAATTTCGCTGACGACCGCACTGCTCAGGTTGTGCAGGATCCTCAACTCGAGTTCGTTCCAGTGGCGAGGCTTTGAATCCGCTACGCAGAGGGTGCCGATGGTTTGTCGATTCGGCAGAGTGAGGGGCAATCCCACGTAAGCGATGATTCCCAGTTCTTGAATGGCCGGATTCTCGAAGAGTCGAGGGTCAGATCGAGCATCCGGCACCACCCAGCTTTTGTGAGTGCTGACGACGTGCTGGCAGAAGGAGTAGGTCAAAGGTGTTTGACGGCGTCCGGCCCATGGCTGAGGAATCCCATACGAACTCAGGAAGAACTGCCTATCCTCGGCAACGAGTGTCACGAACGACATCGGAGCGCCGATGGTCTCCGCTGCCAACTGGGTGAGGCGCTCAAAAGCTTCTGTAACCGGTGTTTCAAGTAGTCCGGTACGACTCAGCGCTGCGAGTCGATCGGCATTGGCAATCGAAGAGCCGGACGGTGGGATCTTGGCCGTGGATGCCCCTATCTGGGAGTGACTCATGCGGCTGATATTTGCATTATGATTGGCATACTCGAGAGGGATGCAATCCCTGTTCTTGTCGGGTAGACCAAGATTGTCACCTATTCCGTTGTCCGGAACCCTACTTAAACATCAGTTATTTAATATGATCCCGCACTTGGAAGCACTGGCAATAGGGGTCATTTCAACCTCCAGTTCCTGGAACCGGAGCTCCCTGCGGGACGGGGGTTTCGATGTAACTTCCAAAGGATCTGGGACGTATTGAATGGTGAAAGGAAGCGCTTTGCGCATCCAGAAGTAGCACGAGCTGGAGATCGAGCTCAGAGAGTGGATGGCGATGTCCCTTCGAGGGGATCGCGTCGCTTACGAAAAGCTTCTGGAGCAGGTGGCCATCATGGTGAGGATGTATCTGCACCGTACCCTCGGCTCCCGGCAAGGTTCTGTCGAAAAAGTAGAGGACTTGGTTCAGGAAGTCCTCATTTCCATTCATCAAAAAAAAGAAAGTTATCGCTCCAGTCAGCCGATCCTCCCCTGGGTCTATGCGATCGCGCGATACCGTCTGATCGACTCGATCCGCGCGGAGAAGCGCCGTCCGCCGTCCGCAGTTTGCGGAGTGGGATGACGAGTTTGAGTCGGCCATCGATCCGAAAGAGGCAGGAGGAGAAGCAGTATGAAGACTCCTGACCTGATCAAGGACCTCTCCGGACAACTTCGGGAGTTTCGTCAAGCTGACGGGCTTCCGGTTTTCCTCGCTAAGTGGTCGGCTGGGGCAGCACTGGGCATCGCCTTCGTCCTCTGCGTTCTTCCGTTCCGCCAGGATCTCGCGTCGAAGATCGGCGAACCCCGGTTCCTGCTGGAGTCGGGTCTTTGGCTCGTTTCTCTCCCCGCGGGATTTGGTCGCTGGTGCGTTTGGAGCCGGGGCTTTTCTCGGCAGGATGAGGGGAAGCGCCCCGACGCGTCTGTCCATCACCGGAGCCTGGATCTCTGTCTGCTCGGGTTGCCTGGGGGCGTTCGCATCTTCTCATCTGGCACTTCACTCCGATTGCACTGCTGAGCTTCGCGGGAATCTCCATCGGGTTCGCGGTCGGACTGACGCTTCTCTTCAGATCGCCTGCTTGGCTCGCGTCTTACTCGCAAGGCCTGCGAGCGGGAGTAGCCAGTCTCCTTTACGTCGCGGTGAGCACGTTTCAATCTTTCGTTTCGATTCCTCACGCCGCATGGGCTGCGGAGTTGACGGACGATTTGCCTGAGCGCAATGAGCTGTATGGTTGGAAGCTCGGATTTGGGAGTCTGGGCGCAAGTGGATGGATTCTGGCAGCGACGATCGTCGTTGGATCGGTTTGGACCTTGGCTTTCATGCGGGCGGACGCAAGAGCCAGTAAGATAAAGGCGACCACTGCAGACGGCGCGGTTCCGTTCATGGTCTCCCTCGAGCAGGCGGGAAGGAATCCGCGTTTCCTCCTCTTGCTCGTCGCGTAAGCCATTTGTTCGATCGGCCTCAGCGTCAACTCGGCTCTCTCGGTATACTACTACCGCTATCGCCTAGGTCTCTCCTTGGCGAATGAACAAGCGGTGATCGGCCTGTTTCTTTTTGTATTCACAGTTTCGATCCCGGGGTGGATCTGGGCTGCCCGACGGTTCGAGCCCGCAGCGGTCTTGGCAGGTGGCGTGTTCGGGTTGGGAGCTTTGGTTTCGATCGTCTATCCACTCCTTCCTCCGGGTGATGTGGGAGGAGCCCTGTGGCTGCCTCGTGGGTTTAGTCAGTCTCTTCGAACCCTTCTTGGCTCGAACAGCCGGGCTCGTGCTCGGGTGGATTGGATTCTCGTCCACGCCCAACTCGGGCGGCGCTCCGGGCAAGACCATTGCGCTCATCTTCGGCCCGGGAGTCGGACGGTTCCTGATGAGCAGGTCATTGTTGATCCATGTCCCTAGGATGCTCGATAGGCGCGTAGCGAAAAAGTAACCTTCCACGGAATCTCGGTGTAGTACTTTACGATGGATCACGTTGATGCTGGGAGGGAGTTTTCGTGAAGGTCGCCGTCGTCGGTACTGGCATTTCCGGACTAGTCTGCGCCCACCTCCTTTCCCGGGAGCATGAAGTGCACGACTTCGAGGCCGCGGACTATCTCGGGGGGCACACCCATACCGTCGGCCTCCAAACGCCTTCCGGAAAATACGCGATCGACACCGGTTTCATCGTATTCAACAACTGGACCTATCCGAACTTCGTGAAGCTCCTGGATCGCATTGGAGTACCTTCCCAGGAGTCAGCGATGAGCTTCAGCGTGAAAACGGAGGAGTCTGGACTCGAGTATCGACTGCTGCCGCAGTACCAGGAAAATCTCGCGTTGGAAAAAAAGTGGGTCTGGAACGGCACGCATTACGCCAAGACCGCCGAAGCTTGGCTTGAAAACCAGGATCGAAACCGCGCCATGCTCATCGAGGTATTCGCGAAAGTCTACGGCGCTGCGGAAGCGGGACGATGGTTCCAGCGCTGGCGGGTTTTCTTCATGTCGTGCTCCGAGCTGTTCGGGTATCAAGCGGGCAGTGAATGGGGTGTTTCCCATTACTAATTCAAGAACCGGGGCTGAGTGATGCAGAGGACTACGGCGATCTGGAGCTCGCGTGGAGCATGGGGATGGGGAGTCGCGATCGTACTGCTCGCGCTCCAGGTCAATCCCTGGTTTCGATCTCGTACCTTGCTCCAATGGCAGCTCGCGATCTTGGGGAGCGAGTTCAGTCCTTACTGGGCACTGGCTTCTCTTGCACTCCTGGGTCTGACTTTGAGGGCGGCTTACTTCAGTTCGGGAGGTAAGGCCGGCAATGGCGTACTCGCGCTCCTATTTGCCGTCAGTGCCGGACTCTCCGCTTGGCCCACGATCTCGGCCTTTCGGAATGCTCCGGTTTGGAGTGCCGAATTCGAGACGCAGTTTGGACGGGGAAACGAGCAGCGACCTTGGATCCGATTGGCCACTTTGTGGCTGGGGTTTGGCACCAGTGGACCCGCTCCCCAGCGGAAGCTCGTTCGAACTTCAGATGGAACGAAGCTTCCGTTGGATTTCTATCCCGCACAAGGATTGGCAACAGGAAGCGATGCGGGTTCTGCTCCTTGGGTTGTAGTCGTGCATGGGGGGGGCTGGGACAGCGGCGATCCCTCGCAACTCTCGGCGCTCAATCACCACCTGGCCCGGAATGGTTATGCTGTCGCTGCAGTTTCCTACCGCTTGACTCCGAACTGGAAATGGCCCGTCCAGCGCGATGATGTCGGAGCGGCAGTCGTTTATCTCCGTGAGCATGCCAAGGAGCTGGGGATCGCGCCTGATCGCTGGGCCATTTTGGGTCGGTCGGCCGGAGGGCAAATTGCCGAAGCGATCGCCTACCCGAATCCTGAACAAGCGGCGGCCCGTGCTGGGGGGAGGTCTTTTCCGGGTCCAAAAGCCTGCATCTCTTTCTACGCACCCGCTGACTTGAACTTCGCTTACCTTCACTCCGTCGAAGACGATATCCTGCGTTCGCGGGATCTCCTGAGATCCTACCTCGGGGGGACGCCCGACGAGGCTCCTGCAGCTTACGATGATGCGTCTCCGATCCGTTTCGTCACTGCTCAATCCCCTCCGACGCTCTTGTTTCATGGTCCGATCGATGCCCTGGTCTGGCACCGTCAGAGCGAACGTCTCCTCGCCCGGCTTCGCGAATCGGGCGTCAAGAGCCAGTTGATCTCACTGGACTGGGTCACCCACGGATTCGATTACAATTTGACTGGCCCAGGCGGCCAAATCAGTACGTCGGCGATCGATCGGTTCCTCGCCCAGATGCTTTGACAAATGCTTTGATCGCGGTTTTGCATTTTGAAGCCATTCGCGGGATCATCGCGCCCGATGCCCCTTCTCAACCGCACACCAATCGGAAAGCTAGAATTGATCGAGCGAATCCTGGTCCACTTGAGCCAAGAAGTGGCTTCTCTCCAGAAATCCGCCCGAGCCGCACATGAAGCAGCCACCCACGAGGAGAGCAAAGCCGAGGATCATCACGATACCCGCGGCCTTGAAGCCTCCTATCTGGCTGGGGCGCAAGCCGCGCGAGTGGCCGAGCTGCAGGCCATCATCTCGAACTTCCAATTCAGCAAGCCTCGCAATTTCGCTCCTTCGGATCCGATCGCGGCTGGGGCTCTCGTCGAGCTCGAATGCGAGGGGAGGCGATCCTGGATATTCCTGGTTGTCCAAGGCGGTGGCCTGAGCTTGAAGTTCGAGGGCGATCGGACAGTTCAGGTGATCACTCCCCAAGCCCCGCTCGGAGATGCCTTGCTCGGTAAACGAGCCGGCGAAGCTGTGGAGGTCGAAGGCCAGAAAAAGAGTCGCGAGTACGAAGTGGTTTCAGTGAGTTGACTGCATTCATGCGAAAAGGGCCGACCCCAATGGGATCGACCCTTTTCAAAACGGATTCATCAGTCCGGCGTCGATCCTTTCAGACCGGCAGCCTGGAGCTGATTACCAACGATTGCCGCCGCCGCCGCCGCCACGGCCGCCACGGTCTCCGCCGCCGCCGCCGCCGCCGAAGCCGCCGCGTCCACCGCCACCGCCGCCGCCGCCTTCACGAGGAGCCATTGGCTTCGCTTCGTTGACAGTCATTGGGCGGCCATCGTAATCGGCGCCGTTGAACTTATTGATCGCGTCAGTAGCTTCAGCTTCCGTCGACATTTCGACGAATCCGAAACCTTTGCTACGGCCGGTATCGCGGTCGGTGATGATTTTTGCCGAAACGACCGTTCCGCACTGACCGAAAGTGTCAGCCAAGATCTGGTCGGTTGCCGCGAACGGAAGATTTCCTACGTACAATTTCTTACCCATTGAACCTCCTAAAGGCGCTGGGAGCCGCTTTAGAGGGACCCGGGCACCATGCCCGCAGACTCGAAAGAAGCAGTTGAACCACTGAAGCCGGGAACTTAGCATGGAAGATTCGTAGGGAAAACTGAATATTACGACGCATAGCGCAAGTGAATCTAACACTCTTCTTGCTCATCGAGGGGTTACGCCCTCGCATTTCATGGCATGCCGGGTTAAACGACTGAGCTTCCTATGCTTAACACGACGCTTCCAAGGCTCATTTGTCCTCGTTGTCAGGGCGCTCTCGGCTGCCCAGGTGAGTCGGAATGCTTGACCAAAAGTGTCCAAGAAATTCGATCGGGTCAGTTGGTTTGCGAATTCTGCCAAGCTCGTTATCCGATCCTTCAAGGGGTGGCGCTACTTGTGGAGGATGTGGGCTCCTACCTGATGGAGCACGTCAAAGGGGTCTCCCAAGTCGTTTCCGACTCCGAAATCCCCAAGGAGTTCAGACGCAACTATCAGGATGCCAAAGCCGACATCCAATCCGAGCACATCGAAGAAGATCTAGAAGCGGAACGGGTCAATGCGCTTTACCTCATGAACCATTATCTTCGAGTGGATGCGCTGGGTACCGAAGCAGCTTGGTGGCAACCCCGACACGGGGCGGGAAGCCCGGTCATCGATGCACTGGTTCGGGATTATTGGGATCGCGGACCTTTCGCGACGATCGAGAGATGGGTTTCGACTCGGTCAGGTCGTCAGCTGGGGCACGCGGTGGAACTTGGATGCGGTGTCGGAGGGTTGTCCGCGCGACTCAAGCCTTGCTTGAGTTCCTACCTCGGAGTCGACAGTTCGTTCGCCAGCATTGCGCTCGCCCGGCACTTGGCCTTGGGTACACCCTATTTGCGCGCGCTCCGGATTCCCGAGGATCTACTTCAGGGCCCGGTGGCCCGCGAGATCAGGATTCCAGTGCCCGCTACCTTCGACGGAAGCATCGACTTCGTGGTCGGAGATTTGGTCAGTCCACCGGTTCAGCCGGGAGTATGGGATTTCGCGATCGCCTTGAATACGATTGATATGCTCGACGAGCCGGCAGGATTGCCCGCGATGCAGAACGACCTCCTGGTGGAGGAAGGATACGCGATCCAGAGTTGCCCCTACATCTGGCATGAGAATGTCGCGCGTGCTTTGCGCAAGCGACTTCCCCCGTCGGTTCGTGATTCCGCTTCAGCAGTCGAGTGGCTCTATGAAAAGGCGGGTTTCGAGATCGAGGAGAGATCTGAAAACGTACCGTGGCTGTTCTTCAAACACGTCCGGCAACTTGAAGTGTATTCCGTCCATGCATTCGCCGCCAAAAAACGCTGATCACACCACTTGACCTGCGGCCCAGCCCGACGCCCATGCCCACTGGAAGTTGTAACCGCCCAGCCAACCGGTCACGTCCACCACTTCGCCGATGAAGTGAAGTCCGGGAACCTTTTTTGCCTCGAGTGTTTTTGAGGAGAGCTCTTCGGTGTCCACGCCTCCGCGGGTCACTTCGGCCTTATTGTATCCGACGGTGCCTGCGGGAACGATTTTCCAGGCGTGGAGATTGGCGCAAAACTCCTTCAGAGCTTCTTCGGAAACCTGGGGTAGCGGAAGCTGAGAGGGGAAGCCGATTTCGCAGAGCTTGGTAGCCAGCCGAGAGGCCAAGAGCTCCGAGAGGAGGTTCTTCACGGTCGAGCGGTTTCCCCTGCGTTTCTGTTCGAAGAACCAGTCGAACGCGTTGATTCCCGGTAAGAGATTGATCCAGACAGGATCCCCGGGACTCCAGTGGAGGGACGCTTGGAGAGCTGCCGGTCCGCTCAATCCGCTGTGTGTGAAAAGAATGTTCTCCCGAAACGAGACTTCGTTGGAAGTGATCACGCAGTCGACCGAGATCCCCGCGAACTCCCTGAAAAAAGCAGTATCCGCGACGGTGAACGTGAAGCCGTCCAGTGCCGCGACCCGTTCGACCAGTTTGAGCCCGAATTGCTGCGCCACTTGGTAACCGAAGCCGGTTGCCCCGATCTTGGGAATGGAGAGGCCGCCCGTCGCGACCACCAGCGATTCAGCCGTGAAGATCCCCAGGGTGGTCTCGAGACGGAAGCGAGGTTTGCCCGGTTCAGCCGCGGCCGAGGGTTCTCCGGTCAAACGGTGGATTCGCTCGATCTTGCAGTCGAGCTTGAACGCGGCGCCCACTCGGTCGCACTCGGTTTTGAGCAGCGTCACGATCGCTTGCGCCGATCCATCGCAGAAGAGTTGGCCGAGCTTCTTCTCGTGGAAAGGAATTTCGTGCTCGCGGACCATTTCGACGAAGGTTTCAGATGGATAGCGCGAGAGCGCCGATTTACAGAAGTGGGGGTTTTTCGAAACATACTGGGCGGGACTGGCGCCGGAGTTGGTAAAGTTGCAACGACCTCCGCCGGAGATCAGGATCTTTCCACCGAGTTTGGCGGCGTGGTCCAGCAAGAGGACCTGCCGCCCGCGGCGGCCCGCATGGAGCGCGCACATCATGCCTGCGCCACCCGCTCCGAGGACAATCACTTCGTAATGCATCACGGGGGTCTTACCGCATTGGGATGCGCCATGTCACCCAAATCTCAGGTTTTCGGCAGGCACTTTCGACGCTACAAGCGACAGCACACCGTGGGTTTTAATCTTGTCGAACTTGTAGAAAATTCGGAATTTTGTCCCCACTGAGGGCAACGCGAAGTCCGCCCTGGAGGGTCGACCCTATTGGATCGGTGCCGTTCTCACCGGTTTTGCAGCGGTGGAATTTGCTATCGCTTTCGAACGGGTGAGTGAACTTTCGGCGGTGTGGGTTCGTGCCTTTCGCCTTCGGTTCATCCTGGTGGCGCCCGTTTGTTTCCTCGCGTCTTGGTGGCTGGTTGCGCGCCTCGCACCCGAAGCCGCAGGGAGTGGAATACCTCAGGTCATGGCGGCCAATGAATTTGAAGAGCCTCACCACTCTCGGCGCGTGGCTCAGCTTCTCGGGCTCCGGACTGCCGCGTTCAAGGCGATGAGCGCGATCCTTCGCCTTTTGTGCGGTGGAGCGATCGGAAGGGAGGGGCCGACGATTCAGATCGGGGCGGCCATGTTCCATGCGGTAGGAAGCCGGACCCAGCGCTTTTGGCCCAAGATCAATCATCAGCCTGGATTGTGGCGGGCGGCGCCGCCGGTATTGCAGCTGCCTTCAATACCCCATAAAGCGGACTCGTTTTTGCGATTGAAGAGCTGACGACTGCACACTTCGGACAGTTTCGAAGCGTGCTGATTTCTGCGGTCATTCTTTCTGGACTGGTTTCACAGTGGATACTCGGGAGCTACCTTTACCTGGGATATCCGACGGTCGAACCCTTCGGGTTTCTTCCGTTGGCGGCATTGACGGGAACGATCTACGGACTGGGAGGCGCGATATTCGGTAAAACGCTTCAGCTTCTGGTCGTCCAGCGAGCACGCATCAAGAAGCGTTGGAAGTTGGGGGTTCTAGCCGTGCTGGCCGGCCTGAGCATGGGCTTGATGGGGGTGCTTATCGGCGATCGTGCGATCAGCTCGGGCAACGAGCTGATGTCGGATCTACTCTTCAGATCAGGAGGATTCGCCGGTTGGCAGTGGGCGGGCATCTGTTTCGTTCGAGGAGGCGACGGGATCTCAGATAGCGATCTGGAGCCATTCGTCGGGTAATCATCTCCTAGTCTTGCTCGGCATGATCGGCTTTCTGACCGGGGTGACTCGTGCGCCATTGACTGCCTTTGTGCTTGTTTTGGAGATGACCGATCGCCACGCGGCGATTTTTCCTATGACGCTGCGCGCTCTATTGGCACACTCGGCCTCAAATGCGGTGGACCACAAATTATTCTATGAGCTCATGAAGATGCGCTATCTCGAGGCAGACGGTTGAATCAAGCCGCGTTTTCCGGCTTTTTATCGCGCATTTTTCCGATCCATTTCTCGATCACTTCCGCGAGACGCTCCCTCTTGATCGGTTTTGAAACGTAGTCGTCCATACCGGCGGAATAACAGTTGAGCTCGTCTTCCTTCATCGCGTTCGCGGTGAGAGCGACCACGGGAAGGCGGGGGCGATTTTCCGTGAGTTCCAATTTTCGAATGGCCGCAGTGGCCTCGAACCCATCCATTTCGGGCATCTGGCAGTCCATGAGCACGAGGTCGTAGTCGCCCGTTGCCACCGCTTGGAGGGCCTCTTGTCCGTTGGCGACTGCGTGTGCGGAGTAACCGAACTTTCGAATCAACGTCAGCGCGAGCAGCTGGTTAACGGCATTGTCTTCGGCGACTAGGATCCTGCCCTTGGATCCTTCTTCGCCAGCCAAGAGCGACTGAGCCGGGAGCTGGGGCAGTGGGTTCCCGTTGGGATTCAGCACTCCCGGAAGAGTCGGATTCATCGCCCCGATCATGGCGTCGAAAAGCTCGGATTGTTTGATGGGTTTGGTGAGGTAGGCCTTGAAGCCGGCATCCAAAGCGGCTTTTCCGTGTTGAAGGCGGTCGAACCCCGTCATCAACACCAGCGGGATTCCAGCGATCTCACGATCCTTGCGGATCTCCATCGCCAGTTCGAATCCGTCCATCTTCGGCATCTGCTTGTCCATGATGACCAAGGAGAAGGGCTCAGCAGTCCGGGCTTCTGCTCGAAGGCGAATCAAGGCATCGGCGCCGGAAGCCGCTTCCGCCGGCCGCATCATCCACTTGGTCAAGTAGGCCTGGAGAATTTCGCGGGCGACGACGTCATCGTCGACAATCAAGACCTTCGGATTCGCCACTGAGGAGTGCAGCCCCAGGCGGCTCGGTTGAGTCTGCGAGAGCTCGGATAGCGCGAAAGGAATCGTGAACCAGAACTGGGAGCCTTGGCCGTCTACGCTGTCGACCCCGATTTCACCCCGCATCAGCTCGCTCAGGCGCTTGGAGATCGACAGGCCCAAGCCAGTTCCTCCGTATTTACGCGCGGTGGATTGATCGGCCTGGGTAAAGGGTCGGAAGAGGCGCATTCGGACCGCTTCCGGAATTCCAACCCCGGTATCCTGGACTTCGAACCGGATCCTCACTCCCTCGGGACCGGGAGTCGCGGGGGTGACTCGGACGACGATCGAGCCTTTTTGGGTGAACTTGATCGCGTTTCCAATCAGGTTCAGGAGGATCTGCCCAAGGCGACCAGGGTCTCCGCGGAGGTGGGACGGGAGCGACGGATCGACGTAGGTCATCAAGGAGAGACCTTTTTCACGAGCTTTCGCCATCTGTAGGTCGGCTTGAGATTCGATGACAGAGACTACGCTGAAATCAACGGTCTCGAGCTCGAGCTTGCCCGCTTCGATCTTCGAGAAGTCCAGGATGTCGTTGATGATGTTGAGGAGGCCTGCTCCCGAGTCATGGACGATGTAGGCATATTTGCGCTGCTGTTCGTCCAGCTGGGATTCGAGGAGGAGGTCAGTCATCCCGATGATCCCGTTCAGGGGGGTTCGGATCTCATGGCTCATGTTGGCCAAGAATTCTGATTTGGCGCGAGTGGCCTGCTCAGCCTGCTGGCGTGCCGTGATCAAGTTTTTCTGGGAGTCCTTGAGGAGCACGATGGCTTGCTTCTTGTCCTCGTAGTCCGTCGACTTCCGCATGGCTGAAGTCAGGAGTCCGGCCATGAGTTCCAGGGTGCGTAAATGCTGCTCGGCGTAGGCATGGGATTTCACGGAAAGGACCTTCAGCACTCCGATGATTCCAGTCTCATCGCGGAGGGGAACAAGGACCATGGAGCCAACTCCGATTTTCCGGCAGGCTTCGCGATTCACCCGGGGGTCAGTCTCGGTGTCGTCGCATTGGACCACTTCTCCCGAGCGAGTGCATAGGCCTGAAAGACTTCCTTCAATCGCAATCCGGGTTCCCAGGTGATTGGTTGCAGTCCCAGACACTGCTCGGAAAACCATCTCCCTGCCTTCGACGAATTCGATCACTGCGCCATCGGAAGCTGTCAGCTTCTCCGCGCGTGAGACGATGAGTTTCATCAGTTTTACGATGTCGAGCCCGGCTGTCACGACCTCGTACTGAGTCGAAATGATTTGGCTGAGGCGATCATTGTCCTGACGTTTGGATTCTTCCAGGGCCTTGCGTTCGGTGATATCCGCGATGAACGCGGTAAACTGGTAGCGATCCCCTTGGAGGATTGGACACACGGAGAGTTGGATCGGGAACTTCTGGCCGTCCTGTCGTAAGGCCTCGACCTCAACCGTCCGATTGAGAATCGCTCCTTCACCCGATTCCAGGAAATGCTTCATTCCACGCTCGTGGCCTTCGCGGTGTTCGTGCGGAATGATGGTCTCGGACATGCGGCGACCCACGGCCTGATCGCGCCGTATTCCGAACATTTTCTCAGCCTGGGGATTCCAGTCTGTGATGATTCCATCGGAATCCATGCCGACAATGGCGTCGAAAGCCGAGTTGAAAATCGCCTGGAGTCTTTGCTCGCGATCCTTGATCGCGACCGCTGCTTTTTGCTCGACGAGTCGATCGGTTCGTTCCTCTTCCGCGGATTGGCGATCGGTGACATCCGTGGAGACGCCCACCATTCCGTTGATTCGACCGGAGGATGCGTCCCGCATCGGCGCATACTGGGTTTGCAGCCACACGTCGCCTATTCGATCCACGGTGTTGAAGAACTCTCCTCCTAAGGCACGCGAAATTTTTTGCGAGTAAGCCGGGAAATCCTTGTAGAGCTCGAAACAGTTCTGACCGACTAACTGACCTGGCTTATAGCCGATGGAGGTCAGGCCTTTCCCTTCGGAGAGAGTGATTAGGCCGTCGAGATCGGTGGAGAACAAGATGACCGGGGAGTTGTCGACCACGGCCTTGAATCGCTCCTCGGTTCGGAGATATTGGACTCGAGCGTGTTGTTTTTCGGCATCCAGGTGGTTGAGGACGACTCCGGTCCTGAACACCAGGGTCGCGGCGGTGATCATGCTCGCGATCACGGAGAGGGTCACGCCATAGTGGAGCTCGTAGAAGCCCAGTTCGTATCCCCGGATGGAGAACCAGCCTGCGACGAATGGCAGACAGACCATCGCCGGTAGCAAACGTCGGCTCAGAACGCCACCATGGGCACTGCTGGTCAGCGATCGCATGAATCCCTGCTCAGGACGGAGCAGGATGATACCGATGGAAAGGGGGATGAACGCGATGGCCGTGTGAATCGCCATTTGGGTGAAGTAGGCGAGTCCCGTTTTGAAGTCGGCGCCGAAAGCGTATCCGATCAAGGCGGGTAGAGTGACGAGGAGCATCGAAAGCGAAATTCCTTGGGCAGGGCGGAACCCGCTGCGAGTCTGACGATCGACGGTCAAGACTGCGATTCCGAAAAGCAGGAAGTTCAACGAAGTATTCGGAGCCATGCGCCCAGCTTCGAGTGTTCCAGCGCTCAGCAAAGTTTGGGAGAAAAGGACGCGGTCGATGCCGAGAGCCATCCCAGTGAGGTGCTCGAAAAGATGGAGGCTTCCGATGAGGGAAACAGTGCCGGCTAAGGTCCAGCCGATCCGATTACTTACTTTTCGGCGGCTCTGGAGTGCGAGGAGCGCAATACTTGCCAGGATAAAACAAAGCGCCGTTGTCGGGCGCATCGCGATCCATTCCGCTTGAATGCTCTGAAGCCGAGTCAGTCCGAGCGTATATCCGCCAAGCACGGTTAAGCCGATTCCCAAGGGGATGACGCCTGAAAGCCACACTGTGTTTTTAAAAAAGAACCGAGTCATTCATTCTCTCATCGGCTTTCGTCCGTGCGAATCAAATGGATCTTCAGTTCTCAGGTTTCGTCAGAGTCCTGACGCAGCCATGAGGCCGCGAAGGCGAGGTCCGTGCTTTGCACAGCCGGTTGGTATGACACACTCTCAATCGCGCATCGCACGGTGGGTTTCGATGGTACTTTCGACCGCGGGAATGATCTGTCTCGTCGACTGTGGAGGATCAGGCGATACCGCGACACCAGGGACCCCGGTTCCCGTGCTTCCCGGGACTCAGACTCCGCCTCCCGCCGATACGACGCCCTTGAAATGGACAGAACTGATGCGGGAGACCCTGAGTGAAGGGGCAGTACCACCGACTGAGTGTATTTATCCTCGTCGTATCTCGATCAACCCAGTGGGTAACATTGCCGCGGGACCCTGTGCCCCGGATGGGGAAGAGTTCCACGGTTCGCTGACTCCTGAGGAGATGGGGCAGGTCGGCAGCGTTGCTTTCCGGGTCCTCGCCGCCGACCCTCGCACTACGGAAGAGTGCGATCCGTCCACTATGCCGTTGAAGAACAACGTCTGGATGACGCTCAGTACGGAATATATGTACACCGTGTATGGCAACGTTCCCCACGGTCAAACCTGCTATTCCGGGGGTAAGGCCAATGCGGACGAACTCCAGAAAATTATGACCCAGCTCGAGTCCAAGTACTATCCGAAGCGGGAAGCGCATCACTGACGCGGCTCCTCGTGCTATGCGCTTAGAATGAGATTGGATGCGCTCGTCCGTTCCCGGCAGCAGGTGAGTTGGGGTAAAGCTCGGGGATGGATCGAAACCGGAAAGATTTGGGTAGAGGGCAAGCCTGTCACTGACCCGTCCTTCGAGGTTGCCGAGATCGTTGTTTTTGAACTGAGGATGAACGCACCTCGCAATGCGGGCTCTCCCCATTTGAAGGGGAGCAGTCCGCGGTTCAATCGGTCACGGGTCGTCTTTTGTGACACCCAACTGATCATCGTGAACAAACCCGCCGGAATGAGCACGGTACCCTACGAAGAGTCGGAGACCGGAACATTGGAGCAGGAGATCCGTGAGCACCTAGGGCAGTCCCGTGTTGGAGTGGTCCATCGCTTGGACCGAGACACAAGTGGACTCCTGGTCTTCGCGCGGACCGCATCGGCTGAAAAGGCCCTGGCCCAGCAGTTTCGATTCCACTCAGTGAAGCGCAGGTACTTCGCTTTGGCCGAAGGTGCGGTTCGGAGTCAGACTTGTCGCTCGGTGATCCTCGATGATCGCGGCGATGGGTTGCGCGGCTCGCTTCTCCCGGGGAGCCGACTTTCGCGCGACACGGGCAGGGAGTCCGTCACGCACGTCACTTGCCTGGACCAGTTCAACGGGGTCAGTTTGTTGGAATGTAGGCTCGAGACGGGACGCACGCACCAGATCCGGATCCACATGAGTGAGGCGGGTCATCCACTTTTAGGAGAAAAAGCCTATATCCGTGAGTTCCTGGGCTTACGGGCCGAGGCTCCCCGGATGATGCTGCATGCCGCTGAGCTCGGATTCATTCATCCGACCCGGGGTGCTCCCATGCGTTGGACCGTGCTCCCGCCTGAGGACTTCCTCTCCCTCCTTCCGAGCGAAACCCACTCCGCTCTGGTCAGTCGACTGGCTGAAGTACGATGAGAGTCACTTCGGGCGGAGCGCCTAGCCGCACTGGAGGTCCCCAGTAGCCGGTTCCGCTTGATTGGTCAGTTGAACCACTTGCTTCACGAATTCCCGGCGGATGGTCGGTCCGACATGAAGGTCGGTGATCTGGACGATTTTCAATCCCGCCAGTTCCCGCGGTAAACTCCTGAGGGGGATCACGACCCGCTTGATTCGAACACCGAACTGCGCCCTGAGAATGCCTAGGCCGAACAAGAGCGCTGAAGCACCCAGTACTGCGGTACTCCCTTCGGGCGTCCTCAGCGCTAGGGGACTCATCAAGGCCACCAAATCGCGGGCAAAGGTCAGGAAGAAAAGAAAGCTCAGCCATCCGAGTCCGCCGTAAGCCATCCCCATGAGAAACCGTTGCCGTCTTGAAGTTTCTTTCGAGGTGGACTTCCAGTAGACGAGTGGAATCCAGGCGACTACCGAGAAAATAGGAACGACGAGAAGCACCCCTGAACCACGGACTTGCCAATTGCCAAAAGGCTAGAAAACACTCCAAACCAAGTAGGCGATCAAAGTACCGAGGACCGCAAAAACGGCTGAGTGGGAGCGCATTTTTTCGTTTTACCCTCTCCTCCGGGCCATGGCGATCTTCTCGTCTTGCCACAACTCGTGTTAGAGTTTAGGAATGGTGAAAATGTCGATGGTCTACCAAGGTCAGAAGCATTGCTCGTTGACTCATGAGCCGTCGGGCTCGTCGATCGAGACGGATGCTCCGAAGGACAATCAAGGAAAAGGGGAGAGGTTTTCTCCCACCGATCTCGTGGGAGCTGCTCTCGGGAGTTGCATCCTGACGACGATGGCGATCGTCGCCGAGCGCGACGGGCTTTCGATCGAAGGGGCCAAGGCCGAAGTGGAGAAGGAGATGCTTTCTCAGCCCTCCCGGAGAATCGGGGCGCTTCCCGTGAAGATCACACTCCCTTCGCATTTGAATGGGGAGCAGCGGAAGAAACTCGAATACGCAGCTTTGCATTGTCCGGTTCACAAGAGTCTGCATCCGGATGTTTCTCTGCCGCTCTCGTTCATTTACGTCTGAGCTAAACCGGCAGAGAATTACGGAAGGGATTCAAAAAGCGGGAAGTTCGTGCTGATGAAGTGTCGCGTCCAGGAGTTTCCAGGCAATATCGAGATCCTCGCCGTCGGAGTCCTGGAGTCCGAATTGGTCTCGCAATGCCTGGGGCGCAGTGGGGTGGCCTCCGGAGAGCATTACAAATCCGTTTCCTGACCAGATTTGCGAAATGGCTGGCGTCCCGTCGGGATATTTCGAAACGACCCCGCCCAGGACGTTCGGAGTCATCGGGCCTCCGTACCAAACGATGTCCCTTTGAGTTCCATCGGCGAACGATTGCCGGGTCATCGCTAAATCGATTTTGCCGCTTTTCTCGAACCCTGCTTCGAGAGCGTAATACTCGAGCATCGGACCGGGAACGATAGCGATTCCATAGGCGGGATCGGTGCCCGGAGGGGGCATAGGATTGACCGCGACGAATGCACCTGCGCAAAAGCCGATATAGTTCACGCCCCGGATCTGGACCGCTTCGCGAAGATGATCCTTGGTCGCTGTGGTCAAACTACTGGTTTGAGTACTTCCATAGCCGCCCGGCCAGACGATCATGCCGAATTGCGCGAGCTCGTCCGTACTCATGGCGTTCAACTGGGAGGAGCTCACTTCTTGGTAGGTGACGTGGTGGGCTGCGAAAATCGAGCGAAGCTGCGTCACTTCCGTGCTCCAAGTTCCTGCCCCGTTGAAGAGCACCGCATCGGTTGCGAAACTGCGTGATCCTTTAGGAATGCTGGTTGGTCCGGTTTGGAAGGGGAGGAAACCTACTGCTCCAGTGGGTACGTTGGATACTGAGGAGCCGCAGGCAGCAGCGAGGCCAGCTGAAAGGCACATGAGACCGAGTGAAAGCGACTTTTTAAACTTCATCAGGGGGTGGCCCTCTCCATTGGGTTTTGGAAGTCTAGTCTACAAGGGCTGGAGGAAGAGGTTCCAATTAAAGTTCGCACTTACATTGTAAGTGTTGAATATTGACCGATTCGGCCGCTCGATTTAAAGATTCCTATTCAAACGGCCAAACGTCACTGTGCATGAAATTGCAAGTTCGCGGGTATGCGAAATCTTGTTGATGAGGCGATCTGGCCCAGCCTTCCTTTAGAAAGTTGGCGACCCACGTATGAGACCCTGCATCGCTGGATGCAAGTGGTTGGAAAGATCCCTGGAGCTTTGGCGCCCCCGCTCAACCACTGGTGGCACGTTGCATTTCATGGGACTGCCCGAGGGCTGAGCACCCGTCCGATTCCTTGGCGGAACGAGGTCTTCACGATCGAGTTCGACTTCATCGATCATAGTCTTCGCATCGACACTTCGCGAGGCGATCGTCGGACTGTCGCTCTCGTCTCCAAAGCCACGGCCTTGTTCCAGGCCGAGGTCATGGCATCGCTGCACTCCCTTGGGATCCAAGTGACTCTCAATCCCAGATATCAGGAGATTGCCGATCCAGTCCCCTTTGATCAGGATTTCATTCACTCCAGTTATGACCCCGAAGCGGTTCATCGTTTCTGGAGGATCCTGGTCCAGAGTGAAAGACTGTTCAACCTGTTCCGTTCAGAATTCATCGGAAAATGCAGCCCTGTCCACTTTTTTTGGGGCAGCTTCGATCTCACGGTTACGAGATTCTCTGGGCGGGGTGCCCCGCCTCGAGCCGGTGCGGACGCCGTTACGCGGGAGGCCTACTCCCATGAAGTATCCAGCTGCGGGTTTTGGCCTGGAGGAGGAGCGGTTTCGGGACCAGCATTCTATTCCTACGCGGCACCCGAGCCCGAAGGCTTCGCGCAGGTGAACTTGGAGGCGGCTCCTGGGGTTTACCGGCCGGCCCTCCATGAGTTCGTCTTGATGTACGATGATGTTAGGAACGCAAGGAATCCGGACTTGGAAATCCTGGCTTTCTGTCGAGCTACTTACCAAGCTGCCGCGGATTTAGGACGTTGGGATCGGGCTGCACTCGAGCCAAACTTTGCGGGGAGCAAGGTCCGCAAAGTTGCTTGAAATCCCTGCCCCCCGTTTTGGGCCGACCTTAGTTAGCTCGTTCCGCCCGAGACTCGCGCTCGATTTGAAGAATCTCGGCCTGAGTGGCGGAGAGGTTCTCTTCAGTCGGACTCGACGCCAAGCGGTTTCGAAGTTGAAGCTCACCCAGAGAAGCCAGCCCTTCGGACTCGAAGTCCAGTCCGTTCGATTCGCCTAAGCCAAGGATACGGGATCCTCCCGCGTGGTTGCGAACGCGTTCCAGCAGATGTTGGATCGAAGTTTGAAGTTGTTGGTCCTGACCCGCTTGCCGCTCCTGTTGAGTGGGAGGGAGCACGAAATTGGGCAGGGTTCCCCGGCCTTCGATGAAGTTGCCGTCCTTGGTCCGGCCGCGAACGACTGAATACCGGAAGCGATGCTGGGTGAAAGGGAGATCGAAAACCAACGGAGTACCCGTTCCTCCTCCGGTACCTTCACCCCCCACTTCTGCCAGGCCATTGACCTGGAGAGCTGAGACAAATGTATCGCAAGCACTGAAACAACCTGGACTGGTCATCACCAGGACGTCTTTGCCGGCCCAGCCCAGTCCACGATGGGAGGGTTCCACGATCTGCGGGGACCACTGCGCGAAGTCAGTGCCAGGAATCAGTTGAGAACCTTGAAGCTCCGGACGGTGATTCAGGAGAAAGTTCGAGAGCCGAGGACTGACTTCGTACCGAGTGATCGGAGCGGTGATCAATCGAGCGAGGACTTCGTCGCCGGATTGATCGCCTCCCCCGTTCTTGCGAACATCGATCAAGAGTCCTACGGTTCCATCGAGTCGATCCATGGCGTGATTGAGGTCAGCGCGGACCGTGTCGCCGATGAAACCGTCAATCCTCAGGTAACCGATGTTCCCTGGAAGGACTTGAGCCGAAACTGTGCTCGGCCCCGAGGATCCATTGTCCGGAGGAGTCGGTGAGACTTGGTTATGGAGGATCGGTACAGTGAGTGACTGCGGGGTTCCGTCATTTGCCCGCACGGTCAGCTGAACTGAAGCGGCTCCGCCTGCTGCTTCCGTCGAAGCGTCGATCAAACGTCGACCAGCACCCGAGCGTCGCATGGGTGCTGTGCTGCCGCTGCTGAATTTTTCCGTTTCCGCCAGGACCGCCGAGACCGGTCGACCGTTGAGGTCCAGAACCTCAGCGCCGACGAGGGCGGCATCACCACCCGAGCGCGCGATGATCACTTTCTCGGCTCGAGTTGCGGGATTCAGGACTTCGAAACGGTAGTTCGAAGTCGGCAGGACTACGGTGGGTCCTGCTGAACTCGGCATGACGTTCACATGTCCGTCGTGAAAAGCTGCGGCCCATTGGCGGAGGAGGTTGAAGTAGTCGGTCTGAGTCGTACTGTCCTGAATAGTCGCTTCCATTTCGGTGGCGAGCTGAGCGAAATCGAGACCCGTGTCCTGGATCTTCTCGTTCGTGTAGCAATAAATCTGAGTTCCGGTGCTCACGACGAAGCGGAACTCGGATCGAAGACTTTGGCAATTTGCGTTGCAAGGAGTTGCAGCGGATGCCGCATTGGGAAGCAAACCGATCAAAAGCAGAATTGACCACTGAAGCGTGGCGAGCGTGGATTTCATGATATTCCCCCCGGAACAAGATGTGGGTCGTCGTATCACGACCTGGACCGGGGCCTACGGCAAAGTTGATGCCTGCATGAGCGGGTTCAGGCTTCACGGATCTGAAAACCCATGAATACGGGATCTTGGGGCCCATGCGACGCCGCCCAAAGCCTTGATGGGGAAGTGAATCTACCCCAATTTTACCGGT
>JAYVNB010000003.1:0-7926 GCA_043759365.1 Bacteriovoracaceae bacterium | reverse complement strand
GGGAGCACTTCGGCCCAGGCCGCTCCTCCCGAACTTTTTGAATGCGTGAGCGGGGGGATGCGACGTGGCCTTTCCATTTTGGCTCGAATGCGTGGCATCGAGTCGTGGAACGTCCGCTCCCTCGCTGAAGACCTTGGCCCGCGTTTGCAAAGCCTGGAATCCGAGAGACCTCGCACGCTCAAATTCAAGACTCTGGTTCGTCTCGATGGCGGGGCTCCGGGCCAAACCTACCGTTCGCCGCGGAGCGTCCATCAGATTTTCACTCCAGGCGATACGCGCGCCTACGAGGCCTTGATCTCGCAACTAGCCGAGTCGGGTTACCTGCTTTCAGGCCCGACCTGGTCCCGCGGGGCCCTGGAAGTCGAATTCACCTTCAATTCGGATTTAGTTCTCTCCGACTCGGTTCCACCCCCCCCCTTTCGCCCTCGCTCCGCTCCGGCAAGCGATGGAGGAGACCTTTCGAATCTACCGCAACGGAATCCCTCCATCTGCCGCCGAGAATCGAAACTATACGGACCGACCTGGGGATTGATCCTGACTGCCCGCACTTTGGACGAGATCCCCCAGGGGCAACACTCGTTCGTGGTCCTGGTCGGTGAGGATTTCATCCGTCTCGGGACATCGCATCCGATCATCGGGGGACGCGAGTATGCGAAGACCGCAGGCGATCTCGAGATCGGGAGGGACGCCGGCACCGGGCGGCCTACCGTGACCTGGATCAACAATCGGAGCGATACTTATCAACCCAGCCGGGAGACACTTCCGACTGCGGTCGAAGCCCTCTGGCGCCAGGGAATCTACCCTCCCGACCTCAAACTCCTGAACTGGGACCGCCAGGAGATTTTCCTCCGCTTGCGGGCGAATCCCTAGCGTGCGAATCTGGGAACCAAGAACATGAAACTCGATCCCCCCGTCAAATACTTGTTGGTTGATCTCGATGGCACCCTTCTCGGCAACCACAACTTGCCGCTATCGCTGGATTTCGTGCGCCGTACTTTGGGAGCGCTTCGCCAATACGGAGGATGGCGAAAATCCATCGGCGCTCTCTACGCAATCAACGATGCGCTCCGCAAACCCTCGAAGGAGGTCACCAACGACAAGAGGGTGGTGGACCTGTTCTCGAAACGAATGAATCTCGATCCCGAAGAAGGACGAAAGCTTTTGGGCGAGGGCGTCGGATCGATCTTTCCCCAACTGAAGAAACATTTTTTTCCGGTTCCTGGCTCTCGGGAGTTCTTGGAATGGGCGCGCACCAAATACCCGATGACCCTGGCCACCAATCCGGTTTGGCCCGAGGACATCGTCGAACTTCGAGTGCGGTGGGCTGGAATCGATCCAGCGATCTTCCGCAGCGTGACCCATGTTCGCCGCATGCATGCCTGCAAGCCAACGCAGGAATACTATTCCGAGATCCTCGAACAGGAGAACTTGAAGCCCGAAGACTGCCTCCTCATCGGCGATGACGCCAAGATGGATCTCCCAGCGACCCGCGTCGGAATCCGGGTCTTCATCGTAGGAGAGTACGTCAAGACCACTCCGATGAAGCTGCCCCGCCAGAAGGCTCCCGCTTGGCGAGGCAACTACAAGGATTTGCGGAAGCACCTTGAAGTGAATTTCGAAAACCTCTGCGGTTAGCGCCTTTGAGCCCCGCGCCGTCTGCGCTGCGCGTCGAGTGGGATTTCCCCTTTCCCGAAGCCTGAAGTCGTGACAGATTTCACGCATCTGAATTGCGCAACTGAATAGGAGATTTCGCGATGAAACATGAACTTCCGCCCCTTCCCTACCCCAAGGACGCCCTAGCTCCGGTCATCTCCGCGGAGACCCTGGAGTTCCACCACGGCAAACACCACAAAGCATACGTCGACAAGCTCAACGAGCTGATCGTCGGAACCGAGTTCGCGGAGTCATCACTCGAGGACATCATCCGTAAAGCTTCCGGCCCGATCTTCAACAACGGAGCCCAAGTTTGGAACCACACTTTTTACTGGAACTGCCTCTCGCCCCAGGGCGGCGGCACTCCGAAAGGCGAACTCGCCGACGCAATCGCCAAAGCCTTCGGCAGCTTCGACAAGTTTAAGGAGAAGTTCACTGCGACCTCGATCGGGCAATTCGGCTCCGGTTGGGGCTGGTTGGTCAAGAACGCAGACGGATCACTCGCTTGCGTGGCCACTCCGAACGCGGAGAACCCGATGAAGACTGGCGCCAAGCCGATCTTCACGTGCGACGTCTGGGAGCATGCCTACTACGTCGACTACCGCAACGCCCGACCGAAGTACGTCGAAGCGTTCTGGGGTAAAGTGAACTGGGATTTCGTAGCCAAGAATTTTGCCTCAAAATAACTCCCCTGCTTCCTCAATCCTCGTGACTCCGCTTCCTCATTCGAGGAGGGAGCGGGGTTTCACTCAGGCGCCTAGCGAATCGGCAATATTTTCGCTGTTTCCGAATGAAAAGCCTTTTCTACAGGTAGGTCCGCGTTCGAGGCGTATGTGACCTGCGCAGATGGGGAAGCAGGCCGAAGACGAATGAGCCTTTCTTCTCATCGACACTTCCCGTGAAAAACTCAAGTGCCCCACCCCTTTCGACTATCATGAATCGAAACACCCGATCGACATCCGGACACTGCAAAGATTTCGCTCAATATTTGGACTCGAACGATCGATGAGTCCAGGAGAGCGGAGCTAAAACCATGTTCGTCATCGTCGGTGCAATCATTGTCCTAGTGGCGGTCATCGGGGGTTTCCTACTTGAGGGCGGGCACCTGGCCGTCCTGATCCAACCGATCGAGCTCATGATCATCGGAGGAGCCGGAGTCGGCGCCCTCCTCATTCAGGCTCCGATGTCGGTGATCAAAGCCATGGGGGGGCAGCTCGGCGGGGTGATGACCGGCGGCACCGTCTCCAAAGCCAATTACATCGAAGTCCTCCTCTGCCTCTTTGAGCTGGTCAAGACCGCCAAAGGCAACCTGCTCGGCCTCGAAGCCCACGTCGAGAAACCCGAGAACAGCGAGATCTTCAAAAAATACCCTTACGTCCTCCACAACCACCATGCGATCCACTTCATCTGCGATACCCTCAAGGTCCAGATCAGCTCGCCGGTCAGCCCTTATGACCTCGAAGAGCTCATGGACACCGACATCAACGCCGCCCACGCCGAAGAAGGCGAAGTCCCCGTGGTCGTCAACCGCGTTTCCGACGCCATGCCAGGCCTCGGCATCGTGGCCGCCGTTCTCGGCGTCGTCATCACCATGGGCAAGCTGACCCAAGGTAAAGAGGTCATCGGTCACTCGGTCGCGGCCGCCCTCGTCGGCACGTTCCTCGGCATTCTTCTTTCCTACGGCTTCATCGGACCCTTGGCGGCCAAGATGGAAGCGAACCTCAAAGCCGAAGGCAAAGTCCTCGAAGTTTGCAAAGCCGCGATGCTAGCCTTCGCGAAGAACTGCTCGCCCAAAGTCTGCATCGAGTTCGCTCGTCGCACCATCCCTCCTTCGGTTCGTCCGGAGTTCGAGGAAGTCGATCAAGCCACGACCAATATGAAGGCGGCTTGATCCGGTGGCAGACCAGCAGCCCATCATCATCAAGCGAAAAAAAGTTGGAGGCCACGGAGGCCACCACGGCGGTGCCTGGAAAGTCGCTTACGCCGACTTCGTGACCGCCATGATGTGCTTCTTCATGGTCATGTGGCTCATGGGCTCCGATGAGGAGACCAAAGCTGCCGTTGCCGATTACTTCAACAACCCGACTTCCGCTTGGCGCAAGGATCTCACTTCCAAAGAGACGATGCCTCTCGGCGACAAGACGGGGGCAGGCGAGAATCTCCTGAAGGGCGCCGACGGCGCCAATCCCGACGACCTCATCCAGCGTCCCGTCAAACCTTACTCCCAGCCCGACACTTCCGGAGCCAAAGTCAGCGCGATCCTCGACAGCTTCATGGCCGACGATTCGATCGTGAGCCTTGACTTGGTCAAGTTCTCGATCAATGAAGACCTTCTGTTCCGAGCTGGGGCCACCGATCAATGGGCTCCGGGGGCGCAAACCCTCCTCGACAAGATCGGGCGCCTGACCCAGAAGTACAAGGGCAAGCTCCAGGTCCAAGGACTTTACGAGCCGGGCAAGCCCCCTTCCACTTCTTACGAGTTCCAGATGAGTCGCGCAGTATCCGTAGGAAAATACGTGGTGGCCAATAACTGGGCCCGCGAGGAACTAGTCACGAGCTCGGTATTGGAGAAACGACGCGCCCCTGCGTCCGACGAAGGCCGCCCGGAAGCTCCCACCCCCCGAAAACTCGAGTTCACCCTCACCCGCATCCAGGACTAAACCCGAAACTGAACGGGAGTCCACGTTGACGTGGCCGAGCAGGAGTGCGAAGACCGCGCATCAAGATGAGCTCCGCACCTGCACTCTCCTCACTTTTATCCTACGAACTCGCGACCCAGGAAATCCAACTCGGCAGTCTTCGCCTTCAAATCCAGGCGATTCGCGACATGAACAAAACTATCGATGACCTTTTCCTCCTCCTTGAAAAAGAAGGGACTCCCGGGCTCCTGGAAAAACTCTGTCCCTACTTCGGAGTGATTTGGCCCTCTGCCCGGGCTTTGGCAGGATACTTCGCTGCAGTTCCCGAAGATCGTCTGCGGGGCAAACGAGTCCTTGAACTCGGCTGTGGACTCGCCATCCCCAGCCTCGTTGCAGCAAGCCGAGGCGCGCACGCAGTAGCGACCGACTTTCACCCGGAGGTTCCCCGTTTTTTGGCCCAGAACGTCCAGCTCAACGCAATTCAAGGCCTGACCTACATCGAAAGTGACTGGATGACGGCTTCGGTCCCAGGTTCAGACCCTTTGGCGAGGGATGTGCCCTACGACTGGATCATCGCGAGCGACATCCTTTACGAACGAACATACCCGGGTCCTGTGGCCCGCGCTCTGACTCGCAATGCTGGCCCGAAGACTTCGATTCTCCTCGCTGACCCGGGTCGCCCCTACCTTCAAGAGTTTGCGGACGAAATGAAGACCCTCGGCTTTGAAGTCGAGACGACCATCGCCAAAACCCCCGGAACCGAATCCACCGAGATCTTTATGCTACTTTTTTCATCGGGAGGGGCTTCGGCTCGTTGAACAGGGTGCCGCGGACCTCGTCGAAAGTCTCCGGCTCCAGCCAACTGGAGAGCTGCGTCCAGAACCGAGTCAGCATCATCTGAGCTTGTGGCTCGGTCATGCTGAACCCCTTGATCATCCCCTCCAGGATTCCGAATACCGTGATCGTGCGATCCGGACCAGCAGGCAGATCCAGGAGCGGATCACGCAGGTGCGGTGGCACCTGCTCGATCAAGCGTGCAGCCTCTTTGAAATGCAGGCGTCGCACGACACTGCTCATGATAAAATGCATGACTTGCGAAATCTTTCCATCGTTCAAATCCATTGAACTTCTCCCCCGTGAATGAATGATCGAGAATCGGCAGGAGAGTCCAGCGCCCCCTGCATTGCGCGCAAGTATGCGAAGCGTATGCCACGTGTTACTCTCTCTTGATCATGATCGGTCTCCTCCTAGGATGGGCGTTGACAGCATACGCGGATCCGAGCCTGCTTCCCTACACGACCCGCACTCAAGCCTACTCCGGCTGGAGCGGTACAGTGCGCGGCGACATCCGGACCATCGGTATGGCCGGTGCCCTGGTGGGACTGGCCGACTCCTGGACGGGCTCAGCCCTGAACCCGGCAGGGCTTGCGATGACGCTCGGAGGCTGCGGAGTCCAGGTCAACGGCAACCACCTTCACGATGGTGAGCTACAGGATTTCAACGAAACGCTCACCACCCACAACTTCGGCGCAGTAGCCAACCCCTACCCCTACGGATTCAGCCTGGGCTATTGGTCTCCGACTTCAGAAGGTCAGCGCTACCTTCTGCCTTCCTCAGGGGAGGAAGTCCTCGCCGATGTCTCGGTCAAGGAGTTCCGGGCCACGGTTTCGAGAGTTTTTTGGGACAATCGGCTTTCGCTGGGCGCCGGCATGATCTTGGCGCAAGCGATCAAGAGCCTCAGCCTATCTGCCCGCAATCAGAATTTCACCGATCACTCATTTGCGGTTGGGGCAAACATCGGCGCGCTACTTCAGCTCGAGCGTCGCTGGCTCCTCGGGCTCAGTTACACGCTGCCCATGACCTTCACAGCCACTTCAGGAGAGGTCATCACTCCGGGAATCGCCCAATTTTTCCAGACCGTCCGCAGTCCGGAAGTACTCGGTTTGGGCACGGCTTGGATCCCGAGTCGGATTTTCAAATTCGGATTCAGTGTCCTCGTCATCGGTCGTACCCCAGGGACAGCCCTCCTATCGGATGAATCCAAAACGGTGGGACGCAAGGTCACTTTTCAACCCCGCCTTGGAATGGAATATCGCCTCCTCGACTACAAGGATCTAGAGAGCTTCGTGACTGCCGGAACCTACTACGAACCCACTCGCATCGAAGGCAGCCGGAGCAGGACTCACTTCACGGGAGGATTCGAGATCAATCCGTGGATCCTGAATTTCGGCTGGGGTCTCGACCGCGCCGACCGCTTCACCAACTACATCTTCTCGGCCGGGATCGACGTGATCCGACTTTTGCGAAAGATTGACGTGGTCCCTGCGGAGAAACGGCCAGAATATGCAGGTTTCGCCCCTCGAGTCGGGACGATCTCGGAGGCCGGTCTACCGCGCCCTTTGTCCAAGACCTGGGATGGCCTTGCCGATACTCCCTCGGACATCCTCCAAATCGGCAGGAATATTCCGGACCGACTTAAAGAGTTGCCTCAAAAGCTCAAGGACATGGTGGCTCCGACCCCCGATCCGACTCCCAAGCCCAGGGAGACCTCAAACAAACGGATGCGGAAAAAGGGCTAACCGGTGATTCGTTCCAATCTTGCGATCCGGGCCTCCAAGGGAGGATGGGTCGAAAAGAGGCGGAACCAACCGGAACCCCTGTTGGAGATCCGAAGTGCCGCCATGGCTGGCTGCGCAGTGGAGTCCGTGATTTCGTAGGTCTTCTGCAACGCGCGGAGGGCAGCCACCATGTTTTCGCGACCTGCCAGGCGGGCTCCGCCCTGATCCGCCCGGAACTCGCGCCAGCGTGAGAATGTGGCAACCACGATTGAGCCCAAGATCATAAACACGATCTCGAGCACGAAGCTGACGATGTAGAATATCGGACCCACGCCTCCGCGCCGATTCTCGTCTCGCTCCCCGCGCATCGCCTGAGAGATGGCGAAAGCAATGGCGCGTGCCAGGAACATCACGAACGCGTTCACCACTCCTTGGATCAGGGTCATGGTGACCATATCGCCGTTGGCAACATGGGAAATCTCATGACCGATCACTCCGTCCGCCTCTTCACGACTCATCCGCTCCAGCAATCCCGAAGATACCGCGACCAGCGAGCGGCTTTTGCTCGGACCAGTGGCGAATGCGTTCAAGTCAGGTGAAGTGTAGATACCGACTTCCGGCATTTTTTCGAGTCCGGCTGCGCGAGCCATTGCATAGACCCGCTGCAAGAGATCCAGCATCTCGGGATTTCGCGTGCCCGGATCAATCACTTTCACGCCCATCATCCATTTTGCCATCATCCGGGACATAGCGAGCGAGATGAACGCGCCTCCCATACCCCAAACCAGGCAAAAGGCAGCCAGCTGTTGATAGTCCATCCCGTAGGCATTCAGGTAAGGCCTGACTCCCAGGACGTTGAGCAGAAGCGAAATCGTGACCACCACGAGCAGGTTGACCGCCATGAACAAGAAAATGCGTTTGAACCATGCCATAGTTCCCTAAAACTGTGCACAAACGGACCTCAAGTCAAGTCCCCACTAACTGCCCCCCCACGCTGTTGAGCAAAGTGACAGGCCCACAGCCAAGCAGCTGAATGGGCACTCGGATTGCGACTTCTCGGTCCCATGAAAAGCAGT
>JAYVNB010000002.1:0-7956 GCA_043759365.1 Bacteriovoracaceae bacterium | reverse complement strand
TTGCTCAAGTCAGGCTCGAAGTCCTAAGAACTGCTGGCCACCCCGCTCCTTGAATCCTAAACGAATAACGCGGCCCTGAGTGCTATAGTCTCAGGTCTTCTTGCCCCTCAGCCTGCTTCCTGCTAGCGATTCAGGGATGAAAACGTTCGCCCTTTTCGGTTTGCTGCTGACTTTGACCGGCTGTGGAATCCAGAGTATTCCTACCGCCAACAATGAAGTCGAGGCTTCCTGGTCCGAAGTCGTGAACCAGTACAAGCGTCGCGCTGACTTGATCCCCAACCTGGTTCAGGTCGTCCAGAAATACGCTTCCCACGAAAAAGAGACACTCGAAGGCGTCGTCAATGCTCGAGCAAAAGCGACACAGACCGTGATCAACACTGGATCCCCATCAGCCGAAAATCTCAAAAAATTCTCGCAAGCGCAGGGCGAGCTGAGTTCGGCGCTCTCCCGGCTGATGGTCGTGACCGAAAAATACCCGGACCTGAAGGCCAACGAGAATTTCCGCGACCTCAGCGTTCAGCTCGAAGGGACGGAGAACCGCGTGACCATCGCCCGACAGCGCTACATCGAAACCGTCAAAGGGTTCAACAACCTGGTCACCGTTCCTCCCACCTCTTGGAGCAACTCGCTTTTTCTTCACTATGAGAAAAAGCCTCAGTTCACGGTCGAGAACGAAAAGCAGATCTCGGACGCGCCGAAGGTCGAATTCAAATGAAAAGAGCAGGGCTTGCCCGGTCTCCGCAGCGTCGGCTCGGTTTCCGGGCGGGACTGGCGCTTCTCGTGGTGGGGGGCAGCGGACTGCCGTTGGCGACGATGACCGTCTCCGAAGCCTGGGCTCTTGAGATCCCCTCCCATTCCAGCCTCGTCGTTGACGAAGCCGGCGTCTTCTCGCCCGAAGAGGCCGAGAGCCTGCGCGCGAGCTTGACCGAGTTCAAGGGTCGAGTCGGACCGCAACTGCAGGTCCTCACCCTCCCGTCGCTTGAAGGGGAACCGATTGAAGGTTTCTCGATCCGCGTCGCGGAAAAATGGAAAGTCGGAAACGCCAAACGCGACGACGGCGTGATTCTGGTGGTTGCATTGAAAGATCGTGCCCTGCGCATCGAAGTCGGGCAGGGACTGGAAGGCCAGCTTCCCGACGTGCTCGCGGGCAGGATCATCCGTGAAACCATCGTTCCGCGGTTCAAGGAAGGGCAAGTGGCGGTGGGAGTCGTGGCTGGACTTCAGGAAATCGCTCATTACGCGGGCGGTGAACTCGCGAACGTGCCCGCCTATGCGGCACCGGATCAAACCCGGAAGTCCGGTCGGAGTCCCATGGGCCACCTCTTCTGGCTCCTCATTCTCTTGTTTTTCGTTCTTCCGAGGCTCTTTCGGGGCCGCTCAAGCACAGTCGCAGGACTCGCTGGCGGCTACCTGCTCGGTCGGTCAAGTCGCGGAGGAGGGTTGTTCGGGGGTGGTGGCGGTGGATTTGGTGGCGGCGGCGGCGGCGGCTTTTCGGGCGGCGGCTCCAGCGGGAACTGGTGAGAACGATGGCAAAGATCTTGTTGAACGATGGGCAATTGAACCGTATTTCCGAAGCGGTCGCCGAGGCTGAGAAGACTACGACGGGTGAAATCGTTCCGGTTGTCGTCCGCAAGAGCGACACTTATCCGGGAGCTCGCTGGCGGATCGCGGTCACTTTCTCAATGCTCTGCGCATTCGCGCTGTACTGGGTTCTCCCCCACCATGACCCGATCTGGTACTTGCTGGTTCAGCTTCCCGCGTTGGGGTTGGGGTATGGCCTAGGGGCAACGGAACAAGTCCTTCGGCTCGCCTTGGCTCCTGCAGTGGTTCAATCCGAAGTCCACCAGCGCGCTCTCCAAAGCTTCCTTTCAGCTTCTCTCCATGAAACCCGGGAGCGGACCGGTATCCTGATCTTTGTTTCCGTTCTGGAGAGACGAGTGGAGATTCTGGCCGATACGGGTATCCACACCAAAGTCCCGGACGGAACCTGGGACCAAGTGGTGGATCGCATGGTTCTGCGGATCCGAGAACAATCCCTGGAGCAGGCCCTGATCGGCGCCATCGAGGAATGCGGCAGCATCCTGCGCGATCGATTTCCAGCACGGGCCGGAGACAATCCCAATGAGCTTTCAAACCAAGTTCGGATGGAACAGGACTGACTCAGGAAGCTTTTTTGTAAAGTCGTGCCACGGTCGCCAGGAGAAGGCCTAAGTCGACGGGCTTAGCCAAGACGTTCTGAACACCGATGTATTCGGCGCGTTCCTGAAGCCGCGTCTGCGCAGACAGAACGCAAATCGGAATCCTAGCCCATTCGGGGTTGCTCAACTGCATCCGCCGAAACTCCGAGCCATCCATGATCGGCATCGACAGGTCGAGAATGATCAATCCGGGTCGAACTCCCTCGCGCAGATGCTCGAGCGCAAGTAACCCGTTCGAGACCACTTCCACTTCGTAACCCTCGTTCTCCAGGGCCTCAGTGACCGAAACGCGAATATCCGTATCGTCGTCGACGATCATGATCAGCGGCTGTTTCAGGGGAGTTTCGGATTTTCGGTCCATGGGTACTTGAGTCCAACCTTCGAAAGAAGTCTCTCAATCCAATTCCCATCCGTCAAAGGTTGAGGCACCCTTCTCCCTCTGAACCCGGGTTAAATTAAATTATGCCTCATAGCGCCGCCGCATGGAGTGCAACGCTCATCCATCGTGGGCAAGCGACTAACCAAGACGCTGCGTCAAATCAGCTGGGTCAACCGCACCGAGGGTCACTTCTTCAATCACTGGAATTCGTTTGGGAATCGCCCAAACCTCGAAAGCTCTCAACTCGGCTCGGCGAAACCGGAAGTAAAGGGCCCCCAGAAACACTCCCAGAACCGCACCCCAAGCATGGGCCAGGTAACTGACCTGGGGTTCGAAGGTCTCCGGAAACAGGAGCGCCAGCGCCACTCCCGCGGAGAGCAGCAACCGCCGCGCCCAAGGAACCCCCCTTTCGATGAAGATGAAAAGGGTGATCCAAAACGCCGCCATGAAATAAACGATCCCCGAAGCTCCGATGAGCGAAACATCGCGGGGATACTGGGACAACGTCAAGGCTTGTATGAGGACTCCGGCGGCCCAGCTCAGGACCGGGAAAACCCATACGCCGTAATAGCGGTTCAAGAGCCATCCGAAGAGAACGAAAAAGACTTCATTGGAAAGGAGATGGCGCAAATCGGCATGCACCCAAGGAGAAGTGAGGAGTCTCCAGAACTCTCCTTGACCGAAAACCTGCGAGCCAGAAGCCCCCCAGTCCCAGCCCGGCGGCAGCAGTCCCGACCCGGCAATGGAGCTCACCAAAGCCAGGCATAGCCCCGCCAGGGGAGCCGTGTAGGGACTTCCTCGCCAAGGCCTTTGAGACAAAATCGTGCCGATGATCTTCATAGCTCCCCAATGATGGGGGCGATCCCTCAAAAGACAAGGGCCGCCTCCCCATCCTGGAGAGACAGCCCTCAAGTCTTTTCAGACGAAGCGTGAACTATCCGTGGCTTGACGGCCAGTCGCCGCACCTGGCCCGGATCAGTTTCCGATAGGGGTGAACGAAGCTTCACTCAAGGCACGGGTATCAAGCTCGTCGCGGCGGGTGGCCGGAACGATCATTCCGCGCTTGCGAAGCTTTTCCACCAGAGTCGTCCGGTTCATCTGCAGGAGTTCGCTCGCCCGGTTCTTGTTGTTCGCGGTGCGGGCCAAAGCCTGGTCGATGAGGTGGTTCTCGAAAGCGGCAACGATCGACTTCAAGTCGACGCCCACGTTCGGGAGCACCATGCGGGGGAACTCCCACTCGCTCATCGCGCCAGCGCCGGCGGGTTTGCCTTCGGCGTATTTCTGGAAAATGCGATGAGGAAGATCTCCGAGATCAACCGATCCCTGACCCTTGAGGATCACGAGACGCTCCATGAGATTTTCGAGCTCGCGGACGTTGCCCGGCCAGTCGTAAGCCATAAGTGCTTCCAGGATTTGTCCGGAAGGGATCTCGACCTTGTGACCGGTCACTTCATTGAACTGGGCGATGAAGTGGTTCACGAGCAACGGGATGTCCGACTTGCGATCGCGCAGACAAGGGATCTGGGTCGGGATCACGTTCAAGCGGTAATAGAGATCTTCGCGGAACTCGCGCTTTTGGATCGCTTCTTCGAGGTTGCGATTCGTGGCGGCGATGATCCGGACGTCCACCGTCTGGGTGGTCGAGGATCCAACCGCTTCGAAAGTGCGGGTCTGGAGCACGCGAAGGAGTTTCACTTGGAGGTGAAGCGGGAGTTCGCCCACTTCGTCCAAGAAAAGCGTTCCGCCGTGGGCCAACTCGAAGCGCCCTTGTCGACTCTGCGTCGCACCGGTAAAGGCTCCTTTAACATGACCGAAAAGCTCGGCTTCGAGCAGCTCGTTCGGGATCGCGCCGCAATTGACGATCACGAGGGGACGAGCGGCGCGTGGCGAGTTCTCATGGATCGCGCGTGCGACGAGCTCCTTGCCGGTGCCGCTTTCGCCCGTGATCAACACCGTGCTGTCCGTCTGGGAGACCTTCTCGATGGTGTTGATGAGATTCTGGATGACTTGGCTTTCACCGACCAACGGAGACCTAAAATTGAGCATCAATGCTCCCCCCTAACCCTTCCTTGAGTGTTTCTGACCTTCCATGGCCTTTCGGGACTGGAACCCTGCGGGGCCTCTGCTGCAGCCCAAATCTTATGGCCACTTCAAAAGGCTAAGTACAATTTGCCGGGGTGTCAAAAATATTTTTGAATGCGTTATTTTCCGAAAGAGTCGGATGAAGAAGTCCGACGAAAAGCACCGGAATCATGAGATTTTAAACAAAACTTAAGGAAAGAATCGCGCACACCCCTTCCCGCGATTTTCAGCCGAGTTGGGGCATCAATCCCGGGAAACCGTCAAAAAGCTCCGGTGCACTCCCTGAAGCACCCCCTAAAAACGCCATTTCTGATTTCCTTTGGCATTGACGTCAAGTTCCGGCGCCAAGTATAGCTGGGCCTCGATTCCACTATGCAAAACCCCTTGATTTCCAATGCTCCCCGAATTCTTTTCGTCGAGGATGAGTACGCAATCCGAGATATTTTCAGCCAAGTCCTCGAACTGGAGGGCTATGCTGTCTCCTTGGCGGAGCACGGTCAGGCTGCGTTGGCGCTCTTGGAGAGCGGGCTGGTACCCGATTTGATCCTGCTCGATCTGATGATGCCGATCATGGACGGGTTCGAGTTCCTCAAGATCCTTCGCCAGCGTCCGCAGTTCAGGGAGACACCGGTCATCGTCGTATCGGCATTCACGACCATGAGTCGATCGCTTCCTCCGGGCACAGGATTCCTTGAGAAACCGGTTCAGTTCGCGGATTTGATTTCCACGATCCTGAAGTATTGGCCGCAGGAAAAGCGTGACTGACACCCGGGATACCGCACCGCGAACGGGCGTCGACTTCGGTTCACGCGGCTTCGTCGATCTAGGGTTTCGCGAGTCCTACTTGGACCGTTACGCGCTCCTCTCCCTTCTCGACTCCAAGGGCCAAAGCCAGACCTGGAGGGGTCGCGACGAGCAGACCGGTGCCGAAATCGTTCTCAAGATCGCTGGAGGGCAACTCCAGGGAGTCGAGCCTTATATCCCGGGTATCAGCCTGGCCAGGCATTTGGAGAACGCCCCGAGCCACCTCCTCGGACTCCGCGGACTATTTGAACTGGCCCAAGCGATCCTGACGGAGCTCCAGGGCCTTCATGACCGCGGACTCCTCCATGAGGACATCAAACCCTCAAACATGATCTTGGACCCGGAAGTCGGCCCTACATCGGCCAAGTTGATCGACTTCGAAGGCGGCTCCAAAGGCACGCTTCGGTACATGTCCCCGGAACAAGCCGGCTCCATCGAATCCCCCCCGGGCACCGGCACCGATCTCTATTCCCTGGGCGCCGTGCTTTTCGAGTGCCTCACAGGTGGCCCTTTGTTTCCCGGACCTTCACCCCAGGAAGTGCTCCAGCGCCAACTATCGACTGATCCCATCGCTGACGGATCGCTTCCGGAAGGGACGCCCCGCGGCCTGGTGGAGTTTCTGCGCAAGCTCCTGCGCAAGGATCCCCGAGACCGTTACCATTCCGCAAGGGCTGCAAGGGCCGACCTTCAACAGATCGCCGAAGCCTGGACCCAGGGATCGCCTGATCCGGTACTCGGTAGACTGGATACTCGAGTCGACCTGACCGACTCGAGTTTCATCGGTCGCCAAAGTGAACTGGCTCGGGTTCATAAGGCCTGGGAGTCCATGAAGTCGGGCAATACCGCCCTCCTTGCGGTCGAAGCCGTCTCCGGAGGAGGGAAAAGCCGCTTCCTGGAAGAAATCGCGAAACTGAGTCCGCGACCCTTTTTCGGAATTGCCTCCGATCGCAGCGTTCAAAGGCCTTACCAATCGCTCTCGGGGGTCGTTGCCGGATTCCTCGAGCGTTGCACGACCAATCCCGAGTGGGGAGATGCCCTGCGCACGGAACTCGAAGTCGAGGCCCCTGTGCTCTGTTCGGTATTTCCTGAGCTCAGGGCTTACTTTGGACTCGCAGGGTCTGAGGAAGCAGGCAGAGAGGCCCTGCTAGGCCCGGAAAAACTGGCCGAAGGACGCACCCTCCGCGCGTTGATTCATTGGCTAGAACAGTTGGGGAGCGCATCCCAACCCGCAATGGTCCTCTTGGACGACGTCCAGTGGGCCGACGAATCTTCACTGGCGCTCATGAACGCGTGGGCGCGCCCGAGCCGCCTGATCTCCCAGAAAACAATGCTTGTCCTCGCATTCCGAACCGAGGAGGTCGAGCAGACCCATCCTTTGAGGAGGCTCCCCTCCTTGATCCGAATCCAATTGCCGCTGCTGGGGACCTCCGAACTCGGGCAGATGCTGGAATCCATGGCAGGACCCCTGCCACCGGAAGCCTTGCCTGCGATCGCCCAATGCGCCGAAGGCAATCCTTTCATGGCCGGAGCGCTCCTGCAGGGGATGATCGAGTGCCGCGCGCTCTTGCCACGGGCGGGCGGAGGCTGGCAGCTGACTCCAGGAGGCTTGGCCGAAATCCAATCCTCCCACAAAGCGGCCGCTTTCCTGACACGTCGTTTGCAACGACTTCCCGAAATCATTTCCCGAGTCCTCAGCTGCGGGGCCGTGCTCGGTAAAAGTTTCGAGGTCTCCTGGCTTTCGCAGCTGTCCGGCATCGACCCGGTCTCCTGCACGGCAGTGCTCGAAGAAGCCCGCAAACGACATCTGGTTCTCCTCGATCCCAGCAGACCCGGTCGAGTAGCGTTCATTCACGATCAGGTGCGCGAGAAGCTCCTGGAACTCCTCCCCGAATCCCGCCGGCGAAGCCTGCATGCCGAGGCGGCCCAATCACTCCTCCGCTCCGTCGAGCCGTATCACGCCGCAGTCGCGTTTCACTTCGATGCCGCGGGCACTCCCGAACGGGGCTGGGAAGCCGCAGTCCGGGCTGCGCGCGAGGCGAGGTCCCAGCTGACCTTCGAAGCTGCCGAAGCCAGCCTACGCATCGCCCTCCGAGGATACCCGGCGACGCTTCCAATCGAGGCCTCGATCCGGATCACCCGACTCGCGCTTCTTCTAGAATTCGCCGAAATCCTGCTTCTAAGAGCTAAATATCCCGAGGCCGACCAAGTCCTCCACGAGCAAGCCATCCCCCTCGCCGTCCACGACGAAGCGCGTGCCGAAGTCGAACTGCTCATCGCTGAATCCGCATTTCGCGCCGGAGACCCCCGCCGTGCCGGCGAAGCTTCGAAACGCGCCTTGGAGCTGCTTGGAAGTCCGGTTCCGCAGTCACCACTCGCATGGACGTTCGCGGTTCTCGGACAGGCGGCTCTCCAGACACTCCATACCTGGTTGCCACGCGTCTTCATCGGCCGTCGAGATCCTCTTGCTCCCCAAGCCAAGCTCGAGCTTCTGCG
>JAYVNB010000001.1:0-7972 GCA_043759365.1 Bacteriovoracaceae bacterium | reverse complement strand
GCCACGGTCCGAATGGGCGATGAGGCGGTCTCGAGGGTTGAGACCCTGAGCGAGTAAAGCGGCACGAAGGGCCTCTGAAACGGCTTCCGTGCGTAGATAGTCTGTCATTGCGTAGCTCACGACTTTCCGAGTGAAAAAATCCAGTTGGATCGTGAGTTCCAACCAGCCTTCATCGGTGGGTACGTACGCGATAGCGTGGTTTGGCGACTCCAGAAATCTCGGCTACTTTCATAAGGCGCGCCACTCGCACTTTCGAGCACGCCTTGCCGTGCAGTACCTTGAGCCGATCCCTCCCGGAGTCTGTCAATGAGCCCCAACAACCTAACGAGATTATTCAAACAACAAGCAGATAGTCGTCGGGTAGGTCCTCTTTTACTGGTTTTGGTGCGTCAATCCAGGCTTCGGTTGGGACTTGAGTTGGGCGTGGGGGCTTGCTCACGAAACGCTCTGGGTGCGCGGCGCAAGCTTTGTCGAGCGTGTGAGCGCGACTCTCGAAGAGCGCCTGCGCCTTACCGAAATGTACCGACTCAGGCGTGTAGTAGCCGATGCCTCCGAGTACGGGTTGTCGTTGCTCACGGGGGGACGTTTCAGACTCCGGGTGATTCCCGAGTTTCCCATGAATTTCGCCATGGGCTTGGAGATCATCGGGGAGCCCCGGTCCGAGTGGATAATCAAGCCCTCGTGTTTGACTTGCTGTTTTTCGCAAGCCTCTGAGATCAAGTGACTGCCGAAGTGCCCGCTTTCTCGCTCGGTCAGCATCCAACCCGCGACGTAGCGGCTGAATATATTGAGCAGAACGTACAGATAGTAGTACGTCCATTTCGTAGGCCCCAGGATTTTGGCTCTATCCCAGGACCAGACCAAATTTGGGTCCGTCGCCTGGAGTTCGGGTTTCGAGTAGTGGGCAAGACGGATAATTGCCCGTCTCTTCCGGACCTCTTTGTGCTTTGCCAGAATTCGATACATCGTGCGCACGGAGTCAAGGTACACGCCCTCGTCGAGCAACGTTGCATAGATCTCCGGCGGTGCCTTGTCTACGAAGCGTGGGCTGTGACAGGCTTCCAGCACGAGCCTCTCCTCTTCGGCGCTCAGAATTCGATACGACTTACGCTGGGGTCTCGCATTCACAAAGTCCACAGGCCTTTCTCCGGGATTCTGTTTCCAGCGATACCGGATAGACCGCGGAGCGGTCCACGCCCAGAGCGGAGCTCAACCGAGAGCGCGAGATCGTGAACTCGGAGTGCTGGCTTTCTATCCGAGTCATGAGTTGCTCCCTTCCGAGTCCAGATCCGGTAACTACAAAAGAGTCTCCTCCTGGATGGAATTACCCAGGATATGATCAATTTCTATTGAGCATCCATGATCAACTTCGCTTTTCTTTTCGCGTCCTGATCTTTTCCTACTCCTTGCACTGCTGTTCAATGACTAAGTCCTTCGCGTCGCAGGAGCGCCGCGATTTGCCCAGGATTGCCTCTAAGCTGATCTGTCTCGGATAAAATCCTGAGTTTGTAGGCAATCGGCCGATTCTTACGCCTCACCCGCGGCTTCACCTCGGGGTTCGGGAGCGGGCTCTCGCCTAGAGCACCGCTCTGAGCGGGGACATGGAGTTCATTAACGCTGTCGCGTTAAATATGGACTGTAGAATCATTTTTTTCGATCTTGGATACGATTTCACCTATACTCGCCCTACACTAATTTACACGGGGCAGGGTGTTGCATGCTTCGTTGTCACAGAGGTTTCACGCTCTCCTGTCCACCGCCCGCACTACACACCCCTATGCAGGAAATCGACGGGTCTCTTTTTTTGGGGGGGGGAATCGGGTTGCCCTTATGACGGAAATTCGGCATCGAGGTCTGCTGATTCGTGCGGCCGGGCATGCAGAGGAGGATAATCCCTGCAAATACTTTAACGTCATACTTACGTTATGCCGATGCGTGACTATATCAAATGAGCGTGGTCAATGAGCCTGCTTTTTCGCCCTTGGTCCGATTGTGTTTTTGAGATGGAGACCGACCAAAATGGCGATTACGTTGCGGGCAAGTGAAGAAATCAAGGGAACAGCCCACTTCCGCTGGAGCAGCTTTATTGCTTCATTTCTATTCATCATCGCAGCATTGAGCGGATGTAAGTTTCCTGGAGCTAAAGACCCCGCATCAGCAGCTCCTTCTTCGACTGGAGGAGGATCGGGTGGGACGTTCACTGGCAGCGATATCAACGGCACATGGACTTCAAGCTGCTACTCATTGAGTGGTACTGGCACTGTTACTGGCGAAACCTATTATAAAAACGTTTTATCGCTCACGGGAGGAAATACCTGGGGGATGAACCAATACACCTACTCTTCCAGCGCTTGTACCGGTGGTGTGTATATGAATAGTTACACGACTGGCGGAACCTTTACCGTCGGCGGTGTCGTGAGTGGCAGCATTCAGTCTATTCAGTTCACCGCAACGGGTGGCGCCTCGGTACAACCGTTGAACGCTTCAGCAACTAGTTGGTGGAACACAAATACAACTGGGGGAGGATTCACAATCGGCGTCAACCATAGTGTGTGGAACACCGCGCTGAATGGGATAACGACCTTTTATCCCATGTCCAATGCCAACGATACAATCTACAACGTTGCCACGTTTACCACGGGAGTATTGACCTTGGGTGCGGGCTCCGAATCTGTCCCAGGCGTTTACAGTAGCGGGAGTACCCCCACATCAGTGACTATTTCTTATCACTGATTGTTCGCCAGTAAATTACTCGACCTTTCAGAACATGCATGCACTCTCATTGGGATTTGTGGCCATGTCCTTCGGCTAGTTGAAACTCTCGGCTGTGTGACTCGGGTTTCATCACGCGGCGTGAGTGTTGCTGTCAACGACTTTGTCGGGATCGGAGCAGAGGGAGTGGAGCCTCACGACGAGCGCAGGACGAGCTCGATAGCCACGAATTCGTCGCATCGTCTTCTCATTGTTCGGGCGGGCCGTCGCTGGCCAGCGCTGGAAACGAGGTGAATCCTGCCATCGTTTCACCCGACGCATGTTTTCCTCCAGCAGCGGGTTCAGGCTCTCGATGGGATTGGTCGTTGAGAAGAATGTCCGGAGCGGGGCCGAGAGACCCAGCCGATGGAGGGCGAGGAGATCCTCTTTGGCCTGGAGGTAGCTCGCCAACGTCGAGGCATTGAATCGCCCCAGAACCCTCTCCAGGGAGTTTGAGCACTCCAGAGCTTGGGTCAAGTCGCGGGCTTCTCGAATCGCCCTGAAATGCGGCGCTGCTTCGCTGCACTGCTTTTCATCCAGCACTTCAGCGAGGTTTCGCCATTGATGCACGAAGCATCGGACCCGGCAGGCTCGCCTGGCTTTAGGATCCCAGATCTCGTAATTTTCATCCAACGCCTTGTTCAAGCTGCTTCCCCCATCGACGATGAACAAAAGATCATTTTCGGGTAGCCCTCGACGCTCCAAATCGTCCAACAGCTCCCGGCAAGCGGCCGAGTTCTCAGTCGAGCTCTGGTAAAGTCCCAGGACGTGCTTCCGGCCGTCTGATTCCACGCCCAGAGCGATGACCGCACCGAGCTTCGAGAACCGTTTTCCGTCGATGAAGACGGCTGCGATCCCGAGGTCACTGATCCCTCGCGTGCGAAGCTTCTCCAGCTGGTTCTCGGTCGCCTTGACCCAAGCACGAGACATTTTGCATTTACTCATCCCAAAGTGAGCTCGCCGCAATCTTCGGAAGTCCCTTCACCTAGTCGCGTTGGGTTACTCGATGCAGCCCCTGCTGGAAGACTTGCTGGTTGAAGAGCTTCGGACCTTGAAACTGCTCGTAAGTCTCGAGCCGCCTCTCGCCGTCTCCAGCACGGACTCGCGGCTTTTGGATCGCGACCTTTTGACCTCCGATGGAAATCGAGCCCGACTGAGTTCCCCACCGCGGCAGGAGCGCTGTGATGAAGAGGTACTGGGAGTTGAGGATCCCACCGGTTTCAAACCCGGGGACTTGAGCGGGAGCCAGATCTCTTCGGCGGTGAATAGACATGTTGGGTGGTTCTTTTTCTGACCAGAGTTTCAGATCCGATCGGTTGAGTTCTATTTCCGCTTTGCAGCCGAAAGAGTGAACCACTTAACGTCAAGTTTCAACTAGCCTTAGGACGTCGCCTACGCGTACGGCATCGGTGCCTTTGCCGAAGTCGATCTTCCGGAGGCAAAGTCAGCCCTCCTTTCTTTGCTGCGAAGGGGATTGAAGAGCCCGATGCGGTAGCTCCGCAAGTCCGGTTCTGTGAGGGGGTTGGGCAAGTAGTTGCCCAGCCCTACTCGACAAAGCTTCTTTCATACGCTGAAGGTCGAACTCGTGCATCGCATGTGTTTCAGAACGAGGCAGGAAGCGATGGCGGCGAACTTCGAGTACATCGAGGTTTGGTACAGCCGAAGACGGATTCACTCCGCTCTTGGTTACCGATCCCCGATCGAGTACGAACGGGCAGCGCTTCAAGCCGCCTGCGCGTGTCTCTCGCTCTTGGTATTCGTAGGTTTTCGTGAAACCGCGAGCCTGCAGTCAGCGGCTTTGGCGTCGATCTTTGAAGTTTCCTGGATCTTCGGGGTGCGGGGGCACTGCTCGAAGTTGCGAGCGGGATCCTTCTGTTTTGCTCCGGATTTGATTCCAGGCGTTTCTCCCGCTCCGCGCATAGCCTCGAGCTTCTAATTTGACTCGCCGGACGACCCAGAGGGCGACTCCTGCGATCACTCCCAGGATGACTAGGACCGCGAGTAAAGTGCCCAGAGGATGGTTTCGCGCAAAGTCGAAGATCGCGTAGCTGAGCGAGTTTTCGATGACGGTGCCGGTAGCAGCGCGGGAAGCGAGCGGGAACAACCACAGGACAGACACAGTCTTCATGCGGCTTGGAAGTGCAATCCGTGTGCTTCAGAGGGGGAGCGAGATTTCGAAAGTGGAGCCCATGCCCTCCTCGCTGGCGACCTGAAGCGTTCCGCCGTGCGCTTCGACGATTTGCCGCGAAATGAACAAGCCTAGACCGAGGCCGCCGGGTCCGGTTCCAGAAGCGACCCTTTCGAATCGATTGAAAATCCGCGCGTGATCTTTAGGTGCGATTCCAATCCCGTGATCCTGGACCTGGATCGAGGCTTTTTCAGCTTCGTGCATGAGTCGGATTTGGACCGGCTTGCCGGAGCCGTACTTCATGGCGTTGGTCATGAGGTGGGTCAGGACCTGTTCGATCCTGAATCGGTCCCATTTCCCTTTCACGGATTCCAGTGCAATGACGTTCAAGGTACGTCCCGCGCTCTCGAACGCGCCCCTGAGTTGAGCGCATGCGTCCAGGACGAGCTCCTTGAGGTCAAATGGCTCGCAGATCAGGCTGAGTTTCCCCGTATTGATCTGCGCAACATCCAGCATATCGTCGATCAGGCGGTTCAGGCGTTCAATCTGCCGGGAGTCCGACTCGAACATTTCCCGCAGTTTTTCCGGTTGAAATGCATCGTCCAAGGATCGGAGAAGGAGCCTTTTTCGAAGCTGGACCTGGAGTTTGAGACTCGTTAGCGGCGTCTTGAGTTCATGCGATGCAACCGAAAGGAAGTCGTCCCGGGCTTCGATTGCTTGACGAAGCTGGAGTACGGAGTCCACCTGGGCCCGAAAAAGCAGGGAGTTGTGGAGGGCTAAGCCGATCCTTCGAGCGAACTCCTCGATGGTGTCGAGGTCGACTTGGGTGAGGACTCGTTCTTGACTCACGATCGTGATTGCGCCGAACCTTTCCCGTTCAGTCCCGAGGGGAATCGTGATGAGGGAACGTAAGCCCAACCGGGCAAGTAGGCTTCGATGCTGGGGATCTTTGGCTTGGCTCATGAGGAATTCCGGATCGACTTCAGGAATCCAAGTGGACTTGCCAGTGCGGATCGCGAGATCGGGAGTCGATCCATCTTCGATCCGGAGCGGGTAGAGGCGATGGGCTTCCAAGGTGGCTGATTCGCAGCCTTGATCCCGATGCGTTATCGCTTCCAGAGAAATGCTTCCGTCGGGCTGTTTCAAATAGACGATGCAGCCACCGCCAAGATAATCGATGGCAACGCGGGTCGCTTGATCAACCTGTTCCTTCCAGTCGACTGCGAATGCGAGGGAGTCAGAAACAGCCGCGAAGAATCGCTGTCTGTCCTCGGCGAGTTTCTGATCGTGGATGTCGGTAGCGGTGCCGAAGCGTTTTTTCGAGCGGCCTTCGAATCCCGGGACGAACACGGTCCGGGCGAGGTGCCAGCGATAATGTCCGTCATGACGTCGAATTCGGTATTCGATCTCAAGAGGGGTGTTTTGTCGAAGCGAGTCAGTTTGGGCTGATAGTACCCGCCCCAAGTCATCCGGATGCACGACGGGTTTCCACGCCTCCGCTCCCAAGGTTCCGACTGCGACTCCCGTATATTCGTACCAGCGACGATTGATGTACTCGATCTGGCTCGAGGCGTCGGTGATCCAGACCATCTGAGGCATCAGATCCGCAAGATGCCTTTGTCTCATCTCGCTCTCCCGTAGCTCGACTTCGAAGTTTCGACGGTCCGTCATGTCGAAAAGCACGCCAGTGAAGCGAACGGGACCCATTGAGTTGGCTTGGATGGAGTTTCCGGAAGCGGACAGCCAGTGGACCGTTCCGTCTGGCCAGTGGACCCGGAACTCCCGCTGAAACGGCGAGCGAGAACTGTACGCTCGGATCAGGTCCGCGCGAATATCCGGCAAGTCCTCGGCGAGAACACGTTTCTCGGCGGCATCGAGAGTGCCGGGGAACTCCCCAGGACCAAAGCCGAAGTGGTGTTCGGAGATGGAATTCCATTTCAGCTCGGGTTCTCCTGCGGCCCACTCCCAGGTCCCGATCCCGATAGAGGCCAGAGCGATCGAAAGTCTTTGGCTGCTATCCATACTAGAAATTTCTCGGGAGTCTTGCACTTCTATCGTATCAGGCCGATTTCGTAGCCTTGTCTTCGGTGATGTGTTTTTCCACCACTTCGGAGCCGAGGTACCGACGAAGCCAAATGCGCTCGATGATGGGGTAGGAGGCGACAATCGGTAGAATGAGGATGGCACCTGCGATGCCGGCCACCATTCCACCGGCCAAGAGTGAGAGCAGGACAACCAGGGTCGAGAGCCTCAGCTTGTCGCCATAGATCTTCGGGACGATGTAGTAGTTTTCGAGCGCATGGTAAAAAAGATAGCCCCCGAATACGGCAAGGCCGGCGGTCGAAGAGACTGTGAGGGCTAGCAGCACTGCCGGTACGGTGGAGAGAAAAAAGCCAACAATGGGCAGGATGTCGAAGATTGCTGCCAACATGGCCAACATCAAGGCACCCGGTACCTTGAGAAAGCTGAGAAGTGCGAAAGCGTAGATCCCGACCAGAAGGGATGTGATCAGCTGGCCGGCCAAATAGGCCGAGATCACTTCCGAGACCTCGCTTGCGGTTTTCTCCAGCTTACTCCGGGTTTCGGGTTGAAAAAAGGCGAGTAGCCACTCGTAGGCGCGTTTGCCATCGACCAGAAGATAGATGGAGAAGGTCAAGAGGAGGACCAGCTCGGAAATCCCTCCGACCGCCATCCCGCCCACTGTGACCAGTTGCTCGGGAAGTTTTCCGCTAATGCTGATTCCGGGATGGGAAATGGTTTCCTGAACGAGGGGGTGGAGCATTCGGTCGTGAGGAAGAGCATTTAAAATGTCCGTTTGGATCCGGGGCCAATCCTTCGCGACCTCGGTCACTTGCGAAATCAGGGCGGGAACGAGGAGTCCGAAGGCCAGTGCGAAAGTCGTAATGATGCCCAAAGTGACGACGGTGGTTGCGAGCCACTTCGGCATCCAGCGACTCAGTTTGAGACGGATCGGTTTCAAGGTGACCGCGACCAGCAGAGATAGGGAGAAAAGCACCATCATCGGATAAAGGCGGTAGGCGGAAAAAGCCAGGAGTGCCGCTGTGAACAGCTTTAGCAAGGTGCGAAAAGGGA